>NZ_JBVHHY010000031.1:0-85003 GCF_055560835.1 Kitasatospora sp. NPDC023120 | reverse complement strand
CTGCCGGCGGTGGTCTCGGTGACGGACCAGTCGGGTGAGGCCCGGTACCCGTCGTTCAAGGGGATCATGGCGGCGAAGAAGAAGCCGGTGCAGTCGCTGGACCTGGACGACCTGGGCATCGAGGCGGACGAGGTCGGTCTGGCGGGTTCGTGGACGGCGGTCGAGTCGGTGGCGGCGCGTCCGGCGCGTACCGCGGGCACGGTCGTCAAGGACGAGGGCGAGGGCGGCAAGGCGCTCGCCGGCTTCCTCGCCGACCAGAAGTTCATCTAGTCCCACCCGTTCGCGCATCCAACGATCGATCAGGAGCAACGAATCATGGCTGAGATCCTGGTTCTGGTGGACCACGCCGACGGTGTGGTCCGCAAGCCGGCCCTGGAGCTGCTGACCCTGGCCCGCCGTGTCGGCGAGCCGTCCGCCGTCGTCCTCGGCGCCGGTGCCGCGGCCGCCGACATCGCCGCCAAGGCCGCCGAGTTCGGCGCGGCGAAGGTGTACGTGGCCGACGGCGCCGAGTTCGCCGACCAGCTGGTCGTCCCCAAGGTGGACGCCCTGGCCCAGATCGCCAAGACGGTGTCCCCGGCCGCGGTGCTGGTGACGTCCTCGGGTGAGGGCAAGGAGATCGCCGCCCGCGTCGCGCTGCGGATCGGCTCCGGCATCATCACCGACGCCGTCGACCTGGAGGCCGGCGACGGCGGTCCGGTCGCCACCCAGTCGGTGTTCGCCGCGTCGTTCCAGGTGAAGTCCAAGGTCACCAAGGGCGCGCCGGTCATCACCGTCAAGCCGAACGCCGTCGCCCCGGAGGCCGCCCCGGCCGCCGGCGCGGTGGAGAACGTGTCGGTGGAGTTCACCGGCAACGCCGCCAAGGTCACCTCGCGCACCCCGCGCGTGTCCACCGGCCGCCCGGAGCTGACCGAGGCCGCCATCGTGGTCTCCGGCGGCCGCGGCGTCGGTGCCGCCGAGGGCTTCGGCGTGGTCGAGGACCTCGCGGACGCGCTCGGCGCGGCCGTCGGCGCCTCGCGTGCCGCCGTCGACGCCGGCTGGTACCCGCACAGCAACCAGGTCGGCCAGACCGGCAAGCAGGTCTCCCCGCAGCTCTACATCGCGGCGGGCATCTCCGGTGCCATCCAGCACCGGGCCGGCATGCAGACCTCGAAGACCATCGTGGCCGTCAACAAGGACCCCGAGGCCCCGATCTTCGAGCTGGTCGACTACGGCGTGGTCGGCGACCTCTTCGAGGTGCTGCCGCAGCTCACCGCCGAGGTGAAGGCCCGCAAGGGCTGATCCCGCGGGAAGGTTCGGAGGGCGTGGCGCCGGGTGCTCGGTGCCACGCCCTCCGCCGTCCTGCCCGGAGCGCGGTGCGCGGAGCAGCGGCCCGTAGAGTCGGCGCGAGCGTGTCACGTACGGGCCTGAGGTGAGTTCATGACGTTCGGGCATGAGCTCGCCTCATGCCTCAGGGCATGAGCTCACCTCATGACGTGCGGGCATGAGCTCATCTCATGACCTGAACGGGTGACCTGAGGGCATGAGCCGAGCTCATGTCGGGGACATGAGTTCGGCTCATGACCCGGACGCGTGATGTGCGGGGCATGAGGTGGACTCATGGCCCGAGGGCGTGACGTGCGAGGCGTGACGTGATGGCGCGGGACGAGTCGAGGACGGTGGCATGGCACTGCTGACGGCACTTCAGGGCGGTTTCGGCGACGCGGCGGATGCGCTGCGGATCGACGGCCGGGCGCTCTCCCGGGAGGAACTGCTGGGGGCGGCGACCGCCGTCGCGGACCGGGTGGCCGGCGCCCCCGCGGTGGCGGTGCTCGCCCGGCCGACCGTCGAGACGGTCGTCGCCGTGGTCGGCGGTCTGCTGGCGGGCGTGCCGGTGGTGCCGCTGCCACCCGACTCGGGGCCCAAGGAGCGCGAGCACATCCTGCGTGACTCGGGCGCGGCGCTGCTCGCGCACGCCGTCGGGGAGGCGCTGCCCGACGGCAGCCCGGTGGAGGGGCTGCCGGTCGATCCCCTGCAGCGCTCCGCCGCCACGTACGCCGAGCCGGCCGCGGAGTCGACCGGCTTCGTGCTCTACACCTCGGGCACCACCGGCGCGCCGAAGGGCGCGGTGATCCGGCGCGAGGCGATCGCCGCCGACCTGGACGCCCTGGCCGACGCCTGGCAGTGGACCGCCGAGGACTCCCTCGCCCACGGCCTGCCGCTGTTCCACGTGCACGGGCTGCTGCTCGGCGTGCTCGGCGCCCTGCGCACCGGCAGCCGGCTGGTGCACACCGGACGGCCCACCCCCGCGGGGTACGCGGAGGCCGGCGGCAGCCTGTACTTCGGTGTGCCCACCGTCTGGTCCCGGCTGGCGGCGGACCCGGAGGCGGCGGCCCGGCTGGCCTCGGCCCGGCTGCTGGTCTCCGGCAGCGCACCGCTGCCCGTACCGGTGTTCGAGAAGCTGGCGGCGCTCACCGGGCACGCCCCGATCGAGCGGTACGGGATGACCGAGTCGCTGATCACCGTCAGCACCCGGGCGGACGGCGAGCGGCGCCCGGGCAGCGTCGGCCTGCCGCTGGAGGGGGTGCGCACCCGGCTGGTCGGCGAGGACGGCGCGCCGGTGCCGCAGGACGGGGAGACCGTCGGTGAGCTGCAGGTCTCCGGTCCGACGCTGTTCAGCGGCTACCTCAACCGGCCGGACGCGGACGCCGAGGCGTGGACGGCGGACGGCTGGTTCCGTACCGGCGACGTCGCGGTGATCGGGGCGGACGGCTTCCACCGGATCGTCGGCCGGGCCTCGGTGGACCTGATCAAGAGCGGCGGCTACCGGATCGGCGCGGGCGAGGTGGAGGCCGCGCTGCGCGACCACCCGTCGGTCGCCGACGCGGCGGTGGTCGGCGTGCCGGACGAGGACCTCGGCCAGACGATCGTCGCCTACGTCGTCCCGGACGGCGCCGTGACGGGGGACCAGCTGACGGCCTTCGTGGCGGAGCGGCTCTCGGTGCACAAGCGGCCGCGCCGGGTCGTGCTCGTGCCCGAACTGCCAAGGAACGCACTGGGAAAGGTGCTGAAGAAGCAGCTGCTGGCGGAGGCCGGAAGCCGGTGATGAGGCGGCGTCGGATGCCCTCGCGGTGACGGGTGTTCACCCTGATGCGCCGTCGGTGTCCGTCGCCCGGGAAACCTTCCTTTGGCGCACTCCACTGCGCGCGGTGAGCGGACGCGTGCTTAACGTGACACGCAGGCAGAACTGAATCCCTGGGCTACACGCCGCGGCTTCCGGTCGCACCGGCCGGAGGTCGCGGCGTGTCGGGCGGGGACCCGCCGAGCCGTACGAACCGGTGCCACCGGGCGTACGGCGGGTCGGGAGCGGTTCCGCAGCCGCCGTCCGGCGGCAGTTCGCCGCGGTCGACAGCGACCCGCAGCGATCCGCAAAGTCGCAGCAGTGAAGGAAGTCAGCAGGATGACCACCGTCAACACCGGCGCGCCGGATGCCGCCGACGAACCGACCGCGCGGCAGGCCGCTGCCACCGCTCGTACCTCGCGCCCGTCCCGGGCCGCCCGGATCCGCCGGGGGATAGGCATGGTGGCCGTGATCGCGACCGGAGCGGGTGTGCTCGGCCTCGGCACCGGTGTGAGCCCCGCGGCCGCCGAGGCCGCGCCGGCGCACGCCGGGTGGGACGGCTCGCGGTACTGGTTCAAGAACAGCCAGGGGCAGTGGCGCTGGACCTCGCACTACAGCGTGTACGTCGCGCGGACCGGCGGGGGGACGAAGTCCTCGAGCGGCACGAAGTCGAGCGGCGGGATCAAGCAGGGCTGGGACGGCTCGCGCTACTGGTTCAAGAACAGCAAGGGCGAGTGGCGCTGGACCACGCACTACGACATCTACCTGGCGCGGACCGGGGGCGGCTCCTCCTCGGGCTCCTCGGGATCGGGCTCCTCCGGCGGCTCGGTCGCCGCGGACCCGGACGTCGAGACCGCCGTGCAGTTCGCGCTCGCCCAGCTGGGCAAGCCGTTCATGACGGCCGGCAACGGGCCGGACGGGTACGACTGCTCGGGCCTGGTGCAGCAGGCCTTCAAGCGCGGCGGGATCAGCCTGCCGCGGGTCGCCAACGACCAGTACGCGGCGACCACGCCGATCAAGGCGAGCCAGCTGCGCCGCGGTGACCTGCTGTTCTGGTCGCCGGACGGGACCGCGCGGGGCATCCAGCACGTGGCGATCTACCTGGGCAACAACCAGTACGTCGAGGCCGCGCGGCCGGGGACCAGCATCCGGATCTCGGGGATCAGCAGCGGCTACTACCCGGCGTACATGGGGCGGCCGTAGCGCGCCGCGAGTCCGCCGGTCCGCACGTCGGGGGCGCCTGGTTAGGCCGGCGCCCCCGACGTGCGGTGCACGAGACGACGACGTCGACGGGGAGCAGGCGGAGGCGGGCCAGAGCGTCGGCGACCTCCTCCGGCGTGAGGTGCGCGTTGGCGCCGGGGACGACGACTGTTCTCGCCGGACGGGTCGACCAAGACGACGGGCAGCAGCCTCATTGTTCCGCTGTACGCGCCGGGGCTCGGGCGGCGCAAGCGGGCAGGGCGTGGGCAGGCGCGTCACGGGGGCGTGCGCGGCGCGCGGGGTCGGCGTGCGCGGGAAGTCGGCCCACCGGATTTCCTGTGCGTGACCAGTGGTGAAGGGGTGCGATTCTGATGTAGACCGGTCTGCATATTCCTGAGGGCAGCCGCCTGGCCTGGGCACATGCCGCTGTCACGGGGCAGACCGGGGCGTGCGGGCGGGCGCGTCGGGGAGGCATGGGGAGCGGCGTGGCGCGGGTACCACCACGGGTGGCGCTGGTTCGGCTGACGGGGGCGCTGCCCGGTGCGAACGGCATCGGGGGAAGTCGAGGGGCAGGGGACGTTGTGATCGTCTGGGTCAATGGCACATTCGGGGCGGGCAAGACCAGTGCCTGCCGCGAGCTGGTGGAACTGCTGCCCGGGAGCGTGCTCTTCGATCCCGAGCTGGTGGGTTTCGGTCTGCGCCGGATGCTCCCGGCCGACCGGCTGGCGGCGGTGTCCGACTTCCAGGACCTGGCTGCCTGGCGCCGGCTCGTTCCCGAGACGGCGGCGGCGCTGCTCAACGAGGTGGGGGGCCCGCTGGTGGTCCCGATGACGCTGCTCAGAGAGGACTACCGGGACGAGATCTTCGGCGACCTCGCCTCCCACGGGATCACGGTGCACCACTTCGTGCTGGACCCAGAAGAAACGATCCTGCGCGAGCGCATCACCCGTCGCGAGGAGTGCCCGGGCGACCCCGAGGCCAGCGAGCGGGTCCGCACCTGGTGCCTGGAGCACCTGCCGCGCTACCGCGCCGCGCGCCGCTGGCTCGTCGGGGACGCCCGGATGCTCGACACCAGCGAGCTCACGCCACGGGAGACCGCCCGCCGGATCGCCGAGCTGGTCCGGGTCGGCGCCGCCCGCTGCCCGATCGTCCAGAGCCCGGACCCGACCGGTGACACCGTGGCCTCCGCCGTCCTGTTCTTCGACGAGCAGGACCGCGTGCTCCTCGTCGACCCCGTCTACAAGCCCGACTGGGACTTCCCCGGCGGCGTGGTCGAGCGCGGCGAGGCCCCCACCGACGCCGCGCTGCGCGAGACCGCCGAGGAGCTGGGCCTGCGCCTCGACCCCTCCGGGCTGCGCCTGCTCGCCGTCGACTGGGAACCGCGCACCGGCCCGCGCCGCGGCGGCCTGCGGCTGATGTACGACGGCGGCCTGCTGGACGCGACGGGCCGCCAGAACCTGCTGCTGCAGCCCGAGGAGCTGCGCAGCTGGCGCTTCGTCACTCTGGACGAGGCCGGCGAGCTGCTGCCCCCGAGCCGGTACCGGCGCCTCGCGGCCGCCCTGGACGCGCGGCGCAGCGGCGAGTTGCGGTACCTGGAGGCGGGATGCCGGGTGGCCGTCGGGCTGGCGAGCACGGCGGACGCGGCGTAGCCGACCCGTCGGGGCGGGTCGGCCTGGTCTCGCCCGGCGCGGGCGTGGCTTGGTGTGGCGCGGCGTGGCCGGTCGTCGGCGCGTGGCCGTACCTCCGGGTTCGCCGGGTCGTCGGTGCGGGCGGGAGGATGGGGGCATGCCGTTCACGCTGAGCCACCCCGCCGCCGTCCTTCCGCTGCTGCACCGTGCCGGAGAGCACGGGCCGTTGGTGGCGTCGGCGCTGGTCGCGGGGTCGATGGCGCCCGATGTGCCGTTCTTCGCCGAGTCCCTGCTGCCCGGGGTGTACGGCCACGGCGGGCTGACGCACCGCTGGTGGGCGGTGCCGACGCTGGACGTGGCGATCGCCGGCGCGCTGGTGGTCGGCTGGCACGGGTTGCTGCGGGGACCGCTGGTGGCGCTGCTGCCCGAGCGGTGGGCGGGCGGTGCCGAGGCGCTGACGGTCCGGCGGGACGGGAGCGGGAGCGGGGGCGGCAGCGGCGCGGCGTGGTTCGTCGCGTCGGCGGCGATCGGTGCCGCCACCCACGTCGGCTGGGACGCGTTCACGCACGGGGGCCGGCTGGGTGTCCGGCTGCTGCCCGTACTGGACCGGCGGGTGGCCGGGATGCCGCTGTACGAGGCGCTGCAGTACGGCAGTTCGGCGCTCGCGCTGGTGGCGGTGGGCGGGTGGGCGGCGCGTGCGGTGCGGGCGGTCGAGCCGGTGCGGCCGACCGTCGGGCTCGCGCCCCGGACGCGGCGGGCCGCGGTCGCGGTGCTGGGTGCGGCGACGGCGGTCGGGGTGCTGCACCGGCTCAGCCCGCTGAAGCGGCACCTGGTGCCGGAGGTCTGCTTCGGCGCCGGGGCCGGGCTCGCGGTCGGTGCCGTCGGCTATGCGGCGGTGGTGGCGGCCGCCCGCCGGTTGCGCGGCGGGCGGCCGGGACCGGGACCGGGGGCGGCAAGCGGCAGCCCCCGGCCCGAGGTCCGTCAGGCGGAGCGCAGCTCTGCGTAGCGGCGCAGGAAGAGCGCCTCGGTGAGGGCCATCCGCTCCAGTTCCTGCGGGTCTACGCTCTCGTTGACCGCGTGGATCTGGGTGGTCGGCTCCTCGACGCCGATCAGCACGATCTCGGCCTGCGGGTAGAGCGAGCGCAGCGTGTTGCAGAGGGGGATCGAGCCCCCCTCGCCGGAGGCGACCATCTCGGTGCCGAAGGCCTCGGCCATGGCCGCGCCCATCGCCTCGTACGCCGGGCCGGAAGTGTCGGCGCGGAACGCGGAGCCGCTACCCTGGCGCTGGATGGTGACGGCGGCACCGAGCGGGACCTGCGCCTCCAGGTGGGCGACCAGCGCGTCCTGGGCCGCGGAGGAGTCCATGCCCGGCGGGACGCGCAGGCTGATCAGGGCCTTGGCGGCGGCCTGGACGGAGGAGGTGGCGCCGATCACCGGCGGGGCGTCGATGCCGAGGACGGTGACGGAGGGGCGGGCCCAGAGGCGGTCGGCGATCGTGCCGGTGCCGGTCAGGGCGACGCCGTCGAGCACCTTGGCGTCGGCGCGGAACTGCTCCTCCGGGTACTGCACGCCCTCCCAGGTCTGGTCGGCGCTCAGCCCGGCGATCGCGACGTCGCCGTTCCGGTCGTGCAGCGAGGCCAGCATCCGGACCAGGGACTGCAGCGCGTCCGGGGCGGCGCCGCCGAACGCGCCGGAGTGCAGGTTGCCGGCCAGGGTGGTGACCGACACCTCGACCACGGTCATGCCGCGCAGCGAGGCGGTCACCGTCGGCAGGCCGGGGGCGAAGTTGCCGGCGTCGCCGATGATGATGGCGTCGGCGGCGAGCAGTTCGGGGTGCGCCTCGGCGTAGCGCTCCAGGCCGCCGGTGCCCTGCTCCTCCGAGCCCTCGACGATGATCTTCAGGCCGACCGGGTAGGCGTCCCCGTACACCTGGCGCAGCGCCCGCAGGGCGGTCAGGTGCATCAGGATGTTGCCCTTGCAGTCGGCGGCGCCGCGCCCGTACCAGCGGCCGTCACGCTCGGTCAGTTCGAAGGCGGGGCTGAACCAGGCGTTCTCGTCGAGCGGGGGCTGGACGTCGTAGTGCGAGTAGAGCAGGACGGTCGGCGCACCCTCGGGGCCGGGCAGCTCGCCGTAGACGGACTGGGTGCCGTCCGGGGTGTCGAGCAGCCGGACGTTGGTCAGGCCCTCGGCGGCGAAGGCGTCGGCGACCCAGCGCGCCGCCTTCTCGCACTCCTCGACCGGGAACTGGCGCGGATCGGCGACCGACGGGAAGGCGACCAGCTCGGCGAGGTCGGTGCGGGCACGGTCCATCAGGGACCGGACGGCGTCGACCAGGGGCTGTGACATCGGGGCTCCGAGGGGGTGGGGCCGCTCGCGGGGTGCTGCGGGCGGATCGGGTCGGTTGGGGTACCGCCGATCATAGGCGGAGCGGAATTCGCTGCTCCGAGGGCCGCGCGTCCGACCGGTCGCGGGCCGGGGCCCGTGGGTGGAGTGGTCGAACGGGGGCGGAGCGGTGAAAGGGGGGCGGAGCGGTGCAACGGGGTCGGAGTGGTTCGGGTGGTGTGGCGGCCGGTGGGCGTGGCTCGGGTGGTGCGGCGACCGGTGGGGCGGGCGGACGCATAGGATTGCTCGACGTGACTGACTCCGGAAGCTCCGATTCCCGCAGCCCGCTCGACAGCCCGCTCGACGAGGCGGCAACGCCACTCGACGACGCGGCCTCGCCGCCGGACGGCGTCTGGGACGTCGTGGTGGTCGGCGCCGGACCGGCGGGCTCCTCGGCCGCGTACGCCGCCGCCGTCCAGGGCCGCCGGGTGCTGCTGCTCGACAAGGCCGAGCACCCCCGCTACAAGACCTGCGGCGGAGGCATCATCGGCCCCTCCCGGGACAGCCTGCCGCCGGACTTCCGGCTGCCGCTGCAGGACCGGGTGCACGCCGTCACCTTCGCGTACGACGGTCGGTACACCCGGACGCGGCGTTCCCAGCGGATGCTGTTCGGACTGGTCAACCGGGACGAGTTCGACCTGCGCCTGGTGCAGGCAGCCAAGGCGGCCGGGGCGGTGCTGGTCACCGGAGTGTCCGTCACCGGGGTCGAGCAGCGCGGCGGCGAGCACCGGACCGCGCTGGTGACGGTGGCCGACGGGCGCACCTTCGAGGCCCGCGCGGTGGTCGGCGCGGACGGCAGCGCGAGCCGGATCGCCCGGCACGTCGGCGTCACCTTCGACCAGATCGACCTCGGCCTGGAGGCGGAGATCCCGGTGCCGCCGCAGGTCGCCGCCGGCTGGTCGGGCCGGATCCACCTGGACTGGGGCCCGCTGCCCGGCAGTTACGGCTGGGTGTTCCCGAAGACCGAGACCAGCAGCCTGACCGTCGGCGTCATCTCCGCGCGCGGCGACGGCGAGCGGACCAAGCAGTACCTCGCCGACTACATCCGGCGGTTGGGTCTGTCCGGCTTCACCCCCAGCGTCGAGTCCGGGCACCTGACCCGCTGCCGCGCCGAGGACTCGCCGCTCTCCCGCGGCCGGGTGCTGGTCGCCGGGGACGCGGCCGGACTGCTCGAGCCATGGACCCGCGAGGGCATCTCGTACGCGCTGCGCTCGGGCCGGCTGGCCGGCGAGTGGGCGGTGAAGGTCGCCGAGGCGGGCAGCGCGGCGGCGGTGCGGCGCGAGGCGCTGAACTACGCGTTCGCGGTCAAGGCGGGGCTGGGCGTGGAGATGCGCGCGGGCAAGCAGCTGCTGGGCGCCTTCGAGCGGCGGCCCTACCTGTTCCACGCGGCGGTCTGCCTGGTGCCGGCGGCCTGGCGGGCCTTCGCCCGGACCACCCAGGGGCACACCACCTTCTCCCAGGTGCTGCGGCAGAACCGGGCGGCGCGGAAGCTGATGGCGATGGCCTCGCGGTAGGACCGCGGTGCCGGTGCGGGGCCGGTGCTCCTCCTGTGGCGGAGGGGCGCCGGCCCCGTTTCCGTTGCTTGGCGCGCTACTTGGGCCCGCTGTTGCTTCGGCCCGAGGCTACTTGGGCCTGCGGCTGATTCGGGCTCGGTGACGGTCACCTGAGCCCGGTGTCGAGTGCGGTCATGAGGGTGCCGGACGGGGTGTCGCCGGACATCTCCCAGATCATGCCGCCGAGCAGGTCCTTCGACTTGAGGTAGGCCGTCTTCTGGGCGATCGACCAGGCGTCGTCGAAGGTCCACCACTGGCCGCCGGCTCCCGTGTAGCCGTACGTCGCAACGGACTTGGGGTCGTGGTAGACGGTGAGGCCGGAGACGCCGGAGACGCCGGAGAGAAGGTTGTGGTACCCGCGGGTCCCGGCCTCCTCGGCGAACTGCCGCGGTGCGGCGCCGGTCGCGGGCTGCCAGACGCCCTTCGCACCGCCGTCCGCCACGCCCTGCCAGCCGCGTCCGTAGAACGGGAAGCCGATGGTGAGCTTGCGCGGGTTGATCCCGGCGCCGAGGTAGGTCTGGACGGCCGTGTCCACGCTGAAGTGAGAGTTGTACGGGTCGTTCGGGTCCTGGTAGAGGTTGGAGGCGTGGCCGGTGCGGTTCGGCTCCCAGGAGTTGTCGCTGCCCGAGCCGTGGAAGTCGTAGCCCTGGACGTTGGCGATGTCCAGCGAGCCGAAGATCCGGCTCAGGTCCCAGCCGGCGGAGATCGCCGGCGCGGCCAGCGCGGTGAGCGCGGCGAGGGGGAGGAGCAGGACGCTGAGCAGCGCGAGCAGTCTGCTGCGCACGCGCGGGCGTCCGGCCCTGGATCGAGCGGACATGGTTCTCCCTGTGACTGTGGGGGGTTGGAACAGGGTGATGTAGAACCGGGGGCTGATCCGTGTGCGATCGGTGCCCGCGCCGTGGGGTGTCGGGGGCATGGGAACTGTAGAAGGACTGGACCAATGCGTCAACAGGTCTGTACCACTGGAGGGGTGGCGGCGGACAGAATTCAACGGTTGTCGTCTGTCGCCTGTCGGCTGTTATCTGTGAGCTGCTATCCGTCGTCTGTCGCTTGTCGTCTGTTATCGGTTTCCGGTCACTTGTTCGCCCCCGTCAGCTCGTCCCCGAGCGGGCTGCGCCGGTACAGCACCGAGCGGCCGTGCCGGGCACGGGTGACCAGGCCGGTGGCGGCGAGGACGGACAGGTGCTGGCTGATCGCGCCCGGGGTGACCCCGAGGCGGTAGGCGAGCTCGGTGGTGGAGGCGGGCTCGGCAAGCATCGTCAGCAGCCGGGCCTTCGGTGTGCCGACCAGCGCCTCCACGGCCTGCGGCGGTACCGGTGTGCCCCGGCCGCCCATGCCCGCCTGTCCGCGCGCCGGGTAACTGATCTGCGGCGCGCGGTCGTTGCTGATCATCGTGATCGCGCCACGGACGAAGAAGCTCGGGCAGAGCACCAGGCCGCGTCCGTCCACGGGCGTCTCCACGTCCCCGTCCGTCCAGTTCCGGTGGATCGACAGGACGCCGTTCTCCCACTGGAGCCGGTGATCCAGGTCGGCGAAGAGGGCCGCCGCGCCGTGCTGGGCGAGCATCCGGGCGCGATAGACCAGGTCGGCCTCCAGCACCGCGCGGGCCTGCGGCCACCAGGCGGGGGCGAGGCACACCTCCCAGTACTCCTCCAGCGCGTCGGCGATCCGCGCCAACAGTCGCTCCGGACGGGCGAGTCCGGCGGCGATCTCGGCGGGCAGCGGTTGGCCGTGCGAGAGGAAGGTCTGCTCCATCTCGGTGCGCAGCTGCTCCGGCGGGAACGCGCGGACGGCGGCGATCTCGGTGCGGAACTCGGGGGAGGGGGAGAGCGGGCGGGGCGTCAGGAAGTCGGGGACGAAGCGGTTCTCGGCGACGAGCGACAGCAGCAGACGGGAGTCCAGTCGCCCGAAGGAAGGCCGGAGTTGCTCGAAGGCCCGGGTCTGGAGGCGGTAGACGCCAGGGTGGGTCCACATCCGTAGGCCGAGCACGGCCTCGTTGATCGGGGAGACGGCGAACCAGGTGGTGGCGAGGTCGGCCAGGCGGAGCGTGAACCGGTGCACGGGGCGTCCTCCTGCTGGGGTCCGGCCGGGTCGGCAGTCCGGCTTCGGATTTAGCCAGAGCCTAAAGGATTACTGGTCGGCTGCGGCACGCGGTGGGATTCCCTGCATGACCACCTCGACGGCGGAGTCCTCCGCACCTTCCCCTGCCGTGCCCGCAGACCCGGCCGCGTCCGCCACCACCCGTGCCACCGGCGTCGCTGCCGCGCTGCGGCGCCGCCTGCACCCCGACCCGACGGTTCGTCGGCTGGCCGGGATCACCCTGGTCAACACGGTGGGCAACGGCCTGTCCCTCTCCGTCGCCGTGCTGTTCTTCACCCGGGTGCTCGGCCTGAGCGCCGCTCAGCTGGGACTCGGGATGACGGCCGCCGGTCTGTGTGGGGTCGTCGCGAGCATCCCGGCCGGCCGGGCCGCCGACCGCTGGGGTGCGCGGCGGGTGCTGGTGGTGCTCGTCTCGGTGCAGGCGGTCGGCACCGCCGGGTACGCGCTGGTGCACAGCTACCCGGCGTTCGTCGCGCTGGCCTGCCTGGTCTCGGCCGTCGACCGCGGTTCCGCCGCCACCCGGAACGCGCTCTACGCCACGGTGCTGCCCGCCGACCGCAGGGTGGCGGGCCGGGCCCACCTGCGGGTGGTGACCAACGTCGGCATCTGTCTGGGGACGGCCGTCGGCGCGATCGCGCTCCAACTGGACACCCGGCCGGTGTACCTGACGGCGATCCTGGCCGACGCCGCATCCTTCGTGGCCGTCGCGGTGCTCTTCCACCGCTTCGACGTCCCGCAGCGCCGGTTGCCGGTCGAGTCGTCGGCGTCCGACCGGTCGGCGCCCGGTGCGTCGGCCTCCGAGCCGGCGGCGAAGACCGGGGTTCCGAAGCCGTCGGACCCGTCGGACAAGGGCGTCAAGCAGGGCCGGCGGCGTAACCCGGCGCTGCGGGACGGTCCGTTCCTGGCCGTGACGGTGCTGAATGCCCTGCTCTGCCTGCAGTTCGCCGTCCTCGAGGTCGGCATACCGCTCTGGATCGTCCAGGAGACCGACGCGCCGCGGATCACCGTCGCCGGCACCCTGATCGTCAACACCCTGCTGGTGATCACCCTGCAGGTGCGGGCCACCCGGGGCACCGAGGAGCGGACGGGGGCCGCCCGGGCCTGCGGGCGCGCCGGCGTGGTGCTCGCCGTCTCCTGCCTGGTCGTCGCACTGGCGCACGGCCTGCCCGCGGTCGTCGCCGCCGCGGTGGTGCTCGGCGGGGTCGTGCTGCAGTCGCTCGGTGAGGTGGTCGCCCAGGCGGGCGGCTGGTCGCTCAGCTACGACCTCGCGGGCGAGCGCGACCACGGCGCCTACCAGGGCGTGTTCAACGCGGGGACGGCTGCGGCGCTGATGGCCGGTCCGGCGCTGGTCACCACCCTGGTGATCGGGTACGGCACGGTCGGCTGGGTCGTCCTGGGCGCGGTACTGGCGGCCGCGGGTCTGGCGATGCGTCCCGTCGTCCGGTGGGCCGGACGGCGGGACGCGCGCCTCGGCGGGGTGTGAGCCTCGGGCCTCGGCGCGGTGTGAGCCGAGGCGGGGTGCGGGGTCAGGCTGGGTGCGGGACCAGGCGCGGGCGGGGCCGGGCGGCTCCGACCGGCTACTCGGGGACGACCGCCATCGCCTCGATCTCGATCAGCACGTCGGGCCTGAACAGCGCCGCCACCTGCATCGCGGAGGCGGCAGGCAGCGGCAGGGAGCCCAGGTGCTCGTCGCGGGCCTCCCGGATGTCCTGGAGGTAGTCGATGTCGGTCATGAAGAAGGTGAACTTCACGACGTGCTCGAACCCGGCCCCGGCGGCAGCCAGGCAGCGGCGGAGGTTCTCGAAGACCTGCCGCGCCTGCGCCTTCGGGTCGTCCACGCCGACCAGGTTCCGCTGCTCGTCGAAGGGGACCTGCCCGGACACCTGGACCAGCCGGCCGGTGCCGGTGACGACCTGGGTGTAGCCGATGGCGGGTGCGACGCCGGGCGGCTCGGTGATGTGGGTGAGGTGAGAGGTGGTCATGGCGCGGATCCTGCGTCACGATCCACCGGGGCCGCAAGCCCCGGCGCCGTACGGCCGACCGGCCTCAGCGCACCACCTCGGGCAGGTCGCGGAGGAACGGTCGGTCGGTGGCGGGGAGTCGGGCAGCCGGACCGCCCGAGCGCAGCACCACGTCGAGGACGGCGTCCGGGTCCGCGGCGTAACCACCGCTGGCCCAGGCAGCATTGGCCTCCACCACGGCCCAACCGCCCTCCTGCGTACGGCCGACGTCCACCACGGAGGCGCTGGGCAGCGGTGCGTCCGACGCGGCGGCGGCCAGGACGTCACGGGTGAATGCGAGCACCTCGGCGGCCTCCCCGGCGGGTGCCCCGGCGGTGTCCAGCGGCGCGACGGACAGGTCGCCGTCCACCGCGTAGCGCGAGCCGGCCCGCACCGAGCCGTCCAGCACGAACAGCCGGTACTCGACGCCGAACCGCACCACCTCGCTCACCAGCACCGGCGTGTCACCGTCCAGCAGCTCGGGTCCCGGCAGCGCGCCGCCGTCGGGGTACACCCGGGCGGCGAACAGCTTGTCCACCGGCGGCTTGACGAAGGCCGGGTGCCGCAGTCGGCGGGCCTCGGCCAGGGTGGTGCAGGTGACCCGGCGCCCGGTCAGCGCGAGCGGCAGCCGGGTCAGCCAGTCGGCCGCCGGTTCCAGCAGGCCGAGACCGAGCTCCCGCCCGACGGCGTCGCCGAACAGCGGCCCGCCGTACACGTGGACCGGCGCGCCGAGCAGCTCGCACGGCGCGGTCCAGGACGTCGCGACGCAAGCCCGCAGGCCGCGGCGCCCGGCGGCGGTGCGCAGCTGCAGGCCGGTCTCGTTGATGCGCGGCGCGAGGAGCAGGACGGGGGTGTCGGTCGTGGTCACGGCGACGATGGTGCCGTGGGCGAGGCGGCTACGACCACCGGATTTCCGTTCGCGGGAGCGGCCGGTCGGCAGTCGCGGCGCGCCGGTGGCTCCGGTGGCGGGTTCGGGTGGTGGGTTCGGGTGGTGGTTCGGACGGCGGCGGGGTCGGCAGTTCCGTCGGCGGGGCGGTTGGCTCTGGCCGAGTGGCGGGTGGGCATGCCAGAGTCGTGCGGGCGCGGTCCGGGCACCCCGGACCGCGCCCGCAGTCCGACCCACCCTCAGCCGGAAAGCAGGCCCCGCCGATGACCAGCGCAGAGCCCCTCGTCCGCGTCAGCACCGCCGACGCCGTCACCACGCTCACCCTCGACTCGCCGCACAACCGCAACGCGCTCTCCACCCGCCTGATGGCCGAGCTGCGCGCCGGGCTGGCAGCGGCCGCGGCCGACCCGGAGGTCCGCGCCGTGGTGCTCGGGCACACCGGCAAGGTGTTCTGCGCAGGCGCTGACCTCTCCGAGGCGACCGGCGCGGACCCGACGGTCGGCCCGCGGGGCCTGGTCGAGCTGCAGCGGGCGATCGTGGACTGCACGAAGCCGGTGATCGCCGTCATCGACGGGCACGTCCGGGCGGGCGGCCTCGGCTTGGTCGGCGCGGCGGACCTCGCCGTCGCCGGGCCGGCCTCGACCTTCGCCTTCACCGAGGTCCGGCTCGGCCTCGCGCCCGCCGTCATCTCGCTGCCGCTGCGCCCCAAGCTGGAGCCGCGCGCCGCCTCCCGCTACTACCTCACCGGCGAGGTGTTCGACGCTGCCGAGGCCGCCCGGATCGGGCTGATCACCAGCGCCACCGGGTCCGCCGAGGACACCGGCGTCGTGCTGAAGGGCCTGCTGGACGCGCTGCGCCAGGGCTCCCCGCAGGGACTGGCGGAGTCGAAGCGACTGGCCAACGCCGACGTGGTGCGCTCCTTCGAGCGGGACGCCGACGAACTGGTGGAGCTGTCGGCGCGGCTGTTCGGTTCGGAGGAGGCGCAGGAGGGCATGCGGGCGTTCCTGGAGAAGCGGCCCGCGCGCTGGGTGCGCTGAGCGCTGGGTCCTCTGACTGCTGGGTGAGCTGAGCGTTGGGTGCTCTGGCTGCTGGGTGAGCCGACCGATGGGTGCTTTGACCGCTGGGTGAGCTGACCACCCGGTTCTGCGGGCGCCTCATCCGGCGGCGCCCGCAGGCCCCGGGAGGGGACGGTGGCGGCCGAAGCCCGGATGGTGCGGTCGGGGCGGACAGGGCCGGTGTGATGTTGGCCGCCCGGCGGTCGAGCGTGAGCTACGGGCCGGTAACGTGAGCGCATGCCGATATCCCGTTCCCTCGTCTCCGCCGTCCGGGCAGGTGGCCGCCGTGCCGCCGGGCGCCTCGTCCACCGGGGCTGGCGCTGGATGCAGCGGACCGGCGCGGTCACCAACCGGAGCCCGGGCCCGTACCGGTTCGGCGAGCTGGGGGACGGTACGAGCCTCGCCTTTCCGCTCGGGGCGGTGTTCAACGAGCAGTGGATCACCATCGGGCCGTTCTCGATCGTCGGTGAGCGGGTCACCATCAGCGCAGGCTTCCTGCCGGGCCTCGACCTCGGGCCGGAGCCGATCGTGCGGATCGGCGGCGGCTGCGTGATCGGCCGGGACAGCCACATCGTCGGTCACCAGTCGATCGTGCTCGGCGACGACGTGTGGACCGGGCCCGGCGTCTACATCTCCGACCAGGCGCACGAGTACCGGGCCACCGACCTACCGATCGGCAAGCAGTGGCCGCGCAACGAGCCGGTGGAGATCGGCGCGGGCAGCTGGATCGGCACCGGCGCGGTGATCCTTCCGGGTGCGCGGATCGGCCGCAACGTGGTGGTCGCGGCGGGCGCGGTGGTGCGCGGTGAGGTGCCCGACCACAGCGTGGTGGCCGGGGCGCCGGCCAAGGTGGTCCGCCGCTGGACCGAGGAGGAAGGCTGGCAGCCGCCGCTGCGCCACGATGCGCCGCAGCCGGTGCCGGAGGGCGTGACGGCGGAGCAGCTGCGAGCTCTGGTCGGGTGGGACCTGCGGCTGCCGGGGGAGCAGGGCTGACGCCCGGGGTCGCCGGGCCTTCGCCCTCGGGGAGAGGTGGAACTACCGTGCGGGGGAGGCCTGTTCGGCGGCCCGCGCGGCGATCGCGGCGGTGATTCGAGGGATGTCGGCGGGGCGTGCCGGGTCCAGGCCGGTCAGCATGGCGATCCGGCGCAGCCGGTAGTCGACGGTGTTCGGGTGCAGGTGCAGCGCGCTCGCGGTGTGCCGACGGTTGAGGCCCCCGGCCAGGTGGGTGCGCAGGGTGGTGAGCAACTCCCCGCCGTCGGCCAGGGGTTCGATGAGGGCGGCGAGCCGGGAGCGGGCCCGGCTGGGTCGGGTGAGCTGGTACTCCAGGAGGACGTCGTCCAGCCGGTGCAACCCGGGCGGCCGCCCGAACGCCCGGGCGACGTCCAGGACTTCGTACGCGAGCGCGGCCGCTTCGGGCACCTCGGCGGGGACGGCCGCGGCCGCTCCGGCCAGGACGGGTGCACCGGCGGCTCGGGCGGCTGCGGCGAGGGTGGCGGCGAGGCGAGGCCAGGGGGCTTCTCCGATGGCGCTTCCGCTCGGCTTCGCCGAGTCTGCCGACTTCGGCGGTATCGGCGGTATCGGCGGTACCGGCGGCAATGGCGGCACCGGTGATTCCGGCGACTCGGGCGGCTCCGCCGAGGGGTCGAACGGGACGAGCACGAGTCCGCCCGAGGGCGTGAGGGCGGTGAGCGCCGACTGCCGGGTGCGGTGGTCGAGTTCGGCGGCGAGGCGGCGGAGCTTGCGGCGGGCGGCGATCCCCGGGTCGACGCCGGGGGAGTGCTCGTCGGGGTGGTCGGCGACGGACAGGCAGAGCACGGCGTAGCGGGCGGGCAGCCGGAGCCCGGCCCGGGTGGCGGCCTCGTCGGCGGGGGTGCCCGCGAGCAGTGCGGTGAGCAGGGACTGCCGGGCCGCGCACCGGCGGTCGGCGGCCGGGCGGCGTCCGTCCAGGTAACCCACGCCGGCGGCGGTGGTGGCCTGGCGGAGCTGGTCGAGCAACAGCCGGTTGAGCAGCAGCAGTTCGGCGGCGTCACCCTCCCGGGCGTGCCGGGTGACGAACTCCCAGCAGACCTCCAGTCCGAGGTGATGGGCGAGCAGTACGGCGTCCAGCGGCAGGCCCTCTTCGGCGCGCCGGGCGGCGGCCTCCCGGACGGCGGTGAACTCCTCGGCGGGGGCGGGGAGCCCGGTGCGGACGGTGTGGGCCAGCGCGCGGATCCGGCGCTCGGTGTCGCGGGTGAGTTCGCCGGTGAGCTGTTCGCGGGGCAGGCGGCGGTAGACCGGCACGCGGTCCAGCAGGGCGGCGACGACGGCCTCGGCCAACTCGCGTACACCGCAGAGGAGTCGCTGGTCGGCAGGACGGCCGCCGATCACCGGGACGTGCCAACCCGGCGCCTGTGCCTTGGTGTTCGGGGGCGTGCAGTGGGGTGCGTTGTGACCGGTCACAGAGAACACCGTCCAGGTCTGGGGAACGCCCAAGGGCCGGGCCGGAGGGGCGACCGCATGATGGAGCCACTCGGGTTACCTGTTGGTAACAAACTTCGGCTGTGGAGGCAACAGTTGAGAACCCCACTTCTCCGCTTCGCCACAAGTCCCTTGCGCCGTAGGCTCGGCGGCTCGCTCGGCGCGGCCCTGCTGGCGGGTGCGCTGCTGGCGGGCGCGACGGCGGCGCCCGCGAGCGCGGCCCCGGCCGTCACCGCTCCGGCCGCTGCCACCGCGGCTGCCACCACCGGCGCCGAACTGCCGCCCGACGGCGACACGGTGGCCTCGCCGCCCGGTGCCAACGACTGGACCTGCCGGCCCACCGCCGCGCACCCCGACCCGGTCGTCTTGGTGCACGGCACCTTCGCCAACCGCTACGAGAACTGGTTGGCGCTCTCCCCGCTGCTCAAGAGCCTCGGGTACTGCGTCTTCGCCCTCGACTACGGGATGATCCCCGGCATCACCTCCACCGGCAGCGGCCTGCTGCTCCCGATCGGAGGCCTCGGGCCGGTGGCCGACTCGGCGGCCCAGCTCGCCCGCTTCGTGGACCTGGTGCGCAACGCGACCGGCGCGGCCAAGGTCGACATCGTCGGGCACTCGCAGGGCGGCGTGCTGCCGAACTACTACCTGAAGTTCCTCGGCGGTGCGTCCAAGGTCGGCAAGCTGGTCGGGCTGGCGCCGTCCAACCACGGCACGACGCTCGACGGGATCGTCGACCTCGCCCCGTACTTCCCGGACGTCACGGACCTGGTCTTCAGCGTCTGCCAGGCCTGCCGGGACCAGGCGGTCGGTTCCGACTTCAACAAGAAGATGGCCTCCCGACCGGACACCGTGCCGGGCGTGAGCTACACGGTGATCTCGACCGTGTACGACGAGGTCGTCACCCCGTGGCAGAGCCAGTTCCTGAACGGTCCCGGCGTCGACAACGTGGTACTGCAGGACCACTGCCCGATCTCGCTCGTGGAACACGTCGCGATCGCGGTCTCGCCGACGGCGCTGCACCTCGTGACCAACGCCCTGGATCCGGCGCACGCCACGCCGGTGCTCTGCGGCTGAACCGGCGACGGCGGTCCCGCCCCGTGATCCGGGGGCGGGAGCGCCGTCGTTCGGCGGTGAGTGGCGGAGCGGTGCGCGGGGATGTGGCGCGTGGTGGGGCGGTACGCGGGCGGGCAGTACGCGACGGGGGGCTGCGTCAGTGGGCCGTGCGGAAGGTGATGACGGCGGTGACGCCGTCCGGTCGCAGCTCGTACGTGCCCGGCGTGTCGAGCAGTACGGCGTCGTAGCGGGCGAGTTCGACGGCCTCGGCACCGTCGAACACGGCCGAGCCGGCGAGGCAGACGAGGAGGACGGTGCTCCCGTTCGGGACCTCGACGGCGGCGGGCGCGGAGGCCAGGTCCACGGTCGCCTCGACCCGCCCGCGACGCGTCATCACGTTGAAGTCCACCACCGGACCGGCCAGCAGACGGCAGTCCGTGGTGGCGTCGCCGGAGAACGGGAACGGCCGGTACGGCGCGTCGACCAGCTGCTCGACACCGTCGACCGTGAGCGCCATACCGGCGCCCTCGACCAGGGTGATCACCCGGTCGATGCCGGGGAACGGGGAGAACGGTCCGGCCGAGGCCACGTCGGCCAGGCTGACCCGCCAGTCGAACCGGTCGAGCCCGGCTCCGGCCGGGAACCCGGCGACCTCCCTGGTCACCCCACCCCCGTTGAGCCACGCCGTCGCCGGGCGCTCGCTCGCCCGCAGTACCTGGAAGGGTTCGCTGGTCGTCATGGCCCCGCATCCTGCCACAGCCGACAGATGACAGCTGACAGATTTCAACAGCTGTCATCTGTCATCCGTCATCCGTCGGCTGTCATCCGTTACCCGCCCCCTGCCATCTCCCACCCGTCACCTGAGCTGACTGAACCGCCGCCCGACCGACAGCGGCAGCACCGCCGCGGCCGTCGCCGCGACCGCGACCGTGGTGAGGGCCAGCGGCAGTCCGGCCGCGTCGGCGAGGAAGCCGATCACCACCGGACCGATCAGCATCCCGCCGTAGCCGAGGGACGAGGCGAGCGCGACGCCCTGCGGGCCGCCCGCCTCCCCGGACCGGGCGATGGCGAGCGGAAAGAGGTTGGCCAGGCCGAGGCCGACCAGGACGAACCCGCAGATCGCCACCGGCGCCACCGGCGCGAGAGCGGCGACCAGCATCCCGGCCGCGGCCACCAGCCCGCCGAGCAGCATCAGCCGGGTCTGCCCGAGCCTGATGGACAGCCAGGTGCCGCCGACCCGTCCGCCCGCCATCGCGAACGCGTACACGCCGTAGCCGGTCGCGGCCACCGCGGAGCTCGCGTGGACGTCGTCGGTGAGGTGGAGGGTGGTCCAGTCGGCGATCGCGCCCTCGCCGTACGCGGTGCACAGCGCGGTGACGCCGAGCAGCAGCACCAGCAGGCGGGCCGTCGGATGCCCCGTGCCCGCGCCGCCTTCGGGGGCAGGCGCACCGCCGGCCGCGGCGCTCGCGCCGTCGGGCACGACCGGTGGAGCCGCCGGGCTGCGCATCAGGACGACGCCCGCGCCCACGGTGACGGTCATACCCAGCAGTCCGCTGAGCGCGAGCGCCCACGCAGTGCTCAGCGGCCCGGCGAGCAGGCCGCTGACGCCCGTGCCGAGCAGCCCGCCGAAGCTGTACCCGGCGTGGAAGCTGGGCATCACGGGCCGGCGCAGCTGGGCCACCAGGTCGACGGCGGCGCTGTTCATCGCGACGTTGGCCCCGCCGTACCCGGCGCCGAACAGCAGCAACGCGCCGCCGAGCGAGGCCACCGAGTGGGTGTGCGCGGGCAGCAGGACGGCGAGGCTGAGCAGGGCGAGCGAGCCGACGGTCACCGGCCGCGAGCCGTAGCGCAGGCAGAGCCGGCCGACCATCGGCATGGTGAGGACGGCGCCGATCGACAGGCAGAGCAGGGCGAGCCCCAGGGCGCTGTGAGAGGCGCTGACCTGGCTGCGGACGTCCGGGATGCGGACGACCCAGGCGGCGAAGAGGAAGCCGTCGACGGCGAAGAACGCGGTGAGCGCGATGCGCGCGGGGCCCCAGGGACTGTCGGTCACCGGGGGTGTGCTGCGAGACTGGGTGGCGGGGCGGTCCGGTCTGGAATGGGCGCGGATTTTGTTTCGAAGCGGCACAAAGTCACAATAGGGGCGTGCAGCTCTCACCATCAAGCCCGAGGCCCGGCACCGGGAACGAACCCGACGCGCAGCGCGACGGCCACCGCCGCGCGGCCCCCGACCGCGGTCGGACGCTGCTCGGCCCCGCCCTCTCGCTGATCCACACCGGCCAGACGCCGACCCGCTCGGCGCTCACCCGCGCGCTGGACGTCACCCGGGCCACCGCCGGCGCGGTCACCGCCGAGCTGGAGGCGCTCGGCCTGATCACCGTCGACTCCCGCCCGGCCGGCGGCGGCCGCGGCCGCCCCTCGCACCGGCTCGCGATCGACCCGCAGGGCCCGGTCGTGGTCGCCGGGCAGATCCACGCCGACGGGCTGAGCGTCACCCTGTCCGGCCTCGGCGGGCTGCTCGACCCGCCCGTCCACCTGCCGCTGCCCACCGCCACCGACCCGGTCCGGATGCTGCGCGCCGTCGCGGAGGCGGGCGCCGAGCTCGCCCGGGCGACCGACCGCCGTTGCCTGGGCGCCGCGCTCGCGCTGCCCAACCCGGTGACCGAGCCGGACGGCGCCGCGCTCGCCGCGCTGCACTTCGCCTGGCCGAGCGGCACCCCGGTCGCCGACCTGTACGACGTCGAGGTCGGCCGCGCCGACCACGGCCCGAACGCGCTGCGCCCGCTGCCCACCGCGATCGCCAACGACGCCAACCTCGCCGCACTCGCCGAGTACCGGCACGGCGCCGGACGCGGCGCGCGCCACCTGCTCTTCGTCACCTCCGGCCACCGCGGCGTCGGTGGGGCGCTGGTGATCGACGGCCACCTGCACACCGGCAGCGCCGGCCTCGCCCTGGAGGTCGGCCACCTCACCGTCGACCCGCAGGGGCGTCCCTGCATGTGCGGCAACCGCGGCTGCCTCAACGCCGAGACCGACCCCGACGCGCTGTTCGCCGCCGCCGGGCTCACCCCGGAACCGGGACGCCCGCCGCTCGACCAGGCGCGCGAGCTGTGCCGGGCGGCCGCCGCGGACGACCGGGCGCGCGCGGCGGTCGAGCACGTCATCGACCGGCTCGGACTCGGCCTGGCCGGCGTCGCGAACATCCTCAACCCCGATCGGGTGGTCCTCAGCGGCCTGCACCTCGACCTGCTGGAGGCCGCGCCCGAACGGCTGCGCGCGGTGGTCGCCGAGCGCAGCCTGTGGGGGCGCAGCGGACGGGTGCCGATCGTCGGCGCGGAGCTGGCGCACGGCGCGCTCGCGGGCGCGGCCGAACTCGGCTGGGGCCCGTACCTGGCGGACCCGCAGTCGGTGCCCGTCCGGCTGGGCTAGGCGGCCCGGCCGAAGCTGTGCCGCAGGGGCGGCGCAGGGCGGCACAGGGCGGAGGGGCAGCACGGGGCAGTGCAGGGCAACGCAGCGGCAATAAGCGGAAGCTGGATCTTCGAAAACGGTCACTTATCGTGACCGTCATACACTCGTAGTGAGCAGTGGGGGGTCACTATGAGGGAGAACCGACCATGAGCACCCAGCCCGGCATCGAGCGCGGCCTCGAGCCGACCATCGACGTCGACCGCTCCGACCAGGACTACCGCGCCTGGCTCAAGGAGGCGGTGCGCAAGGTCCAGGCCGACGCCAACCGCTCCGCCGACACCCACCTGCTGCGCTTCCCGCTGCCGCCCGAGTGGGGGATCGACCTCTACCTCAAGGACGAGTCCACCCACCCCACCGGCTCGCTCAAGCACCGGCTGGCCCGCTCGCTCTTCCTCTACGGGCTCTGCAACGGCTGGATCCGCCCCGGCAAGCCGGTGATCGAGGCCTCCAGCGGCTCCACGGCCGTCTCCGAGGCGTACTTCGCCCAGCTCATCGGGGTGCCGTTCATCGCCGTCATGGCCAAGAGCACCAGCCAGGCCAAGATCGACCTGATCCAGTTCCACGGCGGCGAGTGCCACCTGGTCGAGCGTTCGGACGAGGTCTACGAGGCGTCCGCCCGGCTCGCCGAGGAGACCGGCGGGCACTACATGGACCAGTTCACCTACGCCGAGCGGGCCACCGACTGGCGCGGCAACAACAACATCGCCGAGTCCGTCTTCGCCCAGCTGCGCCTGGAGCCGCACCCGGAGCCGGCCTGGATCGTCGCCACCGCCGGCACCGGCGGCACCTCGGCGACCATCGCCCGCTTCGTGCACTACATGCAGTACGACACCCGGATCTGCGTCGCGGACCCGGAGAACTCCTGCTTCTTCGACGGCTGGGTGCGCCACGACCAGGACGCCGTCTGCGGGAGCGGCTCGCGGATCGAGGGCATCGGGCGGCCCCGGATGGAGCCGAGCTTCGTGCCGGGGGCGATCGACCGGATGATGAAGGTGCCGGACGCCGCGTCGATCGCCGCCGTACGGGTGCTGGAGCAGGTCCTCGGGAAGAAGGCGGGCGCCTCCACCGGGACGGGGCTCTGGAGCGCGCTGCGGATCGTCGCCGAGATGCGCGAGGCCGGGAGGACGGGCAGCGTGGTCGGCCTGATCTGCGACCCGGGCGACCGCTACCTCGACAAGTACTACTCGGACGACTGGCTGGCCGGCGAGCGGATCGACATCAGACCCTACCGGGCCGCGCTGGAGTCCTTCCTCGCGGGCGGCCCCTGGGAGGGCTGACACGCAGGCGGTCCGTCGGCCGCTGGCCCGGTGCGCTGCGGTGGGGCGGCGAACGGATGGCAGGTGGCAGGTGGCAGGTGGCAGGTGACAGATGACAGCCGACAGATTTCAGATTCTGTCATCTGTCATCTGTCATCTGTCGGCTGAAACCTGTTCGTTGTTCGCTGCTCCTTGCCCTCTGCTCGCCGTCACCCGTCAGCCCCTCGCCGGATCACCGCCCGGCCGCCCGCGAGGTCGATCCCCGTGCGCTTCGGCGCGCCGTCGTGCTCGTCGTCCCGCAGCACCAGCTCGACCCGCCGCTGCTCCAGCTGCACCCGCTTGCTCGGGTAGAGCAGCGCGTGCAGCTCCTCCGTCGCGGTCGCGCCCGCGCCGCGGCCGCCGGCCGGACCTGTGGCCGGCCGGGTGCGCAGCCGCCGCACCACCGCGCCGAGGAAGAACAGCACCACCAGCCCGGCCGGTAGCAGCAGCCCGCCCGCGGCACCCGTCAGAAGCATGCTCATGCCCGCCTCAACGGCCCGGTGTGGCAAACGAGTTCCCCACGAAGGACCGGGGATTCCCGCAACCGCCCTACGGTAGCGGCACGGTGGGAAGGTCCGTCGGGACGAGCAGCTGGAGCTCCTCGGTGGACGGGTCGGCGAGGTGGGCGACCCGTACCGCGTGCCGCTCGACCATGGTCTCGAAGACCTGCCGGGCGGTGCGCCCGTTGCCGAAGTTGGGGCCGCGCTCCAGCCCGCCGAAGTGGTCCAGCAGTGCCTTCTCCGTCTCCTCCGACAGCGCGTACTCGTGTTCCGCGCACTGCGCCCGGGCGATCTCGAGCAGTTCGTCCGCCGTGTAGTCGGGAAAGCTGATGGTGCGTGAGAAGCGGGACGATACACCGGGGTTGGCGGAGAGGAAGCGCTCCATCTCGGCGGTGTAGCCCGCCACGATGACGACCACCTCGTCGCGATGGTCCTCCATCAGCTTGACCAGGGTGTCGATCGCCTCTCGCCCGAAGTCCCGTGCGCCGTCCTCGGGGGCGAGCGCATACGCCTCGTCGATGAAGAGCACGCCGCCGCGCGCCCGGTCGAAGGCGGCCGCGGTGCGGATCGCGGTGGAGCCGATGTGCTCGCCGACCAGGTCGACCCGGGCCACCTCGACCAGGTGCCCGCGCTGGAGCACTCCGAGCGAGGCGAGGATCTCGCCGTAGAGCCGGGCGACGGTGGTCTTGCCGGTGCCGGGGGCGCCGGTGAAGACCAGGTGCCGACGCAGCGAGGGAGCCTTGAGCCCGGCCTGGCGGCGGCGCCGGCCGACCGAGATCAGGTCGATCAGGGTGCGCACCTCCTGCTTCACCGTGGCAAGTCCGACCAGCGAGTCCAGCTCGGCGAGCGCCTCGTCGGCCGGCCGGCAGTCCGGGATCGGGGCGATGCCCGCCGAAGCGGTCGCCGCGGGGGCCAACACCTGTGCAGCGGCGGTCAGTTGGGCCGGTCGCGGTGGCGGCACGTCCGCGCCCCCGAACGACGACCCCAGCCCTGCGCCCAGCCCCGAAGCCCGCCCCGCCCCCAACCCGGAACCCAAGCCGGAACCCAACCCCGACCCCGGCCCGGAACCGCGCCCCGAGCCCAGCCCGCCCCCCGGCGCCGCCCCGACGTCGTCCGAGGTGCACCCCTCCGCGACCGGCCCCGGCTCGGAGAACTCGAACCCGGCCCGCTCGTTCTGCTCCGCCCGGCACCGGGTGAGCCGGGTCCGGCAGCCGTCGATGACGTGGAACCCGAAGCCCTTGCCGTGCGAGACCCGGCAGTCCTCGAAGGTGCCGCGCCCCTGCGCCGAGACGTACACCCCGGCGTCCGTGCTGGCCCGTACGGTGCAGTCGCGCAGCACCGGGTCGGCGCCCTTGGTGACGATCACCCCCGTCGCCACGTCGGAGATCTCGCAGTCGGTGAGCAGCCCGCCGCTGCCGTGGTCGCGGAACCAGAGGCCGGTGCCGGCCTCCTGCACCCGGCAGGCGGCCAGGGAGACGGTGGCCCCGCCGCTGACCGAGACCGCCGAGCTGCGGATCCGGCTGAACGAGCAGCCCTCGGCGGTGGCGGCGGAGTCCCGGTCCAGGACGAACAGGGCGTCCGGCAGGTCGTGCAGCGAGCAGTCGGTGAGGGTGAGCCGGGCGCCGTCGCTGACCCACAAAGCCGGGTACTCGCCGGTGGAGCCGTGGATCTGAGAGGACTCGGCGACGGCCTCGGTGCCCTGGTCCCAGACCGACAGCGCGCCGCGCCCGAAGTCCCTGATGGTGCTGTGCGCGAGGCTGAGCCGGGAGCGTCCGCGCAGGTCGGCGCCGTTCTCCGGCAGGTCGTGCACCCGGCAGCCGGTCAGCACCAGCTCGGCCTCGCCGTCCAGGGTGAGCCCGTTGCCGGTGACCCGGTGGATCTCGCAGTCGACGAGCCGCCCGCCCGCCTGCGACTCGGCCTGCACGCCGCTGCCGCGGATCTCGTAGATCTCGCAACCGGTCAGCTCGGCCGCGCTGCCGGGGTCGGAGAGCAGCACGCCGGCGCCTGAGGCGTGGTGGACGCGGCAGCGGTCCAGGGCTGCGGTCGCGCCGCCGAGGACGGCGAGCCCGGCCTGGCCGGCGGCGGCGACCTCGCAGTCCTCGAAGGCGGCGGCGGTGCCCTCGCCGCGCAGCCGCAGCCCGAGCCCGCCGGGGTTGGCGACGACGCAGCCGCGCAGGGTCGGCCGGGCGCCGTCCGCGATCTCGATGCCGGTGGCCGAGCGGGTCTCGATCCGGCAGCCGCTGAAGGCGGGCGTCGCCTGAGCGCCGGTGACCAGGACGGCCGGGGTGGAGCTGTCGCCGCCCTCCACGACCAGGTCGCGGACGGTCGCGGCGGCGGTGACGGTCACCGCCACCCCGGAGGACGGCTCGATCCGCACGGTGCCCGGGCCCTGGGCCGGAACGATCGTCACCGGCTTGTCCACCAGCACGTTCTCCCGGAAGGTGCCCGGCCGGACGGTCACGGTGTCGCCCGGTTCGGCGGCCGCCAGGGCCTCCGCGAGCGTGTCGTACTCGCCCGCGCGGCGACGCCAGCGGGATGCGCTGTCCTGGGTGACCCGGACCCTGTGCTCAGCCATGACGGTCTGTCGTCCCCACCTTCGTCGAGCCGGCGTTCAACGGACCGAACGCGCGGGGGTGCGCGGGCCGCCCGCCCACCGTAGCGCGCTCACCCGAGTGCTCCGGCCGCCCGATGTCGCGCGGACACCGGTAGCGCCCACCGCCGCCACAGGTTCCGACCACTTGTTTCAACGAGCACGCACAGCGGTAGTTCCGTGCGGCGGCGGTTCGGTGGGACGGCGGTTCCGTACGGCGGCGGTTCGGCACGATGAGCCGTCCCGGCACGACGGGCCGCCCGGCGGGGGACGGCCCCCGGGGTGCGGCCCGTGCTCAGCGCCCGTCGGCCGGCCAGTACGCCCCGTCCTCCAGCACCTCGACGTCGTCGCCCAGGCTCAGCGACCCGAGCACGTCGCCCTCGACGCCGGCCGGCCGCTCGGGGATCAGGTTCTGCCCGAAGGCGGCCTTGCGTAGCAGCCGGTGGTGCCGGGCCAGGGCGCGCAGCGGTTCCTTGCCGCGTCGCTCGCCGGTCTCCTGGTCGATGGTGGTGATGACGCAGCGGCCGCAGGGCTTGACCACCTTGAAGGTGAGCCCGCCGATCCGGATCCGGCGCCAGCCGTCCTCGGCCCAGGGCTCGGAGCCGGTGACCACGACGTTGGGACGGAAGCGATCCATCGGCAGGGGCTCGTGGTCCTCCGGATCCTCGGCGGCGATCAGCTCGTTGACCCGGTCCAGCGAGGCGGTGGTGGTGAGCAGCAGCGGGTAGCCGTCGGCCATCGACACGGTGTCGCCGGGCTCCCCGTACTCGGGGTCGACGGGCCGCGCGTGCGGGTCGTCGAGGTGCACCAGGCGGTAGTCGCCGAGGCGTTCGGCGATCCACTGCTGCGCTTCCTTCTCGGCCTCGGCGGCGCGGAAGCCGGTGCCCCAGACCTCGACCTCGGCGAGCGGGTCGCCGGCCGCCACGGCGGGGGCCGGGACCTCGATCCGGGAGCCGTCGGGGGCGGTCAGGGCGAGGGAGCCGTCGGGCAGGAGCTCGGGCCGGATCCGTCCGAGGGCGGCGTTCTCGCGCTGGCTGACGAAGCGTCCGGTCGGGTCGGCGAGCATCCAGCGACGGTCTCCGGCCAGGCCCCAGGGATGGACCTCGGCGGTGTCCGGGCTCAGACGGTACATGGACTTGACGGGGTAGACGTGGAGTCCGGTGAGCTGCATCCCCCCATCCTGCCAGCAGGCTCTCCGTCGGGCGCAGCCCCCCGGATGCGCACGGACCGCCCGGGACGCCGTGGGGGGCGTTCCGGGCGGTCCGTGGATGACCCGTTTCTCCGTTCGCCCGGCGCTCAGGGGTCGCCGGGTGGTGCTCAGGTGGTGCGGGTGCGGGCCGCGTGGGGGACGGCCTCAGGTTGTCAGCGGCTCAGTAGGCCTGGCCCTGCGGTTGGTAGCCGCCGTTGCTCTGCCCGGCCGCGTTGAAGGGGTTCTGGCCGGGATCGCCGTACGGGCCCGGGCGCTGCGGCTGCATCGGGCGGACCGGCGCCATGGCCGGGCGGAGCTGGGCGCCGCCGAAGGACTGGTCGCCGCCCTGGCCCTGGAAACCAGGGACGCCCGCGACCTGACCGCCGAAGGACTGCGGCCCGCCGAAGGACTGCGGACCGCCGGGCTGTCCCTGGCCGAAGCCGCCCGGGCCGCCGGCCGGCTGCGCGCCGAAAGACTGCGGGCCGGCCTGGCCGCCGATGAAGGTGTTCTGGCCGCCGAAGCTCTGGCCGCCGGTGGGCTGGTAGCCACCGCTGGCGGTCTGGGTGAAGGCCGGCACGCCGGGCTGCGGTCGCTGGTACGGCTGGGGGGCGCCGTAACCGGGGACCGACGGCTGCGGGGTGGCGGCGTACGCCGGCGCGGGCTGCGCGGGGATGTACGCCGTGGCGGGGCCGGCGGAGGGGCCGCTGCTCGGGCCGGGGCCCAGGGCGAGGCGGGCGGGCGGCAGCGCGGGGAGGTTGCTGCCGGCACTCTCGTACCCGTTGCCGTACCGGTTCTCGTAGGACTGGCCGAGGCCGGATCCGTAACCGGACGACAGTGCAGGCGGCAGGGCGGCCGGCACGTTGATGGGTGCGATCTGGGGGACGCCGCGCTCAGCCACGAGGCTGTCGTAAATCGGCGTGCCGGAGGAGAAGGACGGAGAGGGGTAGCCGACTCCGTCGTAGGAGCGGGGCGAGGTCATGGGGCATACGGTAAGCCCACAATGCGCCTGCTGAGGAGAGCGGGAGGGGGAGCAGTTCGAGTGTTTACACAGTCTTCGCTCGCACAAAGGTTTCGAAAGTGGGAAGAACGGACAAACCGGAGACTGGTTCCGGACAACCTTGGCGCCCCGTCAGTGATCGAACAGCGGCCGGACGGCGTGGTGGGACGGCCCTGCGGTGACCGGCCGGTGGGCGGTCCGGGGCCCCACGGAGAAACTTTTGCGGACAGGGCGTGCGCCAGCGCATTCAAGCCCCCGCCGAGGCTGCGGCGGGGGCTCGTGAATGTTTCGGGAATAAAGATCACGTCATCGCAATGATCGCCTGGTCCGGGGCCTGCCGGCGGGTGCCCGACCCGGTGGCAGGTGGCCGGCCGCCGCAGGGCACGGCTCCGCGGCTCGGCGGGGCGAGTTCGCGGCGTCAGTGCGACTGCAGCGCCTGGGTCTGCGCGGGCAGGCCCGGCTTGCCGATCTCCGAGGTGCAGAACGAACAGCGGCTCGCGGCGGCCGGGATCGAGCTCAGACACTCCGGGCAGTCCACCTTCGCGGCCGGCGCGGGCTTGGCCGATTCGAAGCGCGCCTGCAGCTTGCCGACCGGCACCACCACGGCGAAATAGATGACGGCGGCGGTCAGCACGAAGCCGATCACCGCGTTGACGAACAGGCCGTACGGGAACCGGGTTCCGGCCACTTCGAAGGTCTTCTGGGTGAAGTCGCCGACGGCGCCGGACGCGACGCCGACCAGCGGGGTGAGGAAGGCGCTGACGAACCCGGTGACGACGGCGGTGAAGGCCGCGCCGATCACGATGCCGACCGCGAGGTCCACCACGTTTCCGCGCAGCAGGAAGCTGCGGAATCCCTTGAACACCGGGTGACTCCAAATCCGTACGGGATGGGGGAGATGGGGCGGCACGGCGGCGCCCCGGCCGGACATCCTGCCGAGCGCCCGGGCCGAGGTCCAACCGCGTTCACCCGATCCGCGTAACCGCCGCGCGGCCGTGCGGCGACGGGCCGGGCGGCGCGGGGGCGCTCCGCGTACCGGCCTATCGGGGGTCGGCGGGGTGGATAACTCGACGGTGTGACAGGGAACTTGATGGGCAGCTTGACGCGGATCCGGTGCGTGGCCCCGACGTGGATCCCGGTGCGCACCCCGACGGGCAGCCTGACGGCGAGCCCGGCGTGGACCGGACGCCGGGGCGCGACGGGGCGACCGGAGCGCGACGGGGCGACCGGAGCGCGGCGGGGGGTGAGACGGGGCGCACGGTGGTCGCAACCGGCGCACGACGGCGGGTCGCTGGCGCACATCGGGTGTACAGGCGCGGGCGGATGGGCCACCATCAGGTTGCGCGAAGGGGCTGTCCCGGGCGGAGCGCTGTGCCAAGGTCGGTCTATGTCCGACCATATGTCGGCCGATCCGGCCGGAACCCGTCCGCGTGTCCTGCACCTGATCAGTGATTTGCGCCGCGGCGGCGCCCAGAACTTCGCCCGTGACCTCCACCGGGAACTGGGCCGCCGGGGCCAGTCCTCCGCACTGTGCGCCCTCGCCCCGCACCCGGCCGCCCACCCCGGTGGCGCGGAGGCCGATCCGGGCGACTGTCCCGACGCCTCCGGACTGCGCACCGCCGCGGTCCTCGGCCCCGGTCCGCTGCGCCCGAGCACCCTGCGGGCCCTGCGCTCCGCGGCCCGCGTCGCCGATGTCGTGCTCGCCCACGGCTCCGACACCCTGGCCGCCTGCGCCCTCGCCCTGGCCGGCACCCGCACCCCGTTCGTCTACGTGTCGGTCGGCCACCCGCGCTACTGGACCGCCAACCGGCTGCGCCGGACCCGCGGCGCCGCCCTGATGCACCGCGCCGCCGCCGTCACCACGCTCACCGACGAGGCCCGCGCCGTCCTCGAGGCGCAGTTCGCGCTGCCCGTCGGCAAGGTGCACGTGATCCCCAACTCCCGTGCGGCAGAAAGCTATCCGCCCGCCGACGGCCGGGACGACCGGCGCGCCGCCCGGCACGCTCTGGGCCTGCCGGCGGACGTCCTGCTGGTCGCCTGGATCGGCGCGATAGCGCCCGAGAAGCGGCTCGACCTCGCCCTCGACGTGCTCGACCGCCTGCCGGACGTCCGGCTCGCCGTCGCCGGGGACGGCCCGCTGCGCGAGGCGCTGGCCCGCCACCCGGCCGCGGCCCGCGCCCACTTCCTCGGCCCCCTGCCCGACCCGGCCCCGCTCTACCGCGCCGCCGACGCGCTGCTGCTCACCAGCGACAGCGAGGGCGTCCCCGGCGCGCTGATCGAAGCGGCCCTGGCTGGCGTGCCCGCTGTCGCCACCGACGTCGGCTGGGTGCGCGAGGTCGTCCGGGACGGCGCCACCGGCGCACTCGTCGCCCCCGGGGACCCGCTCGCCCTCGCCGAGGCGCTGGGCAAGGTCCTGGCGGTCAACCGCGCGGACCTTGGCGCCGCAGCCCGGGCGCACGCGCTGGAGCACTTCGAACTGGGCGCGGTGGTGGACGCCTGGCAGCAGCTGGTGGCCGAGGTGTGGACGGCGGGTGGAGCAGGCGCGGCGGGTGGGACAGCCGCGGTGGGTGGGGCGGGTACGGAGCCGACCGGCTGACGCGGGACGGTCCGGGACGTCGGTCCGGCTACGCCGTTCGGGCGAATCCCGGCAAGCCGCCGCGCACCGACTCGTCGGTAACAAGCCGCCACCAGCACACTGCCCGCTGTGAACTCCAAGTCGCTGCTGCGGTCCACCGCCCTACTCGCCGTCGCCGCCGGGATCGCCGCGTCCCCCGTCCACGCCGGTGCCGCGATCCACCAACCCCCCTCCGAGGGATCCAAGTTCGTCGAGCTCGACCACCCGCAACCGGTGCGCGAGAGTGCCCGGACGGAGGCGATCGAGTTCTTCTGGTACGACTGCGACCACTCCCAGTCGTTCGAACAGCCCCTGCAGGCCTGGGCCGAGAAGCACCGTGCGGACGTCGAGCTGCGCCGTGTCCCGGCGATCTGGCCGGGCAGCCCGGAGGAGAAAGTGCAGCGCGGCCACGCGCGCATGTACTACACGCTGGAGCGCCTCGGCCTGGTCGAGCGCCTGCAGACCAGCGTCTTCCGCGCAATCCACAACGAGGACGTCGACCTCACCACCGAGGCCGCCTCCACCGACTGGGCCGCCCGCCACGGCGTCGACGCCCAACTCTTCGGCCAGGCCTACCGTTCCGCCGAGGTTCGCCAGTCGGTCGACGATGCCGCCGCCGCGTTCGTCCGCTACGGCATCAACGAGCTGCCGACGGTCGTCGTCCAGGGCGAGTACCGGACCTCGCCGAGCAAGGCCGGCGGCGTCGAGGCGATGCCCGCGGTGCTCGACCGCCTGGTGCAGCAGGAGCAGCTGAAGAAGGACTGACCCCATCGCCGGATCGGTGGCGACGGATCGGCTCGCTCATGCGGAGCCCCGGACCATGAGTCCCGCTCATGCGCGTTCGCCCATGAGCGGGACTCATGTGCCTTCGCATGAGCCGGACTCATGACGCTCCTCGCCATGAGCCGGACTCATGTAGCCCTCGCCCATGAGTCGGGCTCATGCGTCTCCCGTCCATGAGTCTCACTCATAACCCCTTGCCTAACCGGTTAGATACTGTTTAATGGTTAGCATGAGCGAGCTGACGATCCCGCACATCCACCACCGCCACGTCGACGTCGACGGGCTGCGCGTCTTCTACCGCGAAACCGGCCCGGCCGACGCACCCGTCCTCCTGCTGCTGCACGGCTTCCCCTCCGCCTCGCACCAGTACGCCCGGCTGCTCGACGCGCTCGGTACCCGCTACCGCCTGATAGCCCCCGATTACCCTGGCTTCGGGCACAGCGACGGCCCCGCCCCCGACGCCTTCACCTACCGCTTCGACACCCTCGCCGACGTGGTCGAAGGCTTCTGCCTCGCCCTCGGCCTGGACCGCTTCGCGCTCTACGTCTTCGACTTCGGCGCCCCGGTCGGCCTGCGCCTCGCCACCCGACGTCCGGAGTGGATCACCGGCCTCGTGGTCCAGAACGGCAATGCCTACGAGGAGGGGCTCTCCGACCAGGCGAGGGAGTTCATCGCCAACCGGCGCGGTGTCCCGGGCGCCGCGGAGGCCGCCCGCTCGATCCTCACCCTGGAGGTCACCCGCAGCCAGTACGAGGGCGGCACCGGCGACCCGAGCCTGGTCGCCCCCGACGGCTGGACCCTCGACCAGCACTTCCTCGACCTGCCCGGCCGCAAGGACATCCAGGTCGAACTGGCCCTCGACTACTTCTCCAACGTCGAGCTCTACCCCGCCTGGCAGGCCTGGCTGCGCGCCGAGCAGCCGCCCGCGCTCATCCTCTGGGGACGCAACGACCCCTTCTTCACCGAGGCCGGTGCCCGCGCCTACCTGCGTGACCTGCCCGGGGCAGAGCTGCACGTGTTCGACACCGGGCACTTCGCACTGGAGGAGAAGCTGCCCGAAATCGCCCCGCTGATCGACGACTTCCTCGCGCGCACGCAGAAGTAACCGGTCGTCCACCGGTGTTCAAGCGGAGCCCTGTTCGGTGGCAGCCCTGTTCGGTCGCAGGGCTGTTCGGTCGCGGGGCTGTTCGGCGACGGCGGTGCTCAGTCGCGGCGCAGCAGGTACGTGACGAAGCCGAGCGTCCCCCGGTAGCCGTGCAGCCACTCCGCGCGGTGCCGGTCCGCGGCCTCCTGGGCGGCGAGCGCGTCCGGGTGGTCCGGGTGGTCCAGTGCCCACTCGGCCAGCGATCCCGTCCAGGTGAACTCGTAGTCGTCCCACTCGGGTTCCGTGCTGACGTACCCGGACACCGGCGTCCACCCGTCCGCGAGGACCCGGTCCGTGGTCGTCGCCAGATCCGCGTACGCGTCCCGCGTCGCGCCCAGCCCGTCCAGTGCGGCCCGGGAGGGCTCGCGCTGCCAGAACCCGTCGCCGACCAGCAACCGGCCGCCCGCGGCGAGGAGTTCGCGGGCCGCCGCGAGCGTCGGCAGCAGCCCGCCGAAGGCGTGGGTGGCGCCGACGCACAGCACCAGGTCGAAGGGTTCCTTCGCGGTGAACTCCCGTGCGTCCCGGTGGTGCAGGCCGATCCGGCGCACGACGCCGAGGGCGGTCGCGGTCTCCCTGGCGCGGGTCAGGGCCCCTGCGTCCAGGTCCACTCCCACCGCCTGCCAGCTCGGGCGTGCGGCCAGGACCCGGAGCAGCCAGGCGCCCTCGCCGCAGCCGAGGTCCAGCACCCGGCCTTCCTCCTGCCCGGCCGTCGCGCGGTCCAGCAGACGGGCCACCGACTCGTCCGCCAGCGGCGCCGCGATCGGGTGGTGGGCATGGGCAAGGCGGGAGATCTGCTGACGGTCCATCCGAGCAGTATGGAGCCGATCGGCCCGCGGCGCCGGTGGATTCCCCGGCGCCGCGCTCATGTGACGGGGAAGGGAAGACCAACTGCTCGCGGGCGTGGACGGGGGTCACGCCCGCGAGTAGGTCCGGCCCTTCCACGCCGCGCCCCGGCCACGCCAGTGCTGCACTGCCGAGTCGACCGTCATCAGCAGGTACATCCCCGCCGTGAACGGCAGCAGCAGCGCCGCCGGGGCCGGCTGGCCGTAGTACCGGATCATCGGCAGGTACGTGCCCGCCATCAGCGCCCACGCCGCCCCGCCGGTCGCCGCCACCGCCGGGGCCCCCGCGACCAGCCCCGCCACCGTCGCCACCGGCGGCACCAGGTACACCAGCGCCAGCCCCAGCACCGTCCCGAGGAGCAGCAGCGGCGAGTGCCCGAGCTGGGCGTACGCGCTGCGCGACACCATCCGCCACAGCTGCTCCAGCCGCGGGTACGGGCGGACGCTGTCCACCTCCCCGGCGAGGCCGAGCCAGGTACGGCCGCCGGTCGACTTCACCGCGCGGGCCAGCGACACGTCGTCGATCACCGCACCCCGGATCGCGGCCACCCCGCCGGCCCGCTCCAGCGCCTCGCGCCGCACCAGCGAGCAGCCGCCCGCCGCGGCCGCCGTCCGGGCCCCGGGGCGGTTGCTCCGGCGGAACGGGTACAGCTGGGCGAAGAAGTACACGAAGGCCGGCACGATCAGGCGCTCCCAGCCCGTCTCCACCCGCAGCCGGGCCATCTGCGACACCAGGTCCAGGCCGTTGCTCTCGGCCGCCGACACCAGCTCGGCGAGCGAGTCCGGGCCGTGCGCGATGTCCGCGTCCGTCAGCAGCAGGTACTCGACGTCCGGACCGGCCAGCTCCACCCCGTGCCACAGGGCCCACAGCTTGCCCGTCCAGCCGGGCGGCAGCGGGGGAGGGGTGGTGACGGTCAGCTCCAGTCCGTCGATGGTCCGCAGCTCCGCCGCCAGCACGCCGGTGCCGTCCGAGCTGTGGTCGTCCACCAGGATCACCCGCGCCCGCCCCGGGTACTTCTGCGCCAGCAGCGTCGGCAGGCTCACCGGCAGCACCGCCGCCTCGTCCCGGGCCGGCACCACGATCGCCGCCTGCGGCCAGCGGGCCGGTGGACGACGCGGCGGCAGCCGGACGTCGGTACGCCAGAACGAGCCGTGGCAGCACGCCAGCCAGAGCCAGACCAGCAGGGAGAACGCGGTGATCCACAGCAGGACGGTCACCCCGGCAGTCTGCCGCAGAACGGGGTCGACCGGGCGGATCGACTAAAGTCTTGACCCGTGAAGATCGCACTGATGGACTCCGGAATCGGCCTGCTGGCCGCCGCTGCCGCCGTTCGGAAGCTGCGCCCGGACGCGGACCTGGTGCTGTCCTCCAACCCGGCCTCGATGCCCTGGGGGCCGCGGACGCCGGAAGAGATCACCGAGCTGGCCCTCGGCTGCTGCCGGGCCGCCGCCGAGCTCGACCCCGACGCGCTGGTGATCGCCTGCAACACGGCCTCCGTCCACGCGCTCGCCGCCCTGCGTGCCGAGTTCGAGCCCGGGCTGCCGGTGATCGGCACCGTCCCGGCCATCAAGCCGGCCGCCGCGCTGGGCGGCCGGGTCGCCATCTGGGCCACCCCGGCCACCACCGGCAGCTCCTACCAGCGCGGGCTGATCCGCGAGTTCGGCGGGACGGCGGAGGTCACGGAGGTCGCCTGTCCGGGCCTGGCCGACGCCGTCGAGCACGGCGACGACGCCGCCATCACGGCCGCCATCGACGATGCCGCCGCCCGTACGCCCGCGGGCACCGACGTCCTCGTGCTCGGCTGCACCCACTACGAGCTCGTCGAGGACCGCATCCGCGCCGCCGTCGCCCCGACCGCCTCCCCGGCGCTCGTCCTGCACGGCTCCGCCGGCGCCGTCGCCGCCCAGGCCCTCCGCCGCGTCAGCGACCCCACCCGCACGGGCGGCGGCACCCTCACCGTCCTCCACGCCGGCGCCCCCGCTGTCCTCCCCCCGGCTGCCGCCCTCTACCCGCAGGGCAACGTCCTGGCCACCCTCATCGGCTGACCCGGCAGCACACCGCATCCATCTGGACCTCCCTCCGCAGTGGGGGAGGTCCAGTCGTATTCGGGGCGAAGAAGTCGGGTTCCACTGCCGCATTCGGCTATGCGATGTCGAAATCCGGGAAGTCCGACTTTCTCGCATCGACGACGGGGAAATTGCCGAGGGGTGCTGCGCGGGAAGTCGACCGGGTCGACTTCCTGTGCTTGGGCGGCGTGAGCGGCGATCGCCACGGCTTGCGGACCGAGCCATTCTACCCGCGTAGACATCTCCTGGCGTGGCCGGTTGTCCAGCACGCAAAGTCGGCCAGGTCGACTTCTCGCGCGGTGAAGCCCTGGCGGTGGCTTGGTGGGCGATGTGATCGCCGGGTGGCGCCATGTGGAAAGCCGGTTGATTTCGCCTCGCACCGACCAGCAAGGTTTCTACTCGCGTAGAGCGTCTCGCCGTGCACGAAAAGTCGGCTCGGTCGACTTCTCGCGCAGCGCTACTCGCATAGATTTTCCGCCAACGGGAGATTGCCGAGAAGGCGTTGTTGCTGCCTCCTGGGCAATGGGCGCGTGGGAAGTCGGGCAGGCCGACTTCCCACGCGCGGTGGGTCAGGCGACGGCTTGGCGGCGCCAGCGGCGGTAGGCGGGTTCCAGGCCGGAGAGGATCGTGTCGAAGCGGCGGGTGCTGGTGGTGGAGTCGACCTGGAGGCGGCTGATCTGGAGGGGGTGGGAGGGGAGGCGGGGGCCCAGGCGGTGGTCGGAGAGGAAGCCGAGGCGGTAGCCGAGTTCCTGCAGGACGGTTTCGGCACGGGGGTCGTGCCCGCCGTCCGGGTAGGCGAAGGCCGTCGGGGGCTCGCCGAGCCAGTGGGTGAGGGCCTCGTGGGCGCCGGTGATCTCGGCGCGGACGGTGTCGTCGTCGCAGCGCCCGAGGCACGGGTGCCCCTGGGTGTGGTTGCCGATGGCCACGCCCCCGTCCCGGAGGGCGAGCAGGTCGGCGGGGGAGAGCTGTTCCTGGCTGGGTGGTCGGCGGTCGGCGCTGACGCGCAGCTCGTGCAGGCTGCGCCGGCGGTCCGGGTCGGGCATGGCCTTGAGCCGGCGGAGCAGCTGGGACGGGTGGCGACAGTCGAGCGAGCGTGCCCGGCCCCCGTGTCGGGCCAGGAAGTCGGCCTCGTGCCACCAGAACGGCCGCTCGGTGCCGATGAGCTCCGAGATGACGAAGGCGGTGGCCGGAATGCCGCGGGCGTCGAGGGCGGGCAGGGCGTGGGTGAGGACGCTCCGGTCGGCGTCGTCGAAGGTGACCAGGACGCTCCGGGGCGGCAGTGGCCGCCGCTCGGTCACGGCCTGGAGGACGGCGGTGAGCGAGACGGGGGTGGCGAGCCGCTGGAGCCGGTCGAGCTGGGCGCCGAACGACCGGTGGTCGGTCACCCCGTGGTACGCGAGCACGGCGAGGCGCTGGGCGGCCCGGGCCCGGAACAGCGGCTGGACGGGGGCGAACCGCAGCCATTCGCCCCGCGCGTCCTGCTGTTCCGCCTCGACGGGGAGATGGCGACGGCCCCTGCCGTGCCGGCTCCCGTCGCGCCGGTCCACCGCGCACCCGGCGGGCGGCGGTAGCGCGCGCACGCCGAGCGCGGGCCTGGCGCGGGCCATGGAGATCGATGTTGTGGACTGGGACTGCGGCACGGTTCCCCCTCGTTCGCCGAGCGGCGTGGCGGTACCGCCGGAGGATGGAGCCCGGCCTCCGACTCCAGGGGTCGGCGGCTCCGCCCCTGGATTTTCCTGTTCTCGGTGGGGGGTTCTCACCCGTCCCCCGAACGGCTCCTGGATCACTCAATGCCATTGAGACCGTTGCACCACGGGGATGGTTGTACCGGGGGGACGAGGATTTTTCGTGGACTGATTGTGGAGCCGGAATGCGCATCCGGCACTCGCGGACGGCCCCTGGGCGAGGCCCCGGCACACCCCTCGGTGACCCCCATCTTCCGGTTGCGCAGCGTGTCCGATCCTTGACTCCCTGCGGGCTGCCCGCCGCCTCGGCCCGGGGTACCTTGGGCTCATGGCAGATGCGGACCGTGACCCCTTCCACTTGCACGGCGCCTCCCGGATGGCCCGCGCGTGCAGAGGCGGAGCCCTGGTGACCCACCGGATTCCGCTGGCCGTGGTGGGCCTGGCCTGCCTCGCGGCAGGCATCGTCGTTGCGGTGATCGTTCCGGACAGTGATGGCCCGGCCTGGGCGATGGCGGTGGCGGGCTGCCTGGCGGCCGGCGTCCTGCTGCTCGGCCGGATCGCCTTCGGCCGCTTCCGCGATCGGCGGCGCACCGCGCTCTGACGGCGGCCTGAAGTGGCAGCCGGAAGCGTGGCGGGAAGCCGCGGTCGGAAGTCGCGACAGGAAGTCATGAACGTGACAAAAATTGGCTCGGATCGGTTCGTGATGCGGCGGCTGCCCGTACGTCGATCACGTTCGGCATTCCAATACGGCAGATCGATCGAAATTGGTCAGATCGACCGAATGTCGTCCTGTTGGACAATCCCTGGTCTCCTTCTTTCACCATTCCCGAACAATCGCCTCGGCGCGCCCTTACTGTGAATGCGTTCTTCCGGCTCGAAACGCCGTGGAGGGGAGCGATGAGCGGCAGACCGGACAGTGCCATGTCCGCCTCATGAAGCGCGGTGGCGACCTCGCCGTCGCCGCTCTGGCGGCGATCGTGGCGCTACCGCTTGCCCTGCTGATCGCCGTCCTGCTGCGCTGCACCGCCGGCGGCCCGGTGCTCCAGCGGCAGACCCGGACCGGGCGGCGCGGTCGCGAGTTCCGGATCCTGCGCTTCCGGACCGGGGGGAACGGCCGGCTCGGCGCCCTGCTGCGCCGTACCGGGCTGGAGGAACTGCCGCGGCTCTGGAACGTCGTCCGCGGCGAGATGGGGGTGATCGGCCCCCGACCGGACCGGCCCGACCAGGTGGACCGGTACTCCTGTCGCGAGCGCGCCCGGCTCGCCGTGCGCCCGGGGCTGACCGGCTGGGCCCAGCTCCACGGCCACGGCACCGAACTCGACCTCTGGTACGTCGAGCACCGTTCGCTCCGGCTGGACCTGCACATCCTCGTCCGCACCGTCCTGGCCCTGCTGAGCCCCACCGCCGACCGGCTGCGCCCCACCGGGGACCAGCCGGTCTGAGCCGGGCGGGAGCCACCCGTGCCGTGCGGCCGAGCCAGGGCGATCGGGCCTGGTCGGTCGGTCGGTCGGGCGGGTCGGGCGGGTCGGCAGGCGGGTCGGCCGGGAAGTGCCCGGCTAGGCTGCGCCCCATGGCAATTCCCCCCTTCCTCGCCGAACTCCGCTCCTTCGTGGGCCACCGCCCGCTCTGGCTGAGCGCCGTCGTCGCCGTCGTGCTGGACGACGACGACCGGGTGCTGCTCGCCCGCCGGGCCGACGACGGCCGCTGGGCGCCGATAGGCGGCATCCTCGACCCCGGTGAGCAGCCCGCCGACGGTGTGGTGCGCGAGTGCCGGGAGGAGACCGGCGTGGTGGCCGTGCCCGAGCTGCTCGCCTCGGTCACCGTCTCGCCGCAGGTGACGTACCCGAACGGCGATGTGACGCAGTACCTGGTGCTGACCTTCCGCTGCCGGGCGGTCGGCGGGGAGGCGCGGGTGAACGACGACGAGTCGCTGGAGGTCGGCTGGTTCGCGCTGGACGAGCTGCCGCCGATGATCGAGTCCGAGCACGAGCGGCTGCGCCACGCGCTCGAGTGTGAGGGCCCGGCCGTCTTCACCTGGCAGGGCAAGGAACGCCCCTGACCGCACGGCCTGCGCGCCCCCGGCCCCCGGCCCCGTCACGGGATCAGCCCTTGTGCTGCCGGTAAGCCTCCTCCGCCGCGTCCAGCACCGCCGCCAGGTCGCCGCCCGCGGTGGCGGTCGCGGCGGCGGCCACCGCGCCCTCGACGAACGGGGCGTTGGCGAACCGGACGGGGAACGGCAGGCCGTGCTCGTCGGCCTCGGACAGCAGGGCGCGGACGGTGGTGACGGCGCCGCCCAGGTCGGCGAGCACCACGACGCCGTGGCCCTGGTCCACCCGGCGGGTCGCGGCGGCCACCAGGACGGCGCTGATGCCCGGTCCGTTCGACGGGTCACCGCCGGTCGCGGAGACGGGGGCGGGGGAGTCGGATCCGGTCAACGCGAGCGCGAGGTTGCGTACGGCGGTGGCCAGTTCCTGGCTGTGTGAGACCAGGACGATCCCGACCCGGCCGTGCGTGGGGGGCCGGCCGGGCGTCGGCCGGGGCAGCGACGTGGGCGAGGGCGGCGTACGGGGCGCCGGGGGATGGGCCGAGGGGGCGTCGGAGATGGGGATGACGTCGGCGCGGGTGCCGTCCCGGCGGCTCATCGGCTGCTCCCTTGGGCGGGTCGGTGGGTGGGCGGTTGGTGGGGCGGTGGGCGGGTGCGGGCGGGGTCGTCCGGAGGTGCGGTCCGGCCCATGGGGCCGCGGAGCGCCGCGTCGGCCCGGGAGGGGCGCCTCCCGGGCCCGGGAGGCGCCCTGGCAGCACTCTGGCAGCTGCCCGACGCCCCCGCCGGTCGGGACACGCCTCGACCTTCTCCAGGGCGCCTCGAGCGGTCCTCCGGCGGTGCCCGTCCCCGGGCGGGGGAGTCCTCGTCAACCCGCTGACCGGGCACGGGCGGTGTGGCTAGGCTGGGCCTGGAACGCCGTCGGGAGGAGATCGGTCAGTGGCAGTCAACAGCGGGACGGACACGCAGGCCGGCGCGCAGCCGGAGCTGGCGCCGAGCGGGAAGCCCAGGGTGGACTTCACCGGTGCGGAGTGGCTGTGCAGCAGCCAGGGGGTCGGGGACGTCCAGATCGCTTTCGTGGACGGGTACATCGGGATGCGGGACGGCCGCCAGGAGGACGGGCCGGTCCTGGTCTTCACGCCGGCGGAGTGGCGGGCCTTCGTGCTCGGCGCCCGGGACGGCGAGTTCGACCTCACCTGAGGATCGCGCCCGAGAAGTTCACCCAGCCACTGCGGAGCGGACTCCGGATCACCGACCGGGGCCCGCTCCGCAGGCGGTTTACCGGTCGGAACATCACAACTGATGATCTATTGAGCGTACCCCGTCAGAATTTCTGTTGACTGTTAGACAAACGCAGCTCAGAGTATGAGCACAGGCAGACGCCGTGCCCACCGCCCCCACGCGGCCAGACACGGCGCCTGCTGTGCGGCCCGGCAGTGCTGCCAGGCCATCCTCCCAGTCATCCCCTGCGCACCGGGGTGCGTCGGCCGGTCCCGGCCCACGAGGGGCCGGCAGTCGCCGGGAGGTTGGCGCCGAATCCGAGAGCGACTCGGAGGACGGCACCGATGCTCGGGACCCGCACGCCCCCACGCGGCGGCGTCCCGAGCAGATCCACGGGAGCGACGGGCCGGGGCCCCGCGGATCTGGCTCTTGATGCTTGGAACTGTTGGCTTGTGTGTTCGTGCTGTATGCGATGACGATTGACGAAGCTGGGTGCTCGGCAGTTCGGCACGACAAGTGCACAGTGAGGGATACGCGTGTAGGGCCGCGTTGCGACATGCCGTCCCCCCGGAGGGTGAAACCCAGAACGGCTGTCGTGCTGAACCGAACGTAGCCCGGACGGTTGCTCAGAGTCAACATTGGTCTCTGAGCGTCGATCTCCCGCCCGCCCCCCGTCGGTGTCCCACCCACCTCGCGAACGCGGTGTGCCGGACACGTACGATGTTCCCATGTCTTTTCTCCGCCGTCGCTCCGGACAGCCCGCCGGCCCGGACTTCGACGTGCTCGCGATGGACCCGGGCGACTGGCCCGGCGACTTCGGTGCGGCCATGATGACCGGCCCGGACGGCTCCTGCCAGGGGATTTTCCTGCGCTACGACCTGTTCGGCGGCAGAGGCCCGGCGATGTTCATCGGCAACCTCCCCGAGGGCTCGCCCGCCCGGGAGACCGGCGACAACGTGCCCTTCGAGGTGCGGCAGCTGCTCGCGGCGCTGGAGAACGACGAGCCGGTCGAGTTCGTCTCGGCCGAGGACTTCCCGGTCATGCTCGGGGACGACCTGCTGATCGTGAAGAAGGTCAAGGTCAGCGAGGAGCGCGTGTTCTGCTCCCAGTTCGGCCGCAGCGACGGCGTCCTGGTCACCATCGCGTCCTGGGACCGGCCGATTTCGGACGACCTGTATCAGCTGTTGAAGCCACTTCCGGCGGACATGTTCCAACAGGGCTGAACCCGGTCGGCCTGAATCCGTCAGGCCTGAATCCGTCAGGCCTGAATCCGACGGGCGCGGACCCGAGGGATCCGGTTCCGGACGTGTGGACCGGTTCCCGCCCGCGGGCCGGACGCTGCTTGACGGTATCGATCAACGGTTCGTACAGTCGCGAACATGCCGTGCCGTCTCCCGCTGTTGACCCGTCGCAGGCATCTGGACCTGCGGCGCACCGCCAGCGCGGCGTGTCCGGGTAGCTGAGGGGGATCCGTCCCCCGGCGGCGGGGGGTCGTCCGAGTCCGGTCGGCGCCGAATCCCGGGGGCGGGCCGTGAACCGATCTCCGGAGCCGCCAGTCGGTACCGCGCGCCCGTGCGGCGTGCCGCCCGCATCCGTCGAGCCCACGCTGCCGCCCGGAGGCACAGCATCATGACGACCCGCGCCGCCAACCGTTCGTCCGTCGACCGATCGTCCGAGGAACGATCGTCCGCCGGCCGGTCCCGGGCCGCCTCGCCGCCGCCGTCGACTTCCGGCCAGACCGGTTCCGGCCACCCGACGTCCGAGCGCGAGGCGGTCGAGGCCGCGCTGGCCGGGCTTCCCCGGGTGGTCGACCTGCTCGCCGCCCGTGCCGAGGAGCACGACCGCGACGCGACCTTCCCGTACCAGGGCATCGAGGCGGTCCACGAGGCCGGTCTGCTCACCCTCACCGTCTCCCGGAAGTACGGCGGACCGGGCGGAACGCTCGCCGACACCGTCCGGGTGCTGTCCCAACTCGGGCGCGGGGACGCCTCGGTGGCCGTGGTCGCCGCGTTCACCCTGCTCCGGCACGCCGAGCAGGCCCGCCGCGCGGACTGGCCGACGGCCGGATACCGGCGGCTGCTCACCGAGTCCCGGCGCGGTCCCGCGCTGGTCAACACGCTGCGGGCGGAGCCCGGCGCGCAGCCGGGCGGACTGCCGGAGACGGTCGCCCGGCGGGACGGCGACGGCTGGCTGCTGACCGGCCGGAAGACGTACTGCACCGGTGCCGAGGCACTGGCCTGGATGGCGGTGACCGCGCGGACCGACGAGGAGGACCCGAGGATCGGGACCTTCCTCGTCCGCGGCGACAGCGAGGGCCTCGAGATCGACCCGACCTGGGACCAGCTAGGCCTGCGGGCCAGCGCCAGCCACGACGTGGTGCTCGATCGGGTCCGGGTGCCGGCCGACCTCGCGCTCGGCCTCGGCACCCGCGAGCCGAAGCCGAAGACCGACGACGGCGAGGCCGAACTCTCCCGCGCCTGGCACGATCTGGCCCTCTCGGCGGTGGCGATCGGCGTCGCCCGGGCCGCCGAGTCCTGGCTGGTCCGCTTCCTCAACCAGCGCACTCCGGCCAACCTGACCGAGCCGCTCGGCACCCTGCCCCGGTACCGCTGCGCCCTCGGCGAGATCGAGGCCCAGCTGATCGGCGCCGAGGAACTGCTCGAGGGCCTGGCGCCCCGGGTGGACCGGGGCGAGCCGGACGCCGTCGCCCGGACCGGACCGGCCCACCTGCTGGCGACCCGGGCCGCGACGGCGGCGGTCCAGCAGGCCGTCGCGCTCACCGGCAACCCCGGCCTGAGCCGGCGTCACCCGCTGGAGCGCTACCTGCGGGACGTGCTCAGCAGCCGGGTGCACCTGGCGCCGGACGAGACCGTCCTGGAGGCCGCCGGCCGGGCCGCCCTGGAGCGTGGCGCCCGGCCGTGACAGCAGTCGGCCATGACGGCGCCCGGCCATGACAGCCGGGCGCCGTCACGGCCGAGCGGGTGGTCCGGGCCCGTGAACCGCCGGCCCGGACCGGGTGGTTCAGCGCGTCCCAACCGCGGCCCGGACCGCACGGCGGGCCAGTGCGGCGTCGTCGTAGAGCCGACGGATCATGATCCGCTGCTCCTCGCCGGCGCCCGGCACGTCGTACAGCCGGATCTCCCGCATCAGCACCAGCACCAGGTTCACCAGGAACGCGTCCCGGGCCAGTGTGCCGCCGCTCTGGGCGAGTTGGCTGATCTGCCGGCGCGCCGCGGTGTCCCCGGAGAGCACGCTCCACAGCACCGCCAGGTCGTAGCCGGGCAGGTACCAGCCGGCCTGCTCCCAGTCGACCAGCACCGGGCCGGACGGCGCCAGCAGCATGTTGCTGAGCAGGGCGTCGCCGTGACAGAGCTGCATCGGGGTGTTCCCGAGGCCGTGCAGCAGGCCGCGCAGGTCGCCGGCGTCCCGGTCGGTGAGCTGGCCCACCGAGTGGTAGCGGGCGATCTCCAACTGGTAGTCCAGGCGCGGCTGGAACACGTCGGTCGGCGGCCGCCACAGGTTCAGCGTCCGGACGGTGTTGAGCAGCGCCCGCACCTCGCCCGGGGTGGGCGCGTTGACCGGGTGGCGCTCCCGGGCCGCCGGGCGGCCGGGCACGCGCTCCATGACCAGCACGCAGCGGTCGTGGTCGGCCGCGACCAGCCGGGGCAGCCGCACCGGCGGGCGGTGCCGGACGAACGCCCGGTAGACCGCGACCTCGTGGTGGAAGTCGGCCACCAGCTGCTCGAAGTACTCACTCCGCACCGCCTGCGGCGCCAGGCACTTGGCGACCACCGGAGCCCGCCCGATGGTGCCCGCCACCAGGATGTGGCGGCTGCCCTCGCGCAGGACCTGGCGCGGGGTGAACGCGGGACATATCCGCGAGACGCTCGCCAGCGCGGCCCGGACCGACGGGGTCTGCAGCGCCGCCGGGTCGATCCGCTCCGGCCCGACGGGCTGGCCGGGCCGCCGGGCGCGGAGCACCTGGCCGTCGGCCTGCCGCGCGAGCGGGATCCGGCCGCCGACCGGCGGGGCGGTCTCGGGCCCGCGCAGCCCCAGCGCGGTACGGCCGGAGGGGACCGGCGCCGTACGGCCGGCCGGGACGACCCGGGTGTCCGTGGCCCGGCCCTCGACGCCGCGCGGAGCCGCCGGACGGCTCGCCGGGGGCACCTGCTTGGGGCCGGGCCGGCCGGCGGCTGCGGTGGGGGGGCGCAGCGCGGTGCGGGTCGTGGTGGGCGTGGGGGTCGTCGCTGAGGAGTACATGGGCTGAGGGTGGTCCCTTCCGGTCCGTCGGCGGGTGCGGCCCCGCGGGGGCGGGGGAGGGCCGGTGCCGTGTGCTTCCTGGCGTGACGGCGGCCCTGCGGGTGGTGCGGTGCGGTGCGGTGGTGCGGTGCTGCCTGCGCTTCCCGCGCCGCCGCGGTGCGGCGGGCGGTGCGGCGGGTGGTGCGCGGGCGCCGGGCACGGACGCGGGGTCGGGAACCCCTGTTCGGCGGTGCTCCGACCGTCCGCACCCTGGGGAATGCGGTCGGCCGGACTGCCGTGGCCGTGCCCGGCGCTCCCGCGCCACCCGGCCGCGCCACCCCCTCGGGTGAGGACCGGGAGCGTCCCGTGACACCGTCGGGGGACTGCCCCGACGCCGGTGGGACGCCGCCCGACCCGGGGGGCGAGGTGGCGCACCCCTACAACACACCCGTCGGGCACTGGCTTAGTAGTCTGGCGGGCCCTGGCGAACCGTGGCGAATGCTCGCCTGGCACTTGCCGGAGCCTCTAGCCTCGGAGGAGCCGAGGAACCTGGGGGCTTCATTGAGCAGGGGACCCAACACCCGACTCGCCGATCTGTTCGTCCTGACCGGATGGTCCAAGGGCGAGCTCGCGCGGCTGGTCAACCGTCGTGGTGCCGCGATGGGACAGATGCAACTGTCCACCGACACCTCGAGGGTACGGCGTTGGATCGAGCAGGGGGAGATCCCGCGCGATCCGGTGCCGAGGGTGCTGGCAGCCGTGTTCACGGAGCGGCTCGGCCGTGTCGTCACCACTGAGGACCTCGGTCTGGAACGACACCGGCCCACCAGGTCCGGAGCGGAGCCGTCCGCAGCAGTGCCATGGTCGCCGGATCGAACAGCCGCGGTCCTCACCGAGTTCACGGGAATGGACCTCATGCTGAACCGACGTGGATTGGTGGGCGCCGGAGCCGCGCTCACGGCCGGGGCGGTCATCGCCGACTCGCTGAAGGGCTGGCTGGGCGGGGACGCGGTCGCGTACGCGGCCGCCGTCCCCGGGCCGCGCCAGGTGGTCACCGGGAGCGGGGCGCGCCCGGTGGTGGACGTGTACGACGCGGGCCCGGTCGGGCTCGACGAGGTGGAGTCGCTGGAGCGCTCGGTGCAGGTGTTCCGGGCCTGGGACGCGGCCCGCGGTGGCGGGTTGCAGCGCAAGGCGGTGGTCGGTCAACTCAACGAGGTAGGCGGGCTGTTGACGCACCGCCACCCGCAGGTGGTGGAGCAGCGGTTGTGGTTGGTCGCGGCCAACCTCGCGGTGCTGGCGGGCTGGATGTCGCACGACGTGGGCCTGGAGCCCACCGCCCAGCGGTACTTCATGATCGCGGCGGAGGCGGCGAAGGAGGCCGGCGACCGGCCGCGGGCCGGCGAGGCGATCTCCCGAGCCGCGCGGCAGATGGTCCACCTGGGCCGGGCCGACGACGCGCTCGACCTGATGTCGGCGGCCAAGGCGGCCGGTGGACGGCCGGCGCCCAGAACGCGCGCCATGCTGAACACCGTCGAGGCCTGGGCGCACGCCTCGATCGGGCACTCCCAGGACACCTACCGGCTGCTCGGCGAGGCCGAAGACCTGTTCGCCGAGGAGTCGCCGGAGCCGCCGCCGTCCTGGATGCAGGTGTTCGACGAAGCCGAACTGCGTGGCATGCAGGCCCTGGTACTGCGCACGCTGGCCGAGCACGACCCGGCGGCGGCCCCCAAGGCCCGCAAGCGCGCCGAACAGGTGATCACCCTGCGGGAGGGCACCGGGCAGTTGCGCTCGGCGCTGTTCGACCGGATCACCCTGGCCTCGGTGCACCTGATCACGGGCGAGCCGGACGCGGCGGAGCTGCAGGCCAAGATGGTGATGAACCTGATCGGTCAGAACTCCTCGCACCGGACCTGGGACCGACTGCGCGAGATGTACCGGCTGACGGCGGCGTACCGGGGGCTGCCGGTGGTGGACGAGCTGCGGGCCGAGCTGGGGCGGGAGTTGCGGGCGGCGGACGCCAAGAACCGGCCGCGGCTGACCTGAAGGGGCTCGAAGGCGCCGCGGTGCGGTGATGCGCGGTCCGGCGGCGCCTTGGCTCAGCCGCGTGGTGGCTCGGCGCGGTCCGGCGGCGCCTTGGCTCAGCCGCGTGGTGGCTCGGCTCGGCCCCGGGGTGCCGTGGCTCAGTCCGTCGGTGCCGGACGGAGCAGCATGCGCAGCGCGGTGACGGTGCCGTCGATGCCGAGGACGGGTTCGCCCGCGCACTCGACTCCGGCGTGCCGTCCGCCGGGCCGGCGGATCCGCAGGGTGCCGACGGAGACGCGGCCGTGCACCAAGGCGTCGGTCATCATCCGGCGCAGCAGCGGCCGGTCCGCCTCGGGGAGGCGGTCGGGCAGCCGGTCGAGGCTGAGCGGGCCGTGGTCCGGGTCGCAGCCGAGGAGGAGGTAGGTCTCCGCGTTCCAGCGGACGCCGTCGGTCAGCAGGTCCCACTCGGCGGTGCCGAGGACGCCGTCGCCGTCCAGGACGTCATCGCCGTCCGGGACCCCGTCGCCGGCCAGGGCGGTGTCGCCGTCGAGGGCACCGTCGTCCTTGCCGCCGTCACCGCGGTAGGGGCCGGACGGCTCCCGCGCCGTGCCGTCCACTCTGCCGTCCGTTCCGCAGTCGGCGTCGCCGCCGGTGCCGCCGTCGTCCGTCCCGTTCGCGCCCGCCGGGGCGCCGTCCACCGTGGCGGTGCCCGGTGGGCGGGCGGCGCCTAAGGGCATGTTCATGACGGGTCCATTGCTCGGGTTCGGCCCGCTTTGTGCGGGTCGCTCGGGTAGTGAGAAGACTGTCGCACAGCGTCCTCACCCCCGTGGGCGATTTGGACAGATCGCAGGCAAAATTCCTCTGGCATATGCCACTGTGGCAGCGGGCTCCGTCGCCCTGTGTGCGGACGGGTGCGTGAGGCGGTAACCTTCGGTGATTCCGGCGCCCGGGCGCCCACCGCAGTACCGACCAGAGACCCCGGCGACGGAAATCCCGTTGCCACTACGACCGCCGCAACGGATGCTGACCTCATGTTCGAGCCAGTGATAGCACCCAGTGCCAGCCTCCTAGGCCTCCTGCAGCGAGGCCGTGGTGACGGGCAGCTCCATGCGCTGGCCGCCGACCGTGCCGAGGCCATCGCCGCGCTGGAGGAGTGCGTCACCAGGGATCCGCGAGCCGACTGGCAGGTCGAGAGCCGCTCCCTCTACTACGCCCGCCTCTACATGGAGCTCGAGGCGTCCCTCGACGGCATCGAGGACCACCTCCACTCCGCCGAGGACCTCGTCACCGACGACGAGAGCCGCACCGGCCTCGCCCTCTCCGTCCTGGGCCACCTCGCCGCGTACGGCCGGCGCGACGCGCTGCTGTTGCTGCGCGAGTACGCCGCCACCGGCGCCAACTGGGCCTGGGCCCTCGACGAGCTCGCCCTGCGCGACGACGACCGCGGCCTGCTGCTGCTCGGCACCGCCGTGCTGGACCACTTCGCGCCGGGCCCCGAGGGCGACGCTGAGCTGCGCGAGTTCATCCGCAACGCGTACGAGCCGCGGCCGTGGCGGCTGTGGGCGGCCTACCACCCGAGAGTGGCGGCCGCCGCCGAGCAGTCACCCTTCGACCTCTGGCAACGCCAGATCAACCGCAGCGGGGTCACCCCCGGCTGGTCCACCGCCGACGTGCTGGCCTGGGCCGACCAGGGCGACCTGGGCGGTGTCGGCGTCGGTGCCTTCCTCGGTCGGCCCGACGCCCGCCCGGAGCCCGCGCCCGACACCGGCTCGTCGGAAGGCCCCGACGCGGTGGACCGCCGCGCCGCCGCGGCCGCCCGCTGCCTGACCGCCGTCGTCCGGCCCGAGGACCGTCCGGTGCTGCTGGAAGCCGCCCGCAACGGCCTGCCCGGCGCCCGCCGCGCGGCCCTGCGCCACCTGGTCGACCAACGGGATCCGGCCGCCGTCGAGCTGATCGAGGCCGCCGCCGCCGACGTGGACGACCGGGTCGTCCGGGCCGCCCTGGAGCTGCTCGGCCGGATGCGTGGTCCCGAGGTGCTGGCGCAGGCCCGTCGCTGGGCCGACCCGGCCAGCGGGGGCGCGGACAGTGCGCTCGGCGAGGCCGCCGTCCGGCTCCTCGCCGACGCCGGCGAGCCGCAGGACGCGCCGCTGGTGGTCGCCGGACTGCGCCGCTGGGTCTCCGTGCGCGGGGTCGGCGGTACCGGGCTCGGGTCGCTGGTGGACGGTGCGGGGCGGCTGGCCGCCGCCGACGCCGTACCGGTCCTGCGCCACATCTACGGGGAGGCCGCCTCCTCCGAGCTGCGCGGTCGCGCCGCCCGGGCGCTCGCCGCCACCGACGTGCACTTTCCCGAGGGGCCGGCCGTCGAGTGCCTCTGGGACTGCGAGGAGTCCACGCGTGAGCTCGCCGCGCGCCATGTCGCCACCACGGGCGACGCGCGCGTGCTGGAACGGCTGCGCAGGCTCGCCGCCGACCCGGCCGAGGAGGCCGAGGTCCACGCCGCCGTACGCGGCCGATTGACCGCCGCCCGGGAGTTCGGGCGTTAGAGGGCTGGCTGCCCTCCGCGAAGCTGCGCGGGCCGGGACACCGTCGGGTGTCCCGGCCCACTGCTTTCCGGATCCGCGACCGGGTTCCGAGCACGCTCCTGGAGCGCGGTCCTCGAGAGCCCTCCTGGTCCGCGGTTCTGGAACGTGGTTCTACTTCACCGAGCCCGCGTCCGGGGTCAGGACGCCGCCGGCCACCAGTCCGATGATCAGGACGCCGAGCAGCACCCGGTAGACCACGAACGGCAGGAAGCTGTGGCTCGAGATGTACTTGAGGAACCAGGCGATCGCCGCGTAGCCGACCGCGAAGGCGATCAGGGTGGCCAGGATGGTCGGCCCCCAGGCCGGCGCCGGGCCCTCGCCGATCTTGAACAGCTCCAGCGTCCCTGACGCCAGCACGGCCGGGATCGCCAGCAGGAACGAGTAGCGGGCCGCCGCCTCCCGGCTGTAGCCGAGCAGCAGGCCCGCGCTGATCGTGCCGCCGGAGCGGGAGACGCCCGGGATCAGTGCCAGGGCCTGGGCGAAGCCGTAGATGCCCGCGTGCGGCAGCGTGAGGTCGCTGATCGGACGGGCGTGGCGGACGGCGCGGGTGCGGTCGGCGAAGGCCAGGATCAGGCCGAAGACGATCAGCGTGGTGCCGATGATGCGCAGGTCGCGCAGATGGGTCTCGATGGTGTCCTGGAACAGCTTGCCGAGGATCCCGATCGGCAGCGTGCCGATGATCACGAACCAGCCCATCCGGGCGTCCGGGTCCGAGCGTAGCGCCGGGCGGACCAGCGACCGGGCCCAGGTCGTCACGATCGAGGCGATGTCCCGGCGGAAGTAGATCAGCACCGCCGTCTCGGTGCCGAGCTGGGTCACGGCCGTGAAGGCCGCGCCCGGGTCGTCCCAGCCCAGCAGCGCGGAGAAGACCCGCAGATGGGCGCTGGAGGAGATCGGCAGGAACTCGGTGAGCCCCTGGATCAGGCCGAGGACGGCCCCGTGGAACCAGTTGATCACCGGGCACCCGCCGGGGGTATCCGTCGGGCGGTGGGCAGGGGCGGCATGGGCGGCATGGGCGGGTCCTCGCGGGTCGGAACGGGCGTGCGGACGACCGCGACCCGCCCGGCCCGCAGGCCGCGCACGGGCCCGGCGCGCGGCCGATGGTACGGGGTGAAAGTGACAGTTCTTTGTTCACCCTTTGTCCGGCCTTTGCGTGCGGGCCCGTTCGGGTCGCCCGCGGCGGGGGTCGGTCCCGGTCAGCGGGCCCTGTGCGGCCGGTCCGCGGGCCTGGCCCGGACCCAGGTGCGGTCCTCCGTCAGGTACCGCTCGACCGTCAGGCCGGCGTCGGCCAGGGCCTGCTCGAAGGCCTCGGTACCGAGCGGGCGGGACAGGAAGGTCTGCGTCCAGACGCCGTCCGGGAACTCGTACTCGCAGCGGACGGAGTTCACGCCGTCGCCGACCGGCGTGGCGGAGACCAGCCGGGACCACGCGCCGGGGCCGATCGCGGTCTCGCGCGGCACGTTCAGGTGCCAGTCCTCGCCCTCACGCTGCACCAGCACGCAGCCGTCCTCCGCGACGTGGCGGCGACAGGTCTCCAGCAATTTCTGACGGACCGTCACATCACCGGCGTGCACCAGGAAGGAGGCGAGCACGACGACGTCGAAGCGCTCGCCGAGGTCCAGCTCCTCGATCGGGCTGCGCACCGTGCGGACGTCCTCGCGGACCCGGGCCAGCATCTCGGCGGACTCGTCCACGGCCGTCACGGTGAAGCCGCGGTCGGTCAGCGGGTGCGTCATCCGGCCGACGCCGCAGCCCAGTTCGAGGATGCTCGCGCCGGGCGGCACCGCGGCCTCGATCACGTCCGGGGCGTCGCCCGCGGGGAGGCGGGTCCACACCTCGACGGCGCAGCCGTCCGGGGTGATCGCGCCCTCGCCGGTTCCGTCGTAGCCCTTGCGTCGGTCGTCAGCCATGTCCGCCATCCGAGCACGGATGGGCGCGGGGGGAAAGAGGGCGCCGGAAAAGGCTTGCCGGATACCCCATGGGGGTATAACTTCGACCATCGACGGAGCGAGGGAAGCGGCGCCGAACGGGCGCCGGGGCAAGCGGAGGACGACATGGCACACCCCGCACAGCACGAGCACCAGGACCACCACGGGCACCATGAACAGCAGGACCGCCGGGACCACCACGAGCAGTCCGGCGGGCGCGGTCACCACGAGGCCCATGGTCACCACGAGGCCCACGGCCACCACGGCGCCCACGGCGCCCACGGCGGCGGGGCGAGCTGGCGGATGGCCGCGCAGGCGACCCTGCACTGCCTCACCGGCTGCGCCATCGGCGAGATCCTCGGCATGGTGCTCGGCACCGCCTTCGGTCTGCACAACGGCGCGACCGTGGTGCTCTCGATCCTCCTGGCCTTCGTCTTCGGCTACGCGCTGACCATGCGCGGCGTGCTGAAGGCCGGTCTGGACGTGGGTGCCGCGGTGAAGGTCGCGCTGGCCGCCGACACCGTGTCGATCCTGGTGATGGAGCTGATCGACAACACCGTGATGGTCACCGTCCCCGGGGCGATGGACGCCGGCCTCGGCGACCTGCTGTTCTGGGTGTCGCTCGCGGCCTCGCTGGCCCTGGCCTTCACGCTGACCGTCCCGGTCAACAAGTGGATGATCGGCCGTGGGCGTGGCCACGCGGTGGTCCACGCCCACCACCAGCACTGATCCGAGGCGCCGGAACCTCTCGCCTGCGGCCCGTGCCGACCGTTCGACGGTCGGCACGGGCCGCGGCGCGTTCCGGGCGGGCCTGCTACTGCTCGGCGCCGCCCTCCAGCTCGGCCAAGGTCGTGTGCAGCCAGCCGAGTTCGGCCTCGGTGGTGGCGCGGGCGATCAGCAGCTGGCCGCGCCGGAAGGGGTCGGCGAACTCCTCGGCGCCCATCGGGCGTTCGCCGTCGTAGTAGAAGCTCGCGGGCTCGGAGAGGAATACCAGGCGGCGGCGGAGCACGGCGGCCTGGGCGGTGGGGTCCTCGAGGTGGCGGAGGAAGGCGAGCAGGGTGAACCAGCGGTTCTCGTCACTGATGTCCAGCGGCTCGGGCTCGCGCAGTCGGTCGAGCAGCGCGGTGCGGCCGGCCTCGGTGAGGTGCAGGGTGTGCCGGGGTGCGGCGGCGCTGCCGGGCTCGGTCTCGCGGACCAGCAGTCCGGCGGCCTCCAGGCGCTTGATCGCGGGGTAGAGCGTGCCGTCGCTGATCGGCTGGACGTGCCCGGAGAGCGCGGAGAGGTGGCGGCGCAGCTCGTAGCCGTGCAGCGGCCGGTCGTACAGGAACCCGAGGATCGCGAGCTTGAGCATGGGGACACCCTCTCACGGCCATCCCTCGATCCATTGGTATATCGGGTGCGAGATACCTCGGCATCGAGGTATGGTCTCCGGCGTCCCCGGGTATTCCCGGGCGTCCCCGGTGTTTCCCCTGGTAGAGGAGTCCTCGCGATGCGCTACGCCCCCGTCACCCCCGACGGCGACCGGATCCGCTGGGTCGAGCTGCCCGGCGCCGAGCCCGCCCGGCTCTACCTGCACGGGCTGGGTGCCACCTCGCCGGTCTACTTCGCGGCCGCCGCGGCCCACCCGCTGCTCGCCGGGCGCCGCTCGCTGCTGATGGACCTGCTCGGCTTCGGCATCAGCGACCGGCCGGTGGAGTTCGGGTACACGCTGGAGGATCACGCCGACGCGGTCGCGGCGGCGGTGCGGGCGGCCGGGTTGGACCGGGTAGAGGTGATCGGCCACAGCATGGGCGGCGCGATCGCGATCGTCCTCGCCCACCGGCACCCCGCTCTGGTCTCCCGGCTCGTCATGGTGGACGCCAACCTGGACCGGATCGAGCCCGACCGGCAGCGGCCCGGCAGCAGCGGCATCGCGGGCTACACCGAGGCGGAGTTCCTGGCCGGAGGCCGGGCGGAGGTCGCCGAGCGGGTCGGGCAGTTCTGGTGGTCCACCATGCGGCTGGCCGGCCCGGAAGCGCTGTACCGCAGCGCCGGCCACCTCGCCCGGGCGACGGTGCCGACCATGCGCGAGCTGCTGCTCGGCCTCGACCTCCCGCGCACCTACCTCCACCCGGCGGCGGACGGCGAGCCGGTCGCTGCGGACGGGCTGCGCGCGGCGGGCGTCCGGGTGGTCGCCGTCCCGGACTGCGGGCACAACATCATGCTCGACAACCCGGACGGCTTCGCGGTCGCCGCGGCAGAGGCACTCGGCCAGGGCTGACCGGGACCGGCGGCGGTGCGGCCCGGGCCGCACCGCCGCCGGTTCGCTCATCGGCGCGTCCCCGCGCCCACGGTCACGCCCGCTCTCCCTCCCGCCGCACCGTGAACCGGACCCGGACGCCCGGGGCCAGTAGGGCCGGGGGAGTCCGGTCGGCGTCCCAGAGGGGGAGCGCGGTACGGCCGATGAGCTGCCAGCCGCCGGGGGAGGGGTGCGGGTAGACCCCGGTGTACGGGCCGGCCAGGGCCACCGAGCCGACCGGGACGGAGCTGCGCGGGGTGGCCCGGCGCGGGACCTCGTACCGGGCGGACAGGCCGGTGAGGTAGCCGAACCCGGGGGCGAAGCCGCAGAAGGCGACCACGTACTCGGGCTCGGTGTGGATCCGGACGGCGGCCTCCTCGGAGACCCCCCACAGCGCGGCGACCTCGGCCAGGTCGGCGCCGTCGTACGCGGTCGGGACGTCCAGCAGCGGCCCGCGCGCCGTCTCCGCCGCCGTCGGACGGGCCGTGCGCAGCAGCCGCACCACCGCGTCGACGTCCGCGACGCCGTCCAGCAGCACCGTGCGGGCTGCCGGGACCAGCTCCTCGACCTCGCCGAGCGCCCCCGCCTCCCGCTGCTCGCGCAGCCATCCGTACAGCGCCGCGACCTCGGCCGTCCCGGGCACCTCGACCAGCAAGGCCCGCGCGCCGACCCGCCGGACCGGGCCGTCCCGCCGGACCGGGCCGTCCCGCCGGACCGAGCCGTCCGCCCCGACCGAGGCATCTGCCCGGACCGAGCCGTCCGGCGGCCCGGAGCCGTCCGGTGGACCGGTGCCGGACGTCACGTGAACGCCTCCACCCGGACCCCGGCCGAGGCCAGGGCGCCGCGCACCCGCCAGGCGAGCTGGGCGGCGCCGGGGGTGTCGCCGTGGACGCAGAGCGAGCGGGCCTCGACGGTGATCCGCTCGCCGCCGACGGACTCCACCGCGCCGTCCCGGGCGATGTCGACCGCGCGGGTGATCACCGACTCGGGGTCGTGCACCACGGCACCGGGTTCGCGGCGCGGGACGAGGGCGCCGGAGCGGGCGTACGCCCGGTCGGCGAAGGCCTCGGCGACCACCGGCAGCCCGACGCCCTCGGCGACCTCGAGCAGCCGGGAGCCGGGCAGGCCGAGGACGGGCAGCGGCCCGTCGCAGACCGCGCCCGCCCGCAGCACGCCGGCCACCACGGCCTCGGCCTGGTCGGAGTCGGCGACCACCCGGTTGTAGAGGGCGCCGTGCGGCTTGACGTAGGAGACCTTGGAGCCGGCGGCGCGGGCGAAGACCTGGAGGGCGCCGATCTGGTACGCGATCTCGTCGGCGAGCTCCTCCGGCGGGACGTCCATCGCGCGGCGGCCGAAGCCGGCCAGGTCGCGGTAGGAGACCTGGGCGCCGATCCGGACGCCGCGCTCGGCGGCCAGTGCGCAGACCCGGCGCATCGTCGAGGGGTCCCCGGCGTGGAAGCCGCAGGCGACGTTGGCGCTGGTCACCACGGACAGCAGCGCCTCGTCGTCGGTCAGCGTCCAGCGTCCGAACCCCTCGCCGAGGTCCGCATTGAGATCGATCACCGCATCGGCCACGCCCGTCCGCCTCCCAGCAGCTGTTGAGCCAGATGGTAGGGCCTGCGGATGAAGGCCGTTGTCCGTGACCCGGGCCCCGGCGGGCCCCACGGCGTACGGCCAGCGCCCACGCGCCCCGGGGCGGCGCCACAGGGGGCGTACGGGCCGCCTCGGCTCAGCGGGCGGGCGCCGGTTCCCGGAAGGAACGTTCCAGCGGACGCAGGGCCCGCAGCACGATCAGCAGCGGGATGACGCCGAAGACCCCGAACGACATGTCGATGAATCGCCACACCACCGGGATCCCGCGCAGCGGTCCGCAGATCAGAGCGAGCGGGATGACGGCCCCGCAGGCGAGCACGGCCCAGCGGATCACCCAGATGTTGCGGACCGGGTCCTTGAGCGGGCCCCAGAAGGCGGCGGCGATCACCAGGTGGGCGAAGGCCAGCCAGTCGGTGCCGTAGGCGAGGAAGGGGTAGCGGTCATTGGTCTCGGCGATGCCGGTGTGGACGCGTTCGAACCAGGCCGTCACCGCGGGGAAGTGGTCGGTCAGCGGGGCGGCCGGACCGGTCACGAAGTCGACCAGCAGGCGGGTCTCGGTCTCCAGGGGGAAGGCGGTCAGGCCGCTGAGCACCAGGCAGACCAGGAAGAACCACAGCCATCGCCGGACCTTGCGCAGGACGACCGCGGGGTCGCCGTCCATCTCGTACACCTCTGCACCTCCGAACTGCAGGCGGAGCCTTGTCCCGTCTGCGCGGAACCGACTCTAGACCCTCCTTTTGAACGTGTTCAACTTGCCTCGGGTCTGCGACTCGAGCCCGCAGAGGCGAAGGCCTCCGGGAACGCGAAGGCCCCGGAACCGGAAAGGCCCCGGAAACGGAAAGGCCCCGGAAACGCGACGGTGCCCGGGCGCCGAGGCACCCGGGCACCGCCGGTGGTCGCTACGCCGTGTACGTGTACGTCGCCGGCGCGCTGGTCCCGCCCGCCGTGGTGACGGTGACGTTCACCGGCCCGGCCGCGCTGCCCGCCGGAGCGGTGGCCGTGCAGAAGGACGGACCGCAGGAGACGTGCGCGGCCGGCACCCCGCCGAACGCGACCGTCCCGTACGCCAGGTTGCTGCCGATCACGTTCACCCGGGTCCCGCCGGCGAGCGGGCCGCTCGCCGGGCTCAGGCTGCTGACCGCCGGTGCGGGCGGGGCCGGGGGAGCGGCGCTGGTGTAGTCGAAGCGGGCCGCCGCGGTGGCGGTGCCGCCGGGCGTCACCACGCTGACCGGGGCGCTGCCCGAGCCGCCCGGGGTGGTCACGGTGCAGGCGGTGTCGGTGCAGCTGCCGGCCGCCGGGATGCCGCCGACCAGCACCATGCCGTGGGCGAGGTTGGTGCCGCTGACGGTCACCGCGGTGCCCCCGGTGCCCGGACCGGTGGTGGTGTCGAGGCCGGTGACGCCCGGCGCGGCCTGGACGGTCGCCGACAGGTAGCCGCCGGTGCCGAGGTCGTAGCGGGAGATGTGGCCGGTCGGGTCGGTGTCGTTCGGGTTGCCGGCCGTCACCGTGATCACGCCGGTGATCGGCACTCCGGGCGTGGTGCGCAGGTTGAGCTTCATGAACTCGCTCCTCCCGACCACCCGGGTGCCGGTGAGGACGGCCTCCAGGTGGCGGCCGTCCGGGGAGAGGGTCTCGGTGAAGGTGTAGTCGTACGGCGTGGAGTAGAACATGGCGCCGTCGGTGGTGACGCCGGGCGGGAGGTCGACGGTGAAGTGCGTCGAGCCGGTCAGGTCGGCGGTGCCGGCGGACACCCAGCTCACCGACATGTTGCCGGAGGTGAAGAAACCACCGGGGTAGTTCCCGCTCTGCGACACGGTCACGTGCTGCGCGGAGGTCGACACCGCGACGGCGGACGCCTTGGTCGCGGGCGCCTTGGCGGTCGATGCCGCGGCGGTGCCGGTGGCGAGGACGGAACCGGTGGTGAGGGTGGTCACGGACAGCGCGACGGCGAGGCCCGCCTTGGCCGGTCGGGTGAGCATGGGTCGATCATCACCGAACCATTGCGCCGCCCTCACCGATTTCTCGAATGCCGGTTCGAGAATGGCGGAATCCCGTCGAAACACCGTTCTGAAATCGCCCCTCGGACGGGCTCCCACCTGCCGCTCCGTCCGCCCGCAAGGTCCGTTTCGGTCGATGTCGGTGCGAACCTCTAATCTTGTCCCCCGTGACCGCCATCGCAGACCCGCCCACCGAGCCCGGCCTCCGACCGTCCGGCCCGGCCGTCGCGCGCCCCGCGCCCGGCCCCGCCGCCGACGAGGGCCTCGCCCGCCGGCTCAAGGCGCTGGCCTGCACCGCCCCGCTGCACGACCTGGACAACCGCAAGGTCAACCTGGCCGGCGAGTACGGCGGCTACGCGATGGCCGAGGTCGGCCTCGCCGCGATCGACCTGGTCACCCTGAACATGGACTTCGACACCGGGGCCGACCGCGAGCTGGTCCTCGCCCGCCTGCTGCCCCGGGTCGCCGCCCAGGCCGCCGGGCGCCCCACCGCCGAGCACGAGCGGGTGGCCCGCTGGGTGCTGGAGTCGCTGATCAACGTCGGCAGCGTGGACCGCGGCTTCCGCGCCGTCTACGGCACCTTCGGCGCGGACGGCGAGTACGTGCGCCGCGACTACGACTTCAAGCTGATCGAAGAGGTGCCCGGCCCCGACGGCGGCGTCTACCTGCGCACCACCGACGAGGCAGTCAACGTCCTGGTCGGCGCGCTCGACACCGACGTCACCTCGGCCCAGATCGCCGCCGAGGTCAAGCTGGAGGTGCTGATCCGCCGCGGCCGCCTGGCCGACGCCCAGCTCGCCGCCGAGCAGGCCCGCTACCGCACCGTCCAGTACGCCGAGACGCTGCGCCGCGCCCTCGACGCGACCCGCCGCAACGTCCGGGCCGTCGACTGGATGCGCGCGATCCCGGACCTCATCGAGGAGGCGCTGGACCACATCGCCGACCGCTACCGGCACGAGAACGCGATTCTCACCAACATCCGCAAGGCCCGCGACGAGGCCGAGGACCCGGAGCACAAGCGCCGCGCCGCCGAGCTGGTCGACATCGTCAAGGACTGCATCCGCCGCCACACCCAGCTGCAGACCCGCCTGCTGGAAGCCGGCCCGCTGTTCCGTGCCGAGCAGGACCGGCAGGCCTTCGCCACCCCCGGCGCCCGCAGCGGCATCGACCTGTACGGGCAGCTGCTCGCCCCCGTGCTGCGGCTGCCGATAGAGCAGGCCGTCCGCCCCACCGGCGCCTTCTTCGCCCGCGGCGCCGGCCTGCGGACCCCGGTGTCCGTCCGGGTCGCCGACCTGGTCGACCTGCTGCTCACCCCGCCGGTCGAGCGCGAGCACCTGGGCGCCGAGCTGCCCGACCCGGACCTGGTCGCCACCCCGGACGACAGCCGGTTCTCCGAGGCCCAGCTGGAGGCCGCGCTGGTCCTGCTCGACCTGCCCCCGGACGCCCCCCGCCGGCTCTCCGGCCTGCTCGCCGACGCCCGCAAGCAGGACCCGGACCTCCCGTACCTCGTCGCCCTGCTCTCCGTGCACGCTGCCAGCCCACCGGTCGGCACCGCCTACCGCCAGGGCGAGGAGCGGCTGCTGTTCGCCGTGGACGACGGCACCCCGCTGCGCGACCCGGAGTTCGGCGGCGCCGACCTGATCGTCGGCAGCGCCCTGCTCGACGCGGTCGGCATGGCCGCCGACCGCAAGGACGCCGGCTGACCCGCCCGGAACCCCCGTTGACGAACCCAGACCACCGCGCCACCCCCGAGGAGCACCGCCCGTGACGACCCACCACGACACGTCCTGGGCGACCGAGACCGAGCCGGCCGCCCCCGCGCCGATCACCCCGGCCGACGTCGCCGACGCCGCCCGCCTGGTCTCCTTCGGCCTCCAGGCCAAGCTGCTGCCGGCCCGTGACGTCGAGTACGCCGAACTCGTGCGCCGCCACCGTGAGGACCCGCCGTTCGCCCGGCTCGCCGACGCCATCGCCACCGGCATGGGCCTGGTCGTCCTCGAGGTCTCGCCGCGCGCCGGCATGGCCGTGGCCGCCGCGGAGGACTCGCTGTTCGCCGTCCGGATGGGCGACTACTCGCGCCGCGCCGCCTCCGAGTCCACCGACCGCTTCCTGCACGGCCTGGCCCACCTGGCCGTCGCCGCGATGGCCTTCCCCCGCCCCGAGGACCTCGCCGACGACGCCTACCTCGGCCGGATCACCGTCAACGGCGTCGACTCCTTCGTCCGCCAGGCCTGCCGCCGGCTGGAGGAGCAGGCCGACGCCGAGGGCGCCAACACCGACCCGCAGTCCGACGCCCCCGGCCTGGAGGCCGCCTGGCGGGTCTGGGCCCGGCGCACCGCCACCGGCGCCACCAAGGACGCCCGCCGGCTCTCCGGCTCCACCATCGGCATCGTCGCCAAGGCCGTGATGTTCCTGGTCGACTCCGGCTTCCTGCAGAAGGTCTCCGACGACTCCGGCGGCACCTACCGCACCACCGCCCGCTACCAGCTCCAGGTCCGCGACCTGGCCGGCAGCGCCGCCATGGCCGAACTGCTCGACCTGGGCGTCGTCCCGGTCTCCGACGGCACCGCCAGCCTGCTGCCGCCGGACACCTCCGACGAACTGGTCGCCGACGCCGGCCTGCCGTTCCACTCGCTCTGAACCAACCCCCCCGTCACGGAAGCCACGGAGAACCGCCGCACATGTACGAGCTCAACCGGGTCCGCCTCTACTCGATCGGACCGGCCGGCGCCCGCTACGCCGACACGGTGCTCGACCTGCGCGGCGTCGGCGAGCCCGTCGCCGACCCGGCCCCGCAGCAGATCGGCCTGTTCGGCGAGGACGCCGACGGCCCGGTCCGCCGCCCCGCCCCGGCCGGCGTGCTCTTCCTGGAGAACGGCGGCGGCAAGTCCGTCCTGCTCAAGCTGATCTTCTCGGTCATGCTCCCCGGCCACCGCAACACCCTCGGCGGCGCCAGCTCCGGCGTGCTGCGCAAGTTCCTGCTCGCCGACGACTGCGGGCACGTCGCCCTGGAGTGGCAGCACACCGTCACCGGCGAACTGATCGTGGTCGGCAAGGTCAGCGAGTGGCGCGGCCGCCAGGTCTCCTCCGACCCGCGCAAGTTCGCCGAGACCTGGTACTCCTTCCGCCCCGGCCCCGGCCTCACCCTCGACTCCCTGCCGGTCGCCGAGCGGGTCAGCCTGGCCGGCGACCAGAGGGCCCGCGGCCGCCGCCGCACCATGAAGGGCTTCCGCGACGCCCTCACCGAGGCCGGCAAGGCCCACCCCCACCTCGACCTGGTCTTCGAGGACGGCCACGACCGCTGGACCGAACACCTCGGCGAGCTCGGCCTCGATCCCGAACTCTTCCGCTACCAGCGCGAGATGAACGCCGACGAGGGCGAGGCGGCCGGCCTCTTCGCGGTCAAGCACGACAGCGACTTCACCGACCTCCTGCTGCGCGCCGTCACCGACACCCGGGACACCGACGGCCTCGCCGACCTCGTCCACGGCTTCGCCGCCAAGCTCGGCCGCCGCGCCGAACTCACCGCCGAACGCGACTTCACCGCCGGCTCGCTGGACCTGCTGGAGCGCATCGCCGAAGCCACCACCGCCCGCGAGACCGTCCGCGAGGCCCACCGCACCGCCGAGCGCCGCACCCGCCGTCTCGCCCACGCCCTCGCCTCCCGGGCCGGCGCCGAACGCGACCGCGCCCAGGACCTCGCCATCGAGGTCGCCGCCGCCGCGAGCGCCGTCACCGCCGCCGAGGCCGACCGCACCCGGCACACCCTCATCACCGACGAACTCACCTACCGGCACGCCACGCTGAGCCTCGCCGCGGCCACCGCCGAAGCCGCCGCGCTGCGCCGCGAGCTGATCGACGCCCGCACCCTGCACTCCGCCTGGCAGGCCGCCGAGGCCGTGCTGCGCCAGCGCGCCGCCGCCGACCGGGTCACCCGGGTCGCCGCCGCCATCCGCGAGGCCGAGCTGGACGCCGCCCCCGCGCTCGCCGCCCGCGCCCGCGCCGCGACCGCCCTCGCCCGCGCCCTGGAAGCCGCCGCCGCGGCCGCCGAGTCCCGCGCCGACACCGAGGAGCAGCGCGCCGGCGAGCTCCAGGAGGACGGCGCCAAGGCGCAGTCCGGCGCCACCGAGGCCGCCACCGCCGCCCAGAAGGCCCGCAGCGAGGCCGAGCACCTGCGCCAGCGCCTCGCCGAGGTCGAGCAGGAGACCGAAGCCGCCGTGCAGGCCGGCTTCATCGACGCCGACGGCGACGTGGACCCGGCCCGCGCCGCGCTGCACGCCGCCGACGTCGAGAAGGCCGCCGGTGTCGCCCTCACCCAGGCCCGGACGGCCGCCGAGGCCTGCGCCGCCCGGCTGCGCGAGGCCGCCGCCGCCACCTCGCGCGCCGAACTCGCCGCCGAGCGCGCCGGCGACGCCCGCAAGGCCGCCGCCCGCTCCCTGGCCGGCGAACAGCGCACCGCCGCCCTGCTCGCCACCGAGCAGCGCCTCGCCGACCTGCTCTCCCTCACCCCCTACCAAGAGGGCGCCGAGGAGGACGCCGGCTTCCTCACCCCCGCCGTCCTCGACCGCAACGCCGAGTACCTGCGCGAACTCCTCGACGAGGCCATCGCCACCGCCGAGCGCAACCTGTTCGACCTCCGCACCGCCGCCGCCGACGACTCCCGCATCCTCGCCGCCCTCGGCGACGGCGGCCTGCTGCCGCCCGGACCGGACGTCCTCGCCACCGTCGAGTACCTCGCCGAGCACGGCATCCCCGCCCTGCCCGGCTGGCGCTACCTCGCCCAGTCCGTCGACCCGGCCGACCACGACGCGATCCTCGCCGCCCGCCCCGAACTCGTCGACGGCGTGGTCGTCACCGACCCGTCCTCGCTGGAGCGCGCCCGCGAGACCCTGCAGTCCGCCGCCCTGCTGCCGCGCTCCACCGTGGCCGTCGGCGCCGCCGCCTCGCTGATCGCCCCGATCACCGACGAGCCCGCGTTCTTTCTCGTGCCGCCGAACCCGGCCATGCACGACGAGTCCGCCGCCGACGGCGAGCGCCGGGACCTGCGCGCCCGGGCGAGCGCCCGCGAGGAGCACATCCGCGAACTCGCCGGCCGCCTCGGCGCCGACCGCGCCCTCGCCGCCCGCCTCGCCTCCTGGCACGCCAGCTGCCCGCCCGGCACCCTCGCCGAACTCGCCGCCGCCGCCGAGGCCGCCCGCGAGCACGCCGAGCAGGCCGCCGCCGCCCTGGCCACCCTGCGCGCCGACCACGACGAGGCCGAGACCGACCACGCCGCCGCCGCCTCCGCCCACGAGGAGCACCGTGAGGCCGCCCAGCGCGCCCGCCGACGCGCCGACGCCCTCTCCGGCCTCGCCTTCCGCCTGCGCGAGCGCGCCAACTGGGCCCGCCGCCAGCGCGAACTTGCCGAGGACGCCGCCGAGTGCGACCGCCGCCAGGCCCTGTGCGCCGAACGCGCCCGCACCTGCGACGAGGACCGCCGCGCCGCCCAGCGCGCCGCCGACGACGCCCGCCGTACGGCCCGGGCGCTGCGCGCCGAACGCGCCGAGATCCCCGCCGCCGAGCAGACCGACGAGCCCGCCGACACCGCCCCCGCCGCACTGCCCGCCCTGCGCGAGGCCTACCGCGCCGCCTCCCAGCTGTACGAGAAGGTCGGCGTCGGCGCCGACCTGCGCGCCGAACAGGCCCGCGCCGAGGGCGACGAGGCCGCCGCCGCGGCCGAACTCGACCGCCTCACCAACAAGGTGCGCACCCGCGCCGAGGAACTCCTCGGCAGCCCCGACGGCGCCGACGGCCCGGCCCGCCAGGCGGCCGCCGTCCGGGCCGAGGAACTCGTCGCCACCATCGAGGCCCGCTCCGCCGCCGCCAGCGAGCAGCTCGGCCGCCTGCGCGGCGACGCCGAGCGCTCCGCCCCGACCGACGGCGAGGCGCACACCGAACTGCCCGAGGACCTCGTCCCCACCGACCCGGAGCACGCCCAGGCCCTGCTGCGCACCGCCACCAGCCGCCTCGCCGAACGCCGCGAGGCCCTGGACGCCGCCCGCACCGCGCACGCCGACCTCCAGCGCACCTTCGACACCGCCCAGTCCGCGGCCGCCGACTTCGACGAGCTGGCCGGCCAGCTGCGCGACGGCCTGCGCGACCACCAGGAGGACCCGGACGACCCGGTCGAGCCGTACCTCGGCTCGCTCGCCGAGGCCCGCACCGGCGCCACCGAGGCCCGCCGCAGCCTGCGCACCGCCGCCGGCGAGCTGTCCAGCGCCGAACTCGCCGTCCGGGACGCCGCCGACGCCCTCGTCCGGCACGCCAACGCCGCCCGCTACGAGGCCGTCCGCACCCCCGCCCGCCAGCAGATCCGCGAACTGCCCGCCTCGGCGCTGCCCGAGCACGCCGCCGCCTGGGCCGCCGCCTTCGCACCCCGGCTGCGGGTGCTCACCGACGAGCTCGCCCAGCTGGAGAAGAACCGCGGCTCGATCGTGGACCGGCTGCGCGGACTGGTCGAGTCCTCGCTCACCACCCTGCGCGCCGCCCAGCGCCTCTCCCGGCTGCCCGAGGGCCTGGGGGAGTGGTCCGGCCAGGAGTTCCTCCGGATCCGCTTCGAGGACCCGGACCACGCCACCCTGGTCGAGCGCCTCGGCGAGGTCATCGACGAGGCCACCCGCGCCGCCGTCAAGAAGAACAGCGACCTGCGCCGCGACGGCATGTCCCTGCTGCTGCGCGGGGTCGCCGCAGCGATCGGCCCCAAGGGCGTCAGCGTCGAGATCCTCAAGCCGGACGCGGTGCTGCGCGCCGAGCGGGTCGGCGTGGGCCAGATGTCCGACGTCTTCTCCGGCGGCCAGCTGCTCACCGCCGCCATCGCGCTGTACTGCACGATGGCCGCGCTGCGCGCCAACGACCGCGGGCAGTCCCAACTGCGGCACGCCGGCACGCTGTTCCTGGACAATCCGATCGGCCGCGCCAACGCCACCTACCTGCTGGAGCTCCAGCGCGCCGTCGCCGACGCGCTCGGCGTCCAGCTCATCTACACCACCGGCCTGTTCGACACCACCGCGCTCGCCGAGTTCCCGCTGGTGATCCGCCTGCGCAACGACGCCGACCTGCGGGCGGGCCTCAAGTACATCTCGGTCGAGGAGCACCTGCGCCCAGGCCTGCCCGCCACGCAGGACCCGGACGGTCCGACCATCCACGGCGAGATCACCGCCACCCGGATGTTCAAGCGCCCCGCGGAGGTTCCCGCGCAGTCCTGAAGTGGACAGCGTGATCGACATGTTGACGATCGCGCACCTCAGTGACACCCACCTCGGGCAGGTCCGCCGCCGGGACGGCGGCAAGCGTGCCCGGCGGCGGGCCGAGCAGGTGATGGCGTACCTCGACGCCCTGTCCGGCCCGCTGGACGGCGTACTGGTCACCGGCGACCTCGCCGACCACGGCCGGTCCGCGGAGTACCGGCAGGTGGCCGAGGTGCTGACCTCCCGGCACCAGGTGCTCACCTGCCCCGGCAACCACGACTCCCGGGCGCCGTACCGCGAGGTGCTGCTCGGCGAGGCGCCGGGGGAGGGGCCGATCAACCGGCTGCACCGGCTCCCCCGGCGCCGACGTGCTGATGCTCGACTCGTCCATACCCGGGCAGCACAGCGGCCTGCTGGACGAGGAGACGCTGGACTGGCTGGACGAGCAACTCACCGCCGGACGCACCGGATTGCCCGCCCTGGTCGCCTTCCACCACCCGCCGGTCGAGCTGCACCTGCCGATGGTCGACGGGATCCGCCAGTTCGGCGAGGCGGGCCTCGCCCGCGTGCTGCGCCGCCACCCCCGGGTGGCCGCCCTGTTCTGCGGCCACTCGCACACCGCCGCCGCGACCACCTTCGCCGGCCTGGCGCTGCTGGTCGCGCCCGGCGTGGTCTCCACCGTCACCCTGCCCTGTGAGGGCGGACGCGGCATCACCTTCGACCAGCCGCCGATGCTCGCCTTCCACGTCCTGGACGGGGACGGCCGGATCACCACCCACTACCGGGCCGTCCCGGTCGACTAGCCCGCCGGCCGGCCCGGTCGACTAGCCCGCCGGCCGGCCCGTGTCACTGCCGCGGGGCCGACACCCGCGGCTGGTACGGAGGCTGCTGCGGCCGCTGACCGGGCTGGTGCTGCGGCGGCTGGTGCGGGTGTCGGTACGGCTGGTGGTACACCGACTGGCCCGGCTGCTGGTAGGGCTGCTGGTGGACCGACTGGCCCGGGCGCGGGAACGGCCGGGCCGCCAGCGGCTCTGAGGGCGCCCGGCTGCCCGCCATCGGGTGCGCGGAGCCCGGCGTCCGCATCCGCTGGGCGGCGACCTGGCGGGAGATCAGGATCTCCAGCAGGCACCACATGGTGCCGAACACCCCGAGCCCCATGGCCATCAGCGCGGGCGTCAGCATCCAACTGCCCGCGTACGAGGCCAGCGTCGCGACGACCACACCCACCAGGGTGAAGGCGAGGGAGAGCACGGCCCGGACTGCGGCGGCACGCACCTCGTCGGGAAGGCGGCGACGGCGGCGTGGCACGGACATCGAGCGACCCCCAGGCGCGGATTCGGTGCTGGACACGGAACGGGCGCACACGAAACGCGCCCCCTCGGCTCACTCTGCCCCGTCGAACCAGGACTATGCGTCCGAATCAGCCGAACTGCCGTCAAAACGTGTCATCCGGGCAGCATCCGGGCCGGAGGCTCAGCCCAACTGCTGGTTGAGCTCCTCCAGGGCGCCCGTGACGATCGTCCGCATCGCCTGCTCGGCCTCGTCGGCGTGCCCCGAGCAGATCGCGTCGGCGACCTCGCGGTGCAGCCGGATCGCGTACGGCTCCGGCTGATGGGGCATCAGATGGTACTCGGTCCGCCCGGTCAGCACCGCCCCCACGGTGTCCCCGAGGTGGGCGAACATCTCGTTGCCGGAGGCCCGCAGCACCAGGGCGTGGAAGGCGATGTCGTGCCGGAGGAAGGTGGCCAGGTCGGCCTCGCGTGCGGAAACCGTCAACTCCACGGCCAGCGAGCTGAGTTCGCGCCGATCGTCGTCGGTGGCGTGGACCGCGGCGAGCGCCGCGGCGGCCGGCTCGACGGCCATCCGCAGCGAACCGAGCGAGCGCAGCTGGGCGGGCCGGTCCGCCCCGGCCAGGCGCCAGCGGATCACCATCGGGTCGAAGACGTCCCAGAGCGACTTCGGCAGCACCGTGATCCCTACCCGCCGCCGGGACGCCACCATGCGCATCCCCTCCAGGACCCGCACCGCCTCCCGGACCACCGTCCGGGACACCCCGAACCGCTCCTCCAGCTCCTCCCCGCGCAGTACCGCACCCTCGGGAAGCTCCCCGGACGCGATCGCCGGCCCGAGCTCGTCAAGCAGCCGCCCGGGCAGCCCCTGGATCTCCATCCGCCCAGCCTAGACGTCCCCCCGCCCCACCCTGCGCCACCCTCCGCCCGGCGCCCGCCGTCCGCCGTCCGCCGTCCACGCCACGCCGTGCCGCCGGAAGTAAAAGTATGACGATTTGGTTTCCTCCCCTTGAATACGTCATACCTTTGAAGCGATAGTGGCGGCCAGGCAACGAAGGAGCACCACCCATGGGTCTCAGCGTCGAGAACCACGACCTCCCGCAGACCTCCCTCACCGTCGTGGTGATGGGCGTCTCGGGCGTCGGCAAGACCACCCTGGCCCGCCTGCTGGCGGACCGCCTCGGCCTCCCCTTCGCCGAGGCGGACGAGTTCCACCCGGCGGCCAACATCGCCAAGATGTCGGCCGGCATCCCGCTGGACGACGAGGACCGCGCCCCCTGGCTGCGCGCCATCGGCGCCTGGCTCAAGGAGCGGACCGAGGACGGCAGCGGCGGCGTGGTCACCTGCTCGGCGCTGAAGCGCGGCTACCGCGACCTCCTGCGCGCGGACGCCCCGGACGCCTTCTTCCTGCACCTCAGCGGTGGTCACGAGCTGGTCGAGGACCGGCTCAGCCACCGCACCGGTCACTTCATGCCGACGTCGCTGCTCGACTCGCAGTACGCCACCCTCCAGCCCCTGGAAGCGGACGAGCGCGGCGCCGTCCTGGACGTGGGCCCGTCCCCCGAAGAACTCGTCGAGATGGCCGTGGCGCTGCTGCGGCCCGTCAATGGAGACCTCGCGTGAGCATCACCCCCACATTGCTGGCGGCCGCCCCACCGGCCCTGCCGCACACCGGCAGCAACTCCCAGCTGCTGATCGCGGTGCTGCTGAGCATCGGTGCGATCGTCGTACTGATCACCAAGCTGAAGCTGCACCCGTTCCTCGCCCTCACGCTCGGCTCCGGCCTGCTGGCCGCCGTCGCGGGTGCTCCCTTCGACAAGTTGCTCAGCAGCTTCTCCACAGGCTTCGGCGCCACCGTGGCCGGTGTCGGCCTGCTGATCGGCCTCGGCGCGATGCTCGGCAAGCTGCTCGCCGACTCCGGCGGGGCGAACATCATTGCGGACACCGTGCTGTCCCGTACGGGCAACAAGGCGCTGCCCTGGGCGATGGCGCTGATCGCGGCGGTGCTCGGACTCCCGCTGTTCTTCGAGGTCGGCGTCGTCCTGCTGATCCCGATCGTGCTGCTGGTGTCCCGCCGCGGCAACGTGCCGCTGATGCGGGTCGGCATCCCGGCGCTGGCCGGCCTGTCGGTGCTGCACGGCCTGGTGCCTCCACACCCGGGCCCGCTGGTCGCCGTGGACGCCCTGAAGGCCGACCTCGGCATCACCCTGGCGCTCGGCCTGCTGATCGCCGTCCCGACCTTGATCATCGCCGGTCCGCTGTTCGCGCGGCTCGCCGAGCGCTGGGTCGGCCCGCTGGAGATCCCGGCCACCGCCGCCCCCGAGGAGACGGCCAGGCGCGACCGCGCCCCGTCCTTCGGCGCGGTGCTGGCGACCATCCTGCTGCCGGTCGTGCTGATGCTCGGCAAGGCGCTGGCGGACGTGGTGATCGACGACCCGAAGGCGATCGGCCAGCGGGTGTTCGACTTCATCGGCTCCCCGCTGATCGCCCTGCTCGCCGCGACCCTGCTCGGCATGGTCACCCTCGGCAGGGCGGCCGGCTTCGACAAGGCCCGCATCTCCGACACCGTCGGCAAGTCGCTCGGCCCGATCGCGGGCATCGTGTTCATCGTCGGCGCGGGCGGCGGCTTCAAGCAGACCCTGATCGACGTGGGCGTCGGCAACGCGGTGAGCGAGTGGTCCGGCAAGTGGCACATCTCCGCGCTGCTGCTGGGCTGGCTGATCGCCGTGCTGATCCGCCTGGCCACCGGCTCGGCGACGGTCGCCACGATCACCGCGGCGGGCATCGTCTCCCCGCTCGCGACGAACATGTCCTCGACCCACGCGGCCCTGCTGGTGCTGGCGATCGGCGCCGGCTCGCTGTTCTTCTCGCACGTCAACGACGCCGGCTTCTGGCTGGTGAAGGAGTACTTCGGGATGAGCGTCGGGCAGACGCTGAAGTCCTGGTCGGTGATGGAGACGGTGATCTCGGTCGTCGCCATCGCCCTGATCCTGCCGCTGAGCCTGGTCGTCTAGCTGCCGCTGAGCCTGGTCGTCCAGCTGCCGCCGAGCCTGGTCATCCAGCGACCTCCGGCTCGACCGCAGCACCGCCGAGGGGCGGCACCCGTGACCGTACGGGTGCCGCCCCTCGGCGTCTGCCGGGGCCTCAGCCCCCGTGCCCCAGCAGCCCCGACAGCACCGCCGCCGTCGCGGCCAGCAGTTCCTCCGCGGTGGTACCGCCCGCCGCCGTGCGGGCCAGCAGCCCCTCCCGCGCCGCGAGGATCACCACCGCGGCCTGCCCGGCACTCGCGCCCGGGGGCACCAGCTCCGGCAGCGCCCGCTCCAGCACGTCGGCGAGTGCCCGGGCGACCGTCCGGTCGTGTTCGGCGACCTGTTCGGTCAGCGCCTCCGTCCGCGCGGCGACCAGGCGGAACTCCAGGAACAGCAGGATCCACCCGGTCTCCGCGGGCTCGACCCGCAGCAGCGCCTCGACCAGCAGCCGGGCCCGCTCTTGCGGCGCCAGCGCCTCGCAGGCGTCGGCCAGCTCTTCCAGCTCGGCCATCCGCTGCGCCGCCTGGTCGTCGAAGAGCGCCAGCAGCAGGTCCTCCTTGCTGCCGAAGTTCGAGTAGAAGGCGCCGCGGGTGTAGCCGGCGGCGGTGCAGACGTCCTCGATGCTCGTCCGCGCGAATCCGACGGTGAGGAACAGCTCGCTCGCCGCTGCCAGCAGTCGGGCCCGGGTGTGGACGCGGCGGCGGGGCGGTCGTGGGGCGGCGGCATCGGCCGGGGCTGGGTTCACAGGAGAACGGTACATGGTGTATTCAGTACGAGTCGTATTCAATACGAGCCGTACTGAACCGCCGGTGCGAGCCGCACCGGATCCGAGGGGGAGCACCGCCATGAGCCGACTGCTGATCACCAACGCCCACCTGCTCCACCCCGAGGACGGCACCCGCACCGACCTCGGCTGGCTGGAGGCCGCCGACGGCCGGATCGCCGCCACCGGCACCGGCCGCCCGCCCGCCGCCACCGACGAGGTCCGGGTGGTCGACGCCGGCGGCGGAACCGTCCTGCCCGGCCTGATCGACGCCCACGTCCACCTGTTGGTCACCACGCTCGACCTGCACGACGTCGCCAACTGGACCCCCGGCTACGCGACCGTCCGCGCCCTCGCCGAGGCCGAGCGCATGCTGCGCCGCGGCTTCACCACCGTCCGCGACGTCGGCGGCGCCGACCACGGCATGGCCCGCGCCCTCGCCGAGGGACTGGCGCTCGGCCCCCGGCTGCTGCACGGCGGCAAGGCGCTGTCCCAGACCGGCGGCCACGGCGACCTGCGCCCGCTCGACGATGACGCCCTGCCCTGCTGCGAATCCCGCCCGAACTTCGGCCGGATCGCCGACGGCGTGGACGCCGTACGGGCCGCCGCCCGGGACGAGTTCCGCAAGGGCGCCCGCCACCTCAAGGTGCTGCTCTCCGGCGGGGTCGCCTCCCCGCACGACGAGATCGCCGCCGTCCAGTACAGCGAGGAGGAGATCCGCGCGGCGGTCGAGGAGGCGGAGAACCACAACCGCTACGTCACCGTGCACGCCTACCACCCGCGCGCGATCGACCGCGCCCTGCGGGCCGGGGTGCGCTGCGTCGAACACGGCAACCTGCTGGACGACGGCACGGTCGAGCTGCTGCTGGAGAAGGACGCCTACCTGGTCCCCACCCTGGTCGCCTACGAGCAGACCGCCAAGCTCGGCGCCGCCTCCGGCCTGCCGCCCGCCTCCGTCGGCAAGCTCGCCGAGGTCCGCGACCAGGGCCTCGACGCCCTGGAACGCGCCCACCGAGCGGGCGTCAACCTGGTCTACGGCAGCGACCTGCTCGGCCCGCTGCACCCGGCCCAGCTGGAGGAGTTCACCCTCCGCGCCCAGGTCCAGCCGGTCGCCGACGTGCTCCGCTCGGCGACCACCACGGCGGCCAGGCTGCTCGGCATGGCGGGCGAGATCGGCACCCTCGCCCCGGGCGCCCACGCCGACCTGCTCGTCGTCGACGGCGACCCGCTGGCCGACCTCACCGTCCTCACCCGCCCGGAGCGCCACCTCAGGCACGTGGTCAAGGCTGGGCAGCCGATCTGACGCCGCGAATGCACAACGACGGGCGGGCGCCCGGGGAAACCCCGAACGCCCGCCCGCCGTACCGCAGTTCTTACTTGCTCCCGCGCTCCGCGAGGAAGGCCTCGACCTCGGCCCGGATCTCCGGCGTGTCCAGCCCGCGGACCGTCATCGTGGTGCGGCGGCGCAGCACGTCGTCCGCGGTGTACGCCCACTCGTTGTCCGCCGCGTACGCGACCTGCGCCCAGACGTCCGGCCCGTCCGCGTGGATCGGCCGGCCGAGTTCAGGGTTCTCGTCGATCAGACGGGCGATCTCGAAGGAGAGCGTGCCGTAGTGGCTGGCGAGGTGCTTGGCGACCAGCGGCTCCATCCGGGAGCCCGGCTCACGGTCGATCAGCAGGCGGTGCGCCACCGCGTTCGGCGCGCCGACGCCCGGCAGCGGGACGGTCGGGGCGATCGGGGACATGTCCTCGCCGAGGCTGGTGCCGGGCACGTGGGCCAGCTTCTCCAGCACGGTGCGGCCGATGTGGCGGTAGGTGGTCCACTTGCCGCCGGAGACCGACAGCATGCCGCCCTTGCCCTCGGTGACGACCGTCTCGCGCTTGGCGGCGGCGGTGTCGCCCGGGCCGCCCGGCAGCACGCGCAGGCCGGCGAAGGAGTAGGTGATCAGGTCGCGGTCGAGGTGCTCGTCGCGGATCGCGTGCGCGGCCTCGCCCATGATCTGGTCGATGTCCGCGTCGGTGGCCCGGACGTCCTTCGGGTCGCCGGTGTACTCCTCGTCGGTGGTGCCGAGCAGGACGTGGTCCTCCCACGGGATGGCGAAGGAGACGCGGTACTTGTCGATCGGGATGGTCAGCGCGGCGCGCCACGGCGAGCGGCGCTTGACGACGACGTGGGCGCCCTTGGAGAGGCGGATCGACGGCGCGGCGCCGGCGTCCTCCATCTTGCGCAGGTGGTCGACCCACGGGCCGGTGGCGTTGAGCACCAGGCGGGCGTCGATGCCGAACTCGGCGCCGTCCAGGCGGTCGCGGAGCTCGGCGCCGGTGACCCGGCCGCCGGTGAAGCGCAGCCCGGTGACCTCGGCGTGGTTGAGCACCACGGCACCGGCGTCGACGGCGGCGCGCACGGTCATCACGGCGACGCGCGAGTCGTTCATCTGGTGGTCGCCGTAAACGGCCACCGAGCGCAGGCCCTCGGTCCGCAGCGCGGGCACCTGCTGGGCGGCGTGCGCGGCGGTGGAGACCCGGCCCATGCCGTCGCGGAAGGCGGACAGCGCCGAGTACAGGAACACGCCGGCGCCGAGCTTGGCGGCGCCGTGCGGGCCGCCCTTGTAGACGGGGACGAAGAAGGTCAGCGGGTTGACCAGGTGCGGGGCCACGTCGGTGGAGAGCGCGCGGCGCTCCTTGTGGTTCTCCGCGACCAGCTTGACCGCGCCGGTCTGCAGGTAGCGCAGTCCGCCGTGGACGAGCTTGGAGGAGGCGCTGGAGGTGGCGCCGGCGAAGTCGCCGGCGTCGACCATGGCGACCTTCAGGCCGGCCTGGGACGCGGTCCAGGCGACGGCCGTGCCGAGGATGCCGCCCCCGATCACCAGCAGGTCGTAGGTGGCCTTGCCGAGCAGCTCGCGGGTCTCGGCGCGGGAGGCGGTGCGGCCGGCGGTGCGCTCGGCGCCCAGGGTCGGGATGGTTGCCATGGTGGTTGTGTACGGCGCGCGGGTCGGGCGACGCCGTTACTCCTCTCGTGTGCGGTGCGGCCCCTCGGGAGAGGCCGGTCGGCCCGGTGCGGCGGGCCGGTGAAAACCGGTGACACCCGCTGCCGGAAACAGCGGGCGGCCGGCCGGGGCACGGGGCCCCGACCGGCTTGTCGGTCAGTTGTCCTCTTCCTCCTCCACCCAGCCCATGGTGCGCTCCACGGCCTTGAGCCACTTCTTGTACTCGCGCTCCCGGGTGGCCTCGTCCATGCGCGGGGTCCACTCGGCGGCGCGGTGCCAGTTGGCCCGCAGGGTGTCGAGGTCGTTCCAGAAGCCGACGGCGAGACCGGCCGCGTAGGCGGCGCCGAGGGCGGTGGTCTCGGCCACGTACGGGCGCTCGACCGGGGCGTCCAGGACGTCGGCGATGTTCTGCATGAGCAGGTTGTTGCTGGTCATGCCGCCGTCGACCTTGAGGGCGGTGAGCTCGACCCCGGAGTCCTTCTGCATGGCGTCGACGACCTCGCGGGTCTGCCAGGCGGTGGCCTCCAGGACGGCCCGGGCCAGGTGGCCCTTGGTGACGTACCGGGTCAGACCGGCGATCACACCGCGGGCGTCGGAGCGCCAGTACGGGGCGAACAGGCCGGAGAAGGCCGGGACGAAGTAGGCGCCGCCGTTGTCCTCGACCGTGTTGGCGAGGGTCTCGATCTCGGCGGCGGTGGAGATGATGCCGAGCTGGTCGCGCAGCCACTGCACGAGCGAGCCGGTGACGGCGATGGAGCCTTCCAGGGCGTACACCGGGGCCTGGTCGCCGATCCGGTAGCCGACGGTGGTCAGCAGGCCGTGGTACGAGTTGACGATCTTCTCGCCGGTGTTGAGCAGCAGGAAGGTGCCGGTGCCGTAGGTGGACTTGGCCTCGCCCTCGTCGAAGCAGGTCTGGCCGAACAGCGCGGCCTGCTGGTCGCCGAGCGCGGAGGCGACCGGGACGCCGGCCAGGTCGCCGACGGCCTCGCCGTAGACCTCGGCGGAGGAGCGGATCTCCGGCAGGACGGCCATCGGCACGCCCATCGACTCGGCGATGCTCTCGTCCCAGGCGAGGGTCTTGAGGTTCATCAGCATGGTGCGGCTGGCGTTGGTCACGTCGGTGACGTGCTTGCCGCCGTTGACACCGCCGGTGAGGTTCCAGATCACCCAGGTGTCCATGGTGCCGAACAGGATGTCGCCGGCCTCGGCGCGCTCGCGCAGGCCCTCGACGTTGTCCAGCAGCCAGCGGATCTTCGGGCCGGCGAAGTAGCTGGCCAGCGGGAGGCCGGTCTCGCGGCGGAAGCGGTCCTGGCCGACGTTGCGGCCGAGCTCGCGGCAGAGCGCCTCGGTGCGGGTGTCCTGCCAGACCAGCGCGTTGTGCACCGGCTCACCGGTGTTCTTGTCCCACAGGACGGTGGTCTCGCGCTGGTTGGTGATGCCGATGGCGCGGATGTCGTCCTTGGTCAGGCCGGCCTTCTCCAGCGAACCGCGGACGACCGACTGCACCCGGGTCCAGATCTCGGCGGCGTCGTGCTCGACGTAGCCGGGCTGCGGGAAGATCTGCCGGTGCTCCTGCTGGTCGACGGCGACGATCCGGCCGTCGGCGCCGAAGATGATGCAGCGGCTGGAGGTGGTGCCCTGGTCGATCGCGGCGATGTAGTTACCGGTGGAGGTCATGGGGAGGGTCCTCGGCTCGGGTTCGTGGGATACGGGGTGGGTGGGTCTGACGCGCTTCTCGGTCAGTCCCCGTGCTCGGCGGGGTACAACCCGGCCTTTAGAAGAGGGCGTTGTACACGCCGCCGGCCGCGAGGCCGCCGAGGATCGGGCCGACGACCGGGACCCAGGCGTACGACCAGTCGGAGCCGCCCTTGTTCGGGATCGGCAGCAGCGAGTGCGCGATGCGCGGGCCGAGGTCACGGGCCGGGTTGATCGCGTAGCCGGTCGGGCCGCCCAGCGAGAGGCCGATGCCGACGACGGTGAAGGCGACGATCAGGGTGCCCATGGCCTTGAGGTCGGGGTTGAGGGTGAGGATCGCCATGCAGAGCACGAAGGTGCCGATGACCTCGGTGAGCACGTTCTGGATCGGGTTCCGGATCTCGGGCCCGGTCGAGAAGATGCCGAGGGTGGGCTCCTTGTTGGCCTGGAACTGGCCGAGGTAGGTGGCCCAGACCAGCACGGCGCCGATGATCGCGCCGAGCATCTGGGAGCCGATGTAGAGCGGCACCTGGCTCCAGTCGCCGCTCTTGACCGCGAGCGCGATGGTGACGGCCGGGTTGAGGTGGGCGCCGGACTTCGAAGCCGACATGTAGGCGGCGATGAGGACCGCGAATCCCCAGCCGAAGGTGATCGCCAGCCAGCCGGCGTTGATCGCCTTCGACTTCTTGAGGGTCACGGCGGCGCAGACGCCACCGCCGAGGAGTATCAGGGCGGCAGTGCCGAGGGTTTCGCCGACGAAGACGTCGCCGTTGGAGAACGCGGACACAAAGACTCCCTTGTCCATATGGCCCGGAGGTGCGGGTGGGGGCAGGTGGCCGGACCGATCACCGTGCGGGTGAGCGCATCAGTGGGAGTGGTCGATCCGGCCATCGTTCGACAATGTCGACCGTCATGCGGAAGCTTCCTCCGCAGGTCGCCCCCACGTCAAGGCAGGGTTACGCAGCTGTGACCCTTGCCTCGACCGGTCCCTTGAAGTTACCGAGCGGAGCGCCCCGAAACGGGACAAAACGCCAAGGCGCGGACAGGCCAACCGCCCGTCCGCGCCTCAGCGTGACGAAATGAATGCTCCGCTCAGAACCGGCCGGCGCCCAGATCGCGGGAGATCGCGCGGGCCGCGCTGCGCACCGAGGCCACCAGCGAGGGCTTCACGAAGCCGTCCTCGCAGACCCGCTCCACCGCCCCGCTGATGCACACCGCGCCCACCGGGTTGCGCCGCCGGTCCTGGATCAGCGCGCCGATCGAGGCCACGCCCTCCCAGGTCTCCTCGATCGAGTCCGCCCAGCCGCGCTCGCGGATCAGCGCGCACTCGGCGTCCACGTCCGCGGCCCGGGTGAGCGTGCGCACGGTGTACGACTCGTACGGTCCGTCGCCCAACTCCCCGCGCGCGACCGGGTCGTACGCCACCAGCACCTTGCCCAGCGCGGTGCTGTGCAGCGGCTGCATCGAGCCGACCTCCAGCACTTGCCGGGTGTCGTCCGGTCGGAACACGTGGTGCACGATCAGCACGCCCTGCTGGTGCAGCACCCCCAGGTAGACCGTCTCCCCGGCCGCCCTGGCCAGGTCGTCCGCCCACACCAGGGCCCGCGCCCGCAGCTCGTGCACGTCCAGGTAGCTCTGCCCCAGCCGCAGCAGCTCCGCGCCCAGCTGGTACTTGCCGCTCTCCGGGTCCTGCTCGACGAACCCTTCCTGCTGCAGGGTGCGCAGGATGCCGTGCGCGGTGCCCTTGGCGAGGTCCAGCGCCGTGGCGACCTCGGACAGGCCCAGGCGGCGCTCGCCGCCGGCCAGCAGGCGCATGATCGCGGCGGCCCGGGAGAGCGACTGGATCGGGCCGGGCATGAGTACCTCCGCGCTGACAGGCGGTCGACAATGTCGACCGCAGTGGTGACGGGACGAGTCTGCCAGGCCCTGCTCTCTTCGTGCACCTTCCCCCTCGGTAACCCCTCCGCGGCCGACTAGCCTTCCGCGTCGTTCGAGCGGCCCCGGCGCACCGCCACCTCCGCCGCGAGAGCCGCGATCCCGTCCGGGCCGACCCGGCAGCAGCCGCCCACCAGCCGGGCCCCGTCCGCGAGCCAGCCGCCCACCCGGGCCGAGCGGAACGTCGGCTCCCCGCGCCAGCCCCGGCGCTCCGCGTCCCACCGCTCCCCGCTGTTGGGGTAGACCACCACCGGCTTCCCGGTCACCTCGGCGGCCAGCGCGACCGCCCGGTCGGCGTCCTGCGGGGTGCAGCAGTTGACGCCCACCGCCACCACCTCGTCCACCTCCGCCGCGAGCGCGAACGCCTCCGCCAGCGGCTGCCCGGCCCGGGTCCGGTCGCCCTCGATGCTGTACGACAGCCAGGCCGGCACCCCCAGGCCGCGGACCAGCTCCAGCAGCGCCCGCGCCTCGTCCGCGTCCGGCACCGTCTCCAGCGCCAGCACGTCAGGCCGGGCCGCCGCCAGCACTTCCAGCCGCGGCCGGTGGAAGGCCGCCAGCTCGCCGATGCCCAGCCCGTACCGCCCCCGGTACTCCGAACCGTCCGCCAGCACCGCCCCGTACGGACCCACCGACGCCGCCACGAAGCGCCGCCGCCCGCCCGGCTCCGCCCGCACCGCCTCCCGGGCCAGCTCGACGCTGCTCGCCAGCAGCCGCGCGGCCTCCGCCCGGCCGATCCCGCGACGGGCGAAGCCCTCGAAGCTCGCCTGGTAGCTCGCCGTGATGGCGACGTCCGCGCCGGCCTCGAAGTACGCCCGGTGCGCCGCCACCACCGCCCCCGGGTCGTCCGCCAGCAGCCGCGCCGACCACAGCCCGTCCGAGAGGTCGTGCCCCGCCGCCGCCAGCTGGTTCGACATCCCGCCGTCCAGCACCAGCGGACCGGCGGCCAGCGCCGCGGCGAAGTCCGGCGGGGGAGCAGTGGGCATGTCGGCCTCCTCTGGCATGGTCGTTGCTGGTCACAGCCTAGAAGGCGGACGCCCCCGCGGGCCGGGAAAAGCATTTGCCGCCGAGGAACGCGATCGCCTACGTTGTGCTCAGGCCGAGAACGACAGCACCTGACCACACCGAACAACAAGACCGAACAGCAAGATCGAGTACGGAGAGGACCGGGCGATGGCGGCGGAGGACCAGAGCACCGGTCCCGCGGCCGAGCAGGAGTGGCTCGCCGCGTACGACCCGCGCGCCTACGCCCCGATCGCCGTCACGGTCGACGTGGTCGCTCTGACCTTGCGCCACGGCAACCTGCACGTCCTGCTCGTCGAGCGCGGCGCCCCGCCCTACCAGGGCTGCTGGGCACTGCCCGGCGGCTTCCTGCGGGCCGGCGAGGAGAGCCTGGACGAAGCGGCCGCCCGCGAACTCGCCGAGGAGACGGGCCTGCAGGGTGCCGCCGAGGCCGAGGCCAGGCCCTGCCGCTTCCACCTGGAGCAGCTCGGCACCTACGGCAACCCGGACCGGGACCCGCGGATGCACGTCGTCTCCGTCGCCTACCTCGCCTTCGCACCGGACCTCCCCGACCCCCAGGCCGGGACGGACGCCGCGGCCGCCGCCTGGCACCCCGTCCGAGACCTGGACCTCCGGCCCCGCGGCCGGTCCGTAGCCGCCGGTGCGCCCGACGACACCCACGGGGGTGGTGTCGACGGGCGCACCGGTCCCACGCCGCTCACCCTGGCCTTCGACCACGCCCGGATCCTCGCCGACGGCCTCGACCGGGTGCGCGCCAAGCTCGAGTACAGCCCGCTGGCCACCGCCTTCCTGCCCGACGACTTCACCATCCCCGACCTGCGCGCCGTCTACGAGGCGGTCTGGGACGAGAAGCTCCACCCCGGCAACTTCCACCGCAAGGTCCTCTCCGTCCCCGGCTTCGTCGAGAGCACCGGCACCACCACCCAGCGCGGCGGCACCCGCGGTGGCCCCCGCGCCCGCACCTACCACGCCGGCGGCGCCCGCCTGCTGCACCCCGCCCTGCTCCGCCCCACCCGCGACGCCCCGCCCGGCGAGGGACTGTCGGGCGAGGGCCTGCCGGGCGACGGCCGCTGAGCACCGAAGACCCGGTCCCACCGCCGACCCACCGGGCTACCATCCGGCCATGACCACTGACGAAGCGACCCAGACCGTCCACCGGCCGTTCTCCCACTGCCACTTCTGCGGCACGCCCTACCCGCCCGGCACCCTCGCCTGGCCCCGTACCTGCCCCGGCTGCGCCGAGATCAGCTATCGCAACCCGTTGCCCGTCGCGGTCACCGTCCTGCCCGTCACCCGGCCCGACGCCGACCCCGCCCTGGTCGTCATCCGCCGCACCATCGAGCCCGGCTACGGTGAACTCGCCTTCCCCGGCGGCTACATGGACTACGGCGAGAGCTGGCAGCAGGCCTGTGTCCGCGAACTGCGCGAGGAGACCGGCATCGCGGCCGACCCCGCCGAGGTCACCCTGATCCACACCGCCTCCGATCCCAACGGCCGCTTCGTGATGCTCTGCGGACTGCTCCCCGCCCGCCCGCTCGCCGAGCTCCCGCCCTCGCTCCCCACCGACGAGACCGACGGCTGGTTCCTCGCCACCGCCGACACCGCGCTCGTCTGGGACTTCCACAACAGCGTCCTGAGCCGCTGGTTCAGCGGAGAGTTCACCCCCCGCTGACCAGCGGGCCAGTCACCGGGCGACCCTGGCGCGACGGGCGCACACATGGCATGGTCTGCACCGACAGCCCAACCGGACGGGTCTGCCACAAGCACTCCCGTCCCCACCACCGGCCGGGAGACCACCACCGTGAGCACCCCACCCCAGGACCAGCCGCTCTGGCGCCCCAACCCCGCTCGCGCCGCCGCCACCAGCCTGGTGGCCTTCCAGGCCTGGGCCGCCGAACACCACGGCGCCCCGGCCGCACCGCTCGCCCCGGCCGCCGACGACCAGCAGGCCGCAGAGCGCTACGCCGACCTGCACACCTGGTCCACCGAGGACCTCGACCGGTTCTGGACCGCGGTCACCCAGTGGTTCGACGTCCGCTTCACCCAGACGCCCGACGCCGTCCTCGCCGAGGCGGCCATGCCCGGCGCCCGCTGGTTCCCCGGCGCCCGCCTCAACTACGCCGAGCACGCCCTGCGCGCCGCCGAGCCCAGGCCCAACGGAGAGAAGGGCGCCAACGCCGACCGCCCGGCGATCCTCCACCTCGACGAGACCACCGAGGAGCCCGTCGTCCTCACCTGGTCCGAACTGCGCCGCCAGGTCGGGTCCCTCGCCGCCGCCCTGCGCGCCCGGGGCATCGGCCCCGGCGACCGCGTCAGCGCCTACCTGCCCAACATCCCGCAGGCCGCCGTCGCCCTCCTCGCCACCGCCGCCGTCGGCGCGGTCTGGACCAGCTGCGCCCCCGACTTCGGCGCCCGCAGCGTCCTCGACCGCCTCCAGCAGATCGAACCCGCCGTCCTCTTCGCCATCGACGGCTACCACTACGGCGGCAAGGACCACGACCGCGCCGACGTCGTCGCCGAGCTGCGCCGCGAGCTGCCCAGCCTGCGCACCGTCATCCACGTCCCGCTGCTCGGCGGCCCCGCCCCCGAGGGCGCCCTGCACTGGGACGACCTGGTCGCCGACGAGGTCGAGCCGGTCTTCGAGCCGGTCCCCTTCGACCACCCGCTCTGGGTCCTCTACTCCTCCGGCACCACCGGCCTGCCCAAGGCCATCGTCCAGAGCCAGGGCGGCATCCTGCTCGAGCACCTCAAGCAGGCCGGCCTCCACCTCGACCTCGGCCCCCAGGACCGCTTCCTCTGGTACACCTCCACCGGCTGGATGATGTGGAACTTCCTGCTGGCCGGCCTCCTCGTCGGGTCCACGATCGTCACCTACGACGGCAGCCCCGGCCACCCCGACACCGGCGCCTTCTGGTCGGTCGCCGCCCGCACCGGCGCCACCGTCCTCGGCACCTCCGCCGCCTACGTGATCGCCAGCCGCAAGGCCGAGCTCCACCCCGGCCGCGACCTCGATCTCTCCGCCGTGCGCTGCATCGGCACCACCGGCTCCCCGCTGCCGCCCGACGGCTTCCGCTGGATCTACGACGAGGTCAAGGAGGACGTCTGGCTCGCCTCCGTCAGCGGCGGCACCGACGTCTGCTCCTGCTTCGTCGGCGGCGTCCCCACCCTCCCGGTGTACCTGGGCGAGATCCAGGCCCCCTGCCTGGGCGCAGCCGTCGAGTCCTGGGACGTCCAGGGCAAGCCGCTCACCGACGCCGTCGGCGAACTCGTCGTCACCAAGCCCATCCCGTCCATGCCCACCGGCTTCTGGAACGACCCCGAGGGCACCCGCTACCACGACAGCTACTTCGACATGTACCCCGGCATCTGGCGCCACGGCGACTGGATCACCGTCACCTCCCGGGGCACCGTCGTCATCCACGGCCGCTCCGACTCCACCCTCAACCGCCAGGGCGTCCGGATGGGCTCCTCGGACATCTACGAGGTGGTCGAGCGCCTGCCCGAGATCGCCGAGTCCCTGGTCATCGGCCTGGAGGAGCCCGACGGCGGCTACTGGATGCCGCTGTTCGTCGTCCTCGCGCCCGGCGCCGAACTGGACGACGACCTCGTCGGCCGCATCCGCACCTCGCTGCGCAGCGAACTCTCCCCGCGCCACGTCCCCGACGAGGTCGTCGTCGTCCGCGGCCTCCCGCACACCCTCACCGGCAAGCGGATCGAGGTCCCGGTAAAGCGCATCCTCTCCGGCACCCCGCTGGAGCAGGCCGTCAACCCCGGCTCCGTCGACAACATCGAGCACCTGCGCTTCTTCGAGCAGCTGCGCGTCGAGCGCCAGGCCTGACCGGCCCTCGCCGCACACGAAAGGGGCGCCCCCGCCGCGATGGCGGGGACGCCCCCTTCCCGTCTCTACGTCCGGCCCACTACTCGCCGGACAGCACCTGCTGCGCCGCGGCCCGCGCCTCCTCGGCGCTGTCCGCCGCCCGGGCCGCCTCGGCCGCCCGGCGACACTGCGCCAGCGTGTACTTGGCCAGCGCGGTCCGCACGTACGGGATCGACGCGGAGCCCATCGAGAGGCTGGTGACGCCCAGACCGGTCAGCACCACGGCCAGCAGCGGGTCGGAGGCCGCCTCGCCGCAGACGCCGCAGGTCTTGCCGGACACCCGCGCGGCGTCGGCCGCAGCGGCGATCAAGTCCAGCAGCGCCGGCTGCCACGGGTCCTGCAGCCGCGCCAGCGCACCGACCTGGCGGTCCGCCGCGAAGGTGTACTGCGCGAGGTCGTTGGTCCCCAGCGACAGGAACTCGACCTCCTGCAGGATCGACCGGGCCCGCAGCGCGGCCGACGGGATCTCCACCATCGCACCGAACTTGGCGTCCAGCCCGGCCTCCCGGCACGCGGCCGCGAAGTCCTTGGCGTCCTTGCGGTCGGCCACCATCGGGGCCATCACCTCGAGGTGCACCGGCAGGCCCTCGGCCGCCGTGGCCAGCGCCCGCAGCTGGGTGCGCAGCACCTCCGGGTGCTCCAGCAGGGTGCGCAGACCGCGCACGCCGAGCGCCGGGTTCGGCTCGTCGGCCGGGGTGAGGAAGTCCAGCGGCTTGTCCGCGCCCGCGTCGAGCAGCCGGACCACGACCCGGCCCTCCGGGAACGCCTCCAGCACCTTGCGGTACGCCTCGACCTGCTTCTCCTCGCCGGGAGCCTTCGCCGAGTCGTCCAGGAACAGGAACTCGGTGCGGAACAGGCCGACGCCCTCGGCGCCGTTCTCCAGCGCGGCCGGCACGTCCGCCGGGCCACCCACGTTGGCCAGCAGCGGGACGCGGTGCCCGTCCGAGGTCTGCCCCGGGCCGGAGGATGCGGCCAGCGCGGCCTTGCGCTCGGCGGCGATCGCCCGCAGCTCGTCCTGCTTCTCCGGCGACGGCTCCAGCAGCACGTCGCCCGAGCTGCCGTCCACCGCGACGACGGTGCCCTCGGCGACGTCGGTCGCCCCGGGCAGCGCCACGACGGCCGGCACGCCCATCGCCCGCGCCAGGATGGCGCTGTGGCTGGTCGGCCCGCCCTCCTCGGTCACGAAGCCGAGCACCAGCGTCGGGTCCAGCAGCGCGGTGTCGGCCGGCGCCAGGTCCCGTGCGAACAGCACGTACGGCTCGTCACTGTCCGGCACACCCGGCATCGGCACCCCGAGCAGCCGGGCCACGATGCGGTTGCGGACGTCGTCCAGGTCGGCGACCCGCCCGGCCAGGTACTCGCCGGCGGAGGCCAGCAGCGCACGGTAGGCAGCGAAGGCGTCGTACACACCGCGCTCGGCACTGCTGCCGACGGCGATCCGGCGGGACACGTCGGCCATCAGCTCCGGGTCCTGCGCCATCAGCGCCTGGGCCTCGAGGACGGCCTGCGCCTCGCCGCCCGCGAGGTTGCCGCGCGCGATCAGGTCGGCGGCGACCGCCTCCACGGCGGCCTGGGCACGCGCCTGCTCCCGCGGGGCGTCCTCGGTGGGGATCTGGGTGGCCGGGGGCTCCAGCACCGCCGTCCCCATGTGCCGCACCTGGCCGATCGCGACCCCGTGGCTGACACCCACGCCGCGCAGTGTCTTCTCCATGTACCTGTTCTCCGCTGAGTCTGTGTGGGGGATATAGAGAGGGGTCAGCTCCAGCTGAACAGGGCGTCGCCGACCATGGCCTCGCCGTCCTCCCGCAGGTCGCCGAGCGAACCCGCGGTGGCCTCCAGCGCGACGATCGGCGAGATCGGCGACTTGCCGGCGGCCTCGACGGCGGCCGGGTCCCACTTGATGACGGCCTGGCCGCGGGTCACCGTGTCGCCCTTGTTGACGAGCAGCTCGAAGCCCTCGCCGTTGAGCTGCACGGTGTCGATCCCGAGGTGGGTCAGCACACCGTGACCCTCGGCGTCCACGACGACGAAGGCGTGCGGGTGCATGGAGACCACGACGCCGTCCACCGGAGCGACCGCCTCGGTGGGCCGACGAACCGGGTCGATCGCGGTGCCGGGGCCGACCATCGCGCCCGAGAACACCGGGTCCGGCACGCCGGCGAGCCCGACGACCTTGCCGGTCAGCGGCGACGTCACAGTGGTCATGGTTGTGCCTCCCAAGTGCCAGTACAGCGAGCGGCCGCGAGAAGCGGCACGACGATCAGCTGAAGCCTAAATCATGTCAACTACGGACATCTGTCGACATTGCCGGGCGAACCCCCCGCCCTCGCCCGCCTACCGGCCGGCGTCTCACCAGCCCACGAGTGGTCTAGTCCTCTCGGCCGATGCGCCGCACTCTACAGGCATCTTGGCGAATCGGGACCATTGCTGTATATGCTCGCGAGAGCAACAAATCATGCCGCCAACCGGGCGACACCGGGCGCGCCCCGATTCGCACTCGGGCCACCGACCCGCTATGGTTGGTCGAGTCGCCGCAACTCGGCGGTTAACACCAGATTTCAGATGCGAAAAGCTCCGGTAAACGGGGCGAAAAACGTCTGGTAAGCTGGAAACACGAAAGAACGAAGCCCGGAGGGTCCGCTGGAAGGCGGTCCGAAGGAAGCGTCCGTTCCTTGAGAACTCAACAGCGTGCCAAA
>NZ_JBVHHY010000030.1:0-92952 GCF_055560835.1 Kitasatospora sp. NPDC023120 | reverse complement strand
CCACCGGCACCAGCCACAGCGTCCGCGACTTCGCCGAACACTGCTTCGCCCACCTCGGCCTCGACTACCGCGACCACATCCGCTTCGACGAACGCTACCTGCGCCCCTCCGAGGTCGACGACCTCGTCGGAGACGCCTCCAAGGCCCACCGCGTCCTCGGCTGGAAACCCACCACCCACGCCCCCGAACTGGCCCGCCTCATGGTCGACGCCGAACTCGACTCGATCCTGCGTCCCTCCATCCCCGGGACGCCGCACCGGGCATCGGCGGCCGTCGGCAGCAGGGTGACGGCATGACGACTTCCTGCGGGATCTGCCGCGGCGCCACGCGCATCACGCACCGGGGCACCGTGCTCGGACACCACGAGGCGACGTACCGCATGTGCGAGGCGTGCGCCTACTGGTTCGTCGAGGAGCCGCACTGGCTGGACGAGGCCTATTCGCAGGCCGTGGCGGCCATCGACACCGGCGTCGTACAACGGAACCTGCACCTGTATCCGCGGCTCGCCTCGGTGCTGGTGCGCATGTTCGGCTCCACCGGCGTGTACGTCGACTACGGCGCGGGATACGGGCTGCTCGTCCGGTTGCTGCGCGACGTCGGCCTGGACGCCTACTGGCAGGACGCCCACTGCGAAAACCTGTTCGCCCGGGGATTCGAGTGGGACGTCAGCCGACGGGGAACGGCCACCGCGCTCACCGCCGTGGAGGTGATGGAGCATGTGACCGATCCGCTCGCCTTCGTCGACACCTGCCTGCGGGAGACCGGAGCGCATTCGCTCGTCTTCACCCAGCACCTGCACGATCTCAGCGCCGATCCGTCATGGTGGTACCTGGCACCGGAAGCCGGCCAGCACATCTCCTTCTACGCCCCCCGGACGCTGCGTGTCCTCGCCGAGCGCCTGGGCATGACGTACCACGCGGCCGGCACGCTGCATCTGCTGACGAAGCAGGACTTCCGCCAAGGGGCCTTCGCCCGTTGCGTACGACTGCACCGTCTCTCCTACCCCTTGCTCAGGCGCCGGCTGCGCTCGCGTGTCATGTCGGACCACCGGCTCCTCATCTCCCGGGCCTGTCGTTGATCACCCCCGGGGCGTCAGATGCACCCACAGGTGCCAGCCCAGGAGTCGTTCACCGGCCATGCCGTGGACGGGCAGCGGCGGGGCGTGCATGAACCGCTTCTCCGCGTGGTCCACCTCGAAGAGCGGAAAGTCCCGCCGGACCCGGCGGACGTCGTAGACCCGGGAGTACGGGTTGTCGGGCCCGTCGGTGTTGCGGTGGAGGAACTCGGTCATCCTCAGGTACCGCAGAAGACCGCACCGGCGGGCGCCGGCCGCGTGGGCGTCGAGAAGCGAACGGGACCCGCCGAGCAGTCCGGCCCGGACCAGGGGGTAGGCCGCCAGCAGGGCCGCACGCCGCAGCACGGCGATCGACACCAGGTAGTTCAGAGACCAGCGCGCGTAGAGCATCACCACCAGCCTTCCGCCCGGCCTGAGGACACGGTGGATCTCCCGCTGGGCCTGCAGGATGTCCGGTACGTGGTGCAGCACACCGTGGCTGAAGACGAGGTCGAAGGAGTCCTGGGCAAACGGCAGGTCCAGCACGCTTCCCTGGTGCAGGCCCTCGTGGGGCAGTCCGCGCAGTGCGAGGCGGGTCCTCGTGCGCCGGACGGCGGTCTCGGTGAGGTCGACCCCCGTCCACAGGGCGCCCCCGCGGATCAGCCGCTCGGCCTCCGCCCCCTGGCCGAGACCGATCTCCAGCACCCGCTTGCCGTGGGCGTCCAGACGGTCGAGGCACTGCGGAATGTGGCTCTCCAGACGGTACTTGGCCGTGTCGTACCGAGTGAAGAACCTCTCGTAGTCCTCCCGCCGGTCCCCGCCCGGCGTGCCGAAGAGGTTGTCGCCGCACGGGTGCGCGGACCAGAACTCTCGGATCTCTGACTGCTGCAACGGATTCTCCAGGTGGTCACGGAGGGGTGGGCGGAGCGGGATTCACACGGGGGGGCCTGGTGCCTGCGCACCGGTGTCGCGGGCCGTGCTCGGGCCTGTTGCGCCGCCCGGACCGGCGCGCCGCTGGGCGATGAGGCGCATGCGCCCGTCGGTGCCCTCCTCGGTGCCGCCCCCGGCACCTCGGTCCACTCCGACGAGGGCGTACGCGCAGGACAGGACCAGCCAGGACGGAAGCCCGATGAACGTGGTCTCGAAGGCGACATTGGTGAAGGCGGTGACACTCACGCCGACGGTCGCCCCGAACCAGGAGGCGGCGGCCGGATGGTGCCGGGCACGCCAGGTCCTGCGCAAGGTCGCAGCAACGATCAGGATGAAGGCGAGTCCGGCCGGCCAGCCGAGATAGTAGATGTACCCGATGAACGAGTTGTGCGGACCGGATTTCCCGGAGATCGGGTGCATGACGGATCGGACCACCTCGAGGGGGTGTCCCGCCCCGGCACCGAAAAACGGATTCTGCCACGCCATGTGAAGGGCCGCCCGCCACATTTCCAGACGCAGTCCCACGTTGGCACCGGCTTCGGTCTGCATATCCGCCGAGCTCGACAACCGTGTCATGAGACCCCCCACCACGGGCGTGTCGGACAGAGGCCGGCCGGAAAGGGAGAAGGACAGCAGGGCAACGACCCCGGCCGTCGCGACAATCCATGAGATGACCGGCCAGCGGATGACACGTCGACGACTCGATCTACCGGCGACTGCGCTCGCGCAAACAGCCGCGGCGACGGCCAGGAGGGGGCCCCGCTTGCTCGCGAGGGCGGTCAGCAGTGCGCCCCCGGCCAGTACCCACAGGAGCAGTCGACTGTTTCCCGTGCACCGCATCTGAACCCCGAAGGCACCGGCGATCGCCAGGTAGAGGCCCGAGGCTGCGGCAATCATCGGCGTGTGCGCGATCCCGGCCAGAAGGACACCGCCGGTCGGCACGTACAACAGCCACCGCCAGCGGAGATTTTCCTCGACCGGCCGGGTGAGACACCAGGTGGCGGCAAACCACCCGAAGAGCGGGTAGAGGCCCAGGATCGCGCCTTTGAGGGGATCGGGATACCCCGCTTCGAACCCGCGGTACACCGCCTGGGCCGACGCGACCGCGAGGCCCACGGCGACCGCCCGGAACCAGCGCAGCCGGGGCTCGGAGAACGCCCGCGGCCCCCACACGTGCACGGTCACGAGCAGCGCGCAGCCGGCGAGGGCGTCCATGAGATGGAGCGAGCCGGTGCCTACCGCCGCGTATTCCCTGTCCAGCAGAAAGAGCGGTGCGAGGCAGGATGCCCAGAGCAGCCCGCCCGCTCCGCGCATACAAAGAGCGAGCAGGAGGCCGGAAGCGACACATACCGCAGCACATACGGAAACGAACAGTGGAATACCAGCAGTCACGCCGACCGCGCTTCCCTTCAATGACCAGATCCTGAGCCCGGAAACATCCGGTGACCCGGCCTTAAATATCGTATGAATAACGCAGACCGGGACGTGTTGCAGTGGTCTTCCATACGGGCCGAGTGGTTCGGTTGCCTTCCCATGATTCCACCCGGACTCCGGAATCCCGCATCACATACTCCAAGGAACGGGGAATGTTTCTCATCCGCCCAAGGCTCCTGCGGCGACCCGCCCGTCCGGCCGTGCTGGTCTTCCGGCACAGTGCGCATCTGGGCGGCATGGGCCGCGCGGCCGAGTTCTTCACGCCCCTGCTGACGAGCCGGTGCCACGTGTCGGCGGTCATCTCGCTCTCGGCGGACCGCAACGGATCGCAGAGGTTCACGGCTTCCTGGCCCGCCAAGGTCCGCGCTACCGCGGCGGCCCTCGGCGGGGGCGCCTACCTGCTGGCCCGGCGCGTCCAGACGGCCGTCTACCTACCGGTCTCGCAGTGGGGTCCGCACCTGGCCCGTGACACCGTTCTCGTCATCGCGGCCAGGGCGGTCGGCTGCACCGTGGTTCTGCATCTCCACGGCGCGCAACTGCCCGCGAGGCTCGCCGCGAGCCGGATGCTGCGGGCATTACTGGGCGGGTCCCACTGGCTCGTCCTGAGCGAGGCGGTCGCGGCCCAGCTGCTGGCCAGTGGCTGCCCCACCGCGTCCGTGACGGTGCTGCGCAATCCCGCTCCCCCCGCGGTGCCGCCGACCGGGGAAGGCCGCCCGTCGCGTGTGCTGCGTGTCGGCTGGCTCGGCACGATGACCCGGCTCAAGGGATTCGACCTGGTCTGCGGTGCGGTCGAGAGGACGCGGGCTCAGGGCCTCGAGGTCGAGTTCCGTGTCGCCGGTATGCGCCGTGACGTACCCGTCGCGGACATGGCCTGCGTCGACGAGGACCTGGGGGTCCTGGATCTGTCGGACGCCCTGTCGTTCTGGGCGAAGGTCGACGTGTTCGTCCTTCCGGCCCGCTGGGTCGAGGGACTTCCCTTCGTCCTGCTCGAAGGACTCCAGGCGGGCTGCGCCGTGGCAGCGACCCCGTCGCCGGGAAGCGCCGAGCTCTTCGACCGGGGATGCGTGGAGCCCGTCGAGGCCTCGGTGGAGTCGGTGGCCCGGTTCCTCACGGCCTGCCGGGACGACTTGGAGGAAATCCGGCGACGCCAACAGAGGGCATGGGAGGAGCTGCGGCCGCGGTACGAACCCGGGCGCGTCGAGGAGGAGTTCGTACGGTTCTGGCAGAACCTGGGGCTGGGGCGGCATGGCTGAGGGCCCGGGCCGGCCGGTCACTGTGTGCGGGCTGCCCGTCCATCCGCTCACCCTGGAGGCGTCGGTGGCGGCCGCCGAGGCGCTGATCGCGACCGGCGGTCCTCACCAGCACGTCGTGCTGAACGCGGCGAAGGTCGTCAAGGCGCACGACGACCCGGAACTGGCGCGGATCATCCGGTCGTGCGCGCTCGTCAACGCGGACGGGCAGTCGGTCGTGTGGGCCGGGCGCCTTCTCGGAAGTCCGCTGCCGGAGCGGGTGGCCGGCATCGACTTCATGCTGGCGCTCTGGCGCAGCGCCGCGCGCAACGGGTACCGCGTCTACCTCCTGGGCGCCGAGCCGGAGGTGGTCGAAAAGACCGCGCGCATCGCCGCCGCGCGGGGGGTCGAGGTCGTCGGGCACCGGGACGGCTACTGGGACGAGGCGGAGGAGGAGCAGGTGGTGGCGTCCGTCCGCGCGACCCGCCCGGACATCCTGTTCCTCGCCGTGCCGAGTCCGCGCAAGGAGTGCTTCCTCGCACGCCGGCAGAACGAGCTGGGCTGCGCCCTGTTGGTCGGTGTCGGCGGCTCCTTCGACGTCGTGGCGGGGCTGCGCAGCAGAGCACCGCGGTGGATGCGAAGGGCCGGTCTGGAATGGTTCCACCGGATGGTCCAGGAACCGCGCCGGATGCTCCTGCGCTACGCCGTGGGCAACGCCCGGTTCATCGCGCTCACCGCCGCCCACTGGACGCGGCGGGCCGGTCGGTGAGCGGCCGGGCTACGAGGGGACGGCACGAGCGCCCCGCCACCGCGCGTCATCACCGCCCGGCGCCACGCGGCCTGGTCGGTCCCGCGGAGCTCCTCGTCACCGTACTGCCGACAAACGGTAAACCTGACCGGTGCGGACGTACGGTACCCGCAGGTCTCGCCCGGACGCCGGATCAGGAGCGCGGGCCGTAACACCGGAACCCCGAGCAGTCCCAGCACGACCGGGCCAGCGCCGCGGGGCCGAGGACCCGGGCCACCGGCAGCACCCCACCGACCGAACGAGCGCCGCTTGGGAGACCAGGCCGGCGGGTCAGGCAGTGGCGCGGCGAGATGCGGCGGCGTTGACCGTGGTGTCCTGGGCGTCGGTGACCTGCCGGATCATCAGGATGGCGCTTCCGGGCACAACCGGGAACGACCCCACTGATGTGGCTCACCGGAGAACGGCTGGCCCTGCTGCTTCGCGACAGTTATCGGTCAACTATCCGGTCGTCGGCCCCCGTTGTGAGGAACACATGTGAACCGCCGGCGGCGTCCGGCTCGTCCGGTGCCGGTTCACGGTGCCGAGTCGGGGATGTCCGGTCTGATGGCGTAGGCGTGGATGGGGCTGCCGAGGGATGTGGTGTCCTGCGTGCTGACCGGGATGCAGCCGGGCGGGTCCGCTGCGGTGCGGGGGCTGGACGGGCCGGCCGAGGTTGCGCTGAGGAAGACGGTCGGCGTCACGAGGTCGGCGGAGCTGCGTGCTGTGGTCAGCGGACGGTCCTCGATGACCCTCCGGAACACCGCGGCCGCTGAGGGCGCCGGGCTCACCCAGTCGCTGTTGGACGGGTAGGGGACGTTGGGCATGGTCAGGAAGACCGTCCGGCTGGGCTGCACTTCGTTCAGCCGCGCGGCGAGCGAGCCCAGCTGGGACAGGCCGGCCAGGCCGTCGTCGACGGTCAGGGCCTTGGTCGCGGTGTCGAGCAGATCGTAGAGGGTGACCGGGTTGCTCAGCATGCCCGATGTCCTGAGCTTCTGGATGAGCGCGGTGAGGTAGGCGTGCTGGGCCTGTACCCGCCCCAGATCGCTGCCGTCGCCGAAGCCGTAACGGGTGTGCAGGAACTCCAGGGCGGCGAGGCCTTTGAGGGTGTGGGTCCCCTTGGTCAACTTGAGGCTGGAGTGGGGGTCGTAGATGTTGTTGTCCACGCAGATCTGTACTCCGCCGACGGTGTCCGTCATGGCCACCGCGCCGGCGAAGTCCGACATCACGAAGTGGTCGATGGTGATGCCGGTGAGGGCGTGGACTGCGGCGACCGTGCAGCCCGGACCGCCGTTCTGCAGGCTGGCGCTGATCGGGGTTTGCGGCATCGCCGGGTAGACGTGCCCGCTCTTCGGGTCGGTGCAGCTCGGGATGTCGACGACGGTGTCGCGCGGGATGCTGAGCACCGTGGCATCGGTGCGGTCGGCGGACAGGTGGACGAGCATCTCGGTGTCCGCATTGGCGCCGGCCGAGCAGTCGATCCCTGCGTTGAGCATCAGGCAGTCGGCCGCGGTGGAGCGCGTGTCGGAGCCGATCACCAGGATGTTCATCGGGCTGTGACCGGCACGGTCCTTCGGCTCGCGTGCCTGTGTGGCCGGACCCAGGTTGAGCGGCGCGTGGTGCAGGTTGCCGTTCAGGTGGAAGTACGCCCAGCTGCCGGCTCCCACCGCGCCGACCATGACGACGAACGCCCCGAGGATCGCCCGGCGAAGGATGCGGCGCCTGCGCGACGGCCCGGGCGCCGGCGGGGGAAGCGGACCACCGCTGGGCTCGGAGTGCGGCGAGTGGTGCTCGGTCATCCGTCCTCCAGGCCCAAAGACGAGTGCGGCGCAGCGGTCGGGCCGCTGTCGCAGATATGGCGCCAGTGTGCCGTTCGGCGACGCCGTCCGCCGTACGTCGCGACCAGAAACGCGTGCTGCCTCACACGGTTGGCCCCGGGAACCGGCCACGAGTACCAGCCGGCGGGTCCGGACACGACCGCACGCACGTCTTCAAGAACCAGGGCGACACAAGCGGAAGATCCAGCCGTCGAACCACTGGGATGCCTCCAACTCGGAGCGGCCGGGCGGGTCGCAATGCTCAGATCGTTGACTGAACGATATGGGGTGAGTTGGGATCCGCTGACACCAGAGCCAGAACGCGCTTGTCTCCGACTCGCGCCCGCACCCGGTCCATCAGGGCCGTGTGCGAGATCTCGTCGAAGCAGGCTTAGATGTCGCCTTCCACGATCCACTCGTACGTCTTGGACGTGAGATGACGCACCTCGGCCACCGCGTCATGGGTCCGGCGGTTCGGGCGGAACCCGTAGGAACACGGGAGGAAGTCCGCCTCGTCGTCCAGCCCCCACGCCGGCAACGCCCGCCCCATTGGGCGGCTCAGGTCGGCGGCAGGGCCCGGGCGAGGTCCTCGGCCTCGCGCAACTGCTCGACGCCCAGCCGCCGGAGGTCCCGGAGCAGCAGGGCGGCGTCGGTGACGGCCTCGCCCGGCGCCGGGGCGGCCGGGGCGTCCGCCGGCAGCGGGAGGCCGAGGACCGCGGCGAGGTCCGCCGCGGGCAGGGCCAGCACGGTGGCGAGGTCGGCGACCAGGTCCGGGGTCAACTCGGCCTCGCCGGAGGCGATCCGGCCGTAGACGGTGGCCATCCGGGAACGGCCGGTCAGCAGCTGGACGACCTTCGCCGTGCCGTTCCAGCCGAGGTTGCGGGTGGCGACCATCCGCATCAGCAGGTTCCCCGGCGTGTGCCGGTCCGGCAGGGCGGCGGGCAGGCCCTCGATCCGCCCGCGGTGCCGTGCGGACGGCAGCTCGGCGACGCCGGCGCGGAGTTCGGCCCGGGACGCGGGCGGCAGCGCGAGGACGAGCCGCACCAGACCGGTGATCGAGGTGGTGGCCATGCCACCGGCCGGGGCGAGGTCCTCCGGTAGCGGGAGGGCGGCGAGCTCGAAGAGGTCGGCGGCGTCCAGGCCGAGGGCGGGCGCGAGCCGGCGCAGCAGCGCGGGGTCGGGCGCGGCGCCGGCGAGGACCGCGGCCACCTCGGGCTCGGCGGCCTCCGCTCGCCGGGCCAGGTCGGCGGGAGCCAGGCCCCGGTGGTCCAGCAGACGGGCCAGCAGGACGGCGAAGCCGGGGAGCTCGATCACGGCCGCCAGCATAGACGCCCCGCCGGTGCGAGCGGGCGCGGCCCGAGGCGACCGGACCTGGCCGGACGGCGGCCGGGCGTGCCACGGGGGAGATTCCGGGCGGGTCAGTCGGCAGCGCCCCCCTCCCTCCGCCCCGTCCGGGGGCAGCACGAGGGCGGGGTCGAGGTTGAGCAGCCGCGCCAGGTCGGCCAGGGTGCGCCGGGCATCGAAGTCGCCGGTCCGCACGGGGTCCTCGGGGTCGTGATGGTGTTCATGGGTTCGGGCTCGCCTGTCCTCGACGGTTCGGAGGTCGACGACGCTAGGCGGGCCCTGTTGGCGGGCACTTGCAAGTGGATTGCAGGGCGCGCCGCGCACCGCCCGGGGATGGGGACACCCGGACGGCGCGCGGCGCGGTGCACCGGTGACCGGGGGATCACCGGCGGTCCTCAGGTGCGGCCGCGGCCGCGGGTCACCAGCGGTCTCGAGGGCGGCGGCGCCCAGGGCGGCGGCAGTGGCGAGGCGGCGCGGGATCGTTCCGTTCGGGCTCATCGAGGTCTCCCTGAGGGGTCGTCGGATCATCTGAACCCGTGAGGTAACCGCGCGAAGGCCGGTCCCGTCACCGACCCGGGGCGCACGGTGTCCCTCTGGCCACCGGTCGCTGCCCCGGGAACCCTCGACGGCCCGCGTGCCGCCAGCCGGTCACCCGGCCGGGGCGCCCGCTGCCGATCCGAGGCTGCAACCCGCACCGATCCCCGAGGAACGACCCCTAGGGGCGTGGACACGCTCGCTGGTGGGCATGGCACGGTGGTAGTGCAACGCCATCGGCCATGAGAAGGTACCGAGCATGAGTGCAGTAAAGTTCATCCTGAATGTCATCTGGTTGATTTTCTGCGGCATTTGGATGGCTCTGGCCTATGTGGTCGCCGGAATTATCTGCTGCCTGCTCGTCATCACCATCCCCTTCGGCATTGCTTCGTTTCGGCTCGCCGGCTTCATCCTGTGGCCGTTCGGACGGACGGCGGTGGAGCGGCCGGACGCCGGGGCGGCGTCCTGCGTCGGCAACGTCATCTGGCTGGTCTTCGCCGGGTGGTGGCTGGCTCTCGGGCACCTGATCACCAGCATCCCGCTGTTCCTGTCGATCATCGGGATCCCCTTCGGCTGGGCCAACCTCAAGATGATCCCGGTCTCCCTCACGCCGCTGGGCCGCGAGATCGTCCCCACCGACCAGGAGTGGGGCGCCCGGTAGCCCGCAATCTCACCCACGAACGCCGACGGCCGACGAGGACACCAAGCCTCGCCGGCCGTCGGCGTTCCTGCGGTCGGGGGCCGCCGGGCAGGCGGCGGTCAGCGGGTGAGGCGGGCTTCGAGGGCGCGGAGGTCCTTGACGAGGGAGGTGCGAACCTGGCGGGACATCAGCGGCGCGGTGAGGCGGTGGTAGCCGGAGGAGCCGCCGCGGACCCGGATGCGGGCGAAGGTGCCGGCCTGGGTGGCCTCGAAGGTGTAGGTGACGTGCATGGGCATCGGCCCGGCGACGGAGACCATGTCGAGCACGGTCGGCGGGTGGTGGCCCGCCACCCGCAGCACATAGTCGAAGCGCCGGCCGAGGAAGTAGGCGGTCCGGGTGACCTCGGCGCCCACGCCGAAGCCGCCGGTGTCGGCCTCCCGGGTGAGGGTGGCGCTGCGGATGCCCTGGGTCCACTCGTGGTCGTGGCGCCAGTCCATGGCGTAGGCGGCGACCGTGGCGGGCGGGAGGGGGATCAGGCGTTCCACTGTGACGTCGAGGAGCATGATCACACTCTCCCGCCGGGCGCACCCGCCCGCCCCCCGGACTCGCCCGGGCGGACGCGAACGGGGACGGGCACCCACGCGGACGGGCACCCCGGGAGCGCTACAGCCCCAGGATCCGCAGCGCCGCCTCCCGCATCTCGACCTTGCGGATCTTCCCGGTGACCGTCATCGGGAACTCCTCCACCACGTGCACGTAGCGCGGGATCTTGACGTGGGCGAGCCGGCCCGCGCAGTACCCGCGGACGGCCTCGGCGGTGAGCGGCTCGGCGCCCTCGCGCATCCGGATCCAGGCCATCAGCTCCTCGCCGTACTTCTGGTCGGGCACCCCGATGACCTGGACGTCGAGGACGTCCGGGTGGGTGTGGAGGAACTCCTCGATCTCGCGCGGGTAGAGGTTCTCGCCGCCGCGGATCACCATGTCCTTGATCCGCCCGGTGATCGCGAGGTAGCCGTCCTCGTCCATCACCGCGAGGTCCCCGGTGTGCATCCAGCGGGCGGCGTCGACGGCCTCGGCGGTGCGCTCGGGCTCGTTCCAGTAACCGAGCATGACGGAGTAGCCGCGGGTGCACAGCTCGCCCGGTTCGCCGCGCGGGACGGTACGGCCGGTGGCCGGGTCGACGACCTTGACCTCCAGGTGCGGGCCGACCCGGCCGACGGTGGACACCCGGCGCTCGATCGAGTCGTCGACGCGGGTCTGGGTGGAGACCGGCGAGGTCTCGGTCATGCCGTAGCAGATGGAGACCTCGGTCATGCCCATCCGCCCGATGACCTCCTTCATCACCTCGCTCGGGCAGGGCGAGCCGGCCATGATGCCGGTGCGCAGGCTGGTGAGGTCGTACCGCTGGAAGTCGGCGTCGGCGAGTTCGGCGATGAACATGGTCGGCACGCCGTACAGCGAGGTGCAGCGCTCGGCGGCGACGGCGGCCAGGGTGGCGCCGGGGTCGAAGGACGGGGCGGGGATGACCATGCAGGCGCCGTGGGAGGTGGCCGCCAGGTTGCCCATGACCATGCCGAAGCAGTGGTAGAAGGGGACGGGGATGCAGATCCGGTCCTGCTCCGTGTAGTCGAGCAGCTCGCCGACGAAGTACCCGTTGTTGAGGATGTTGTGGTGCGACAGGGTCGCGCCCTTGGGGAACCCGGTGGTGCCCGAGGTGTACTGGATGTTGATCGGGTCGTCGGGGGCCAACTCGCCCTGGCGCTCGGCGAATTCCGCGCGAAGCGCCGGATCGGCCCGTCGGCCCGCGGCGAGCGCCCCGTCCCAGGCGGGGCCTCCGATCAGCAGCACGCGCTCCAACTCGGCGCAGCGGGGCCTGACTTCCTCGATCATCCCGGCGTAGTCGGAGGTCTTGAACCGCTCGGCGGCGACCAGCAGCCGGATCCCGGCCTGGTTCAGGACGTACTCCAACTCGTGCGCGCGGTAGGCCGGGTTGACGGTGACCAGGATCGCGCCGAGCTTGGCGGTGGCGTACTGCGTGAGCGTCCATTCGGCGCAGTTGGGCGCCCAGATGCCGACCCTGTCGCCCTTGGCGATGCCGAGGCCGAGCAGGCCGAGCGCGAGGGCGTCGATGTCGGCGGCGAGCTCGGCGTACGTCCAGCGGCGGCCGGTGGGCCGGTCCACCAGGGCCTCGCGCTCGGGGAAGGCCCGGACGGCGCGGTCGAGGTTCTCCCCGATCGTGTCACCGAGCAGCGGGACGTCCGAGGTGCCGGAGGCGTAGCTGCGCGGGGTCGGCGTGGTCGGCATGGTCTGCCTCCTGGGTGACGCGGGGCGGCGAGGCGGGCGGCGACGCCCGGAACTCTCCCGGCGCCGGCCCGGCAGCACCCCATGATCCATGCCGTGGCGGTCGGCCACCACCCCCGTTCGGGGGTGTCGGGCGTGTCCGGGGCACGGACGCGGTCGGCCGCCGACCGGCCGCATCCGGGCACCCCGGGCGGACATCCGGCTCAACCTTCCCTGGTTCCGAAGTCGCCAATCACCGGTGGCCGGATTTCCTCGACACCGATCCGAGCGCATGTACGGAGAGCGAGATCGTCCCGTGATCTAGCGTGGATCGTGCGGCGAAAAACCGCCCTTGGGTGGAAAGTAAGAATCGGGTTAGGTTCTCATCAGCCCGGATCGCAAACGAATCTGGCCACCCGGACGGCGGGGCGGGTGACCGACTGCCGCCACGGGCGGGCCGGATCGTGAACCCCCCACCGGCTGCGTGCGTGGCGGCCCGGAAGCCGCCCCGGCCACGCCTTCCCGGCACACGAGAACGAACACGCACACCGAACCGACCCATCGGAGGACTTCGCATGGCTGATTTCCCCGGCCGGCCAGAGGCCTCACGCCAGTTCACGGGCGTGGCCGCACCGGCCCGCGCCGCGGTCGCCCGATCGGCCGACGGCTCCACGACAGCCCGGGCCGTTCCGGTCCCGACGGCACGGTCCGCCCCGCAGCGGCCCCGGCCCGGCCGCGCCACGGCCCCCTCCCGGGCCACACAAGCCCCGAGCCCCGAGCCGAAGAATCGGTTCTCTCGGGCCCGTAACAAGGCCCGGGGTCTCCACCACTCCGCCCGCCACGGCGAGCCTGAATCGCTCCTCTCATCGGTCACTCGCGCCAGTCGCCATCGGGGGTCAACCGTGTCAGTCGGCAACAACCATCCGTCAGTCCTCGTCGTCGAGGACAACGTTCTGCTACGCACGGGCCTGGGCGCCCTGCTGTCGGCCGAACCCGACCTCACGCTCCGCGCCGCCGTGGGTGGCGTGGACGAAGCACTCGCCGTCCTGGCCGGGCAGCCCGTGGACGTCGTGGTGTACGGGGCCGGCGAGTCGGTGACCGACACCGAGCCGGGCCTTGAGCGCCTGCTCGACCGGGGTGCCCGGGTGGTCGTGCTGAGCCGGCGGGACCACCCCGGCGAAATGGAGACCTACCTCAGCTCCGGGGTGAGCGCCTACCTGGCGCAGGACGCGGCCGGGGAGTGCCTCGGCTCGGTGATCCGGGGCCTGACCTCGGACCGGGAGCGGGTGTTCATCATGGCCTCGCGGTCCGGCCTCGACTGGATGGCCGGCCAGCGCGGCACCCGGCTCTCCGGCCGCGAGCGGGAGGTCATGGGCCTGGTCGCCAACGGGCTGAGCAACTCGGCCATCGCCGGCCGGCTCTGCATCTCGCCGGGCACCGTCAAGCGCCACCTCCGGAACGTGTTCGTCAAGCTCAACGCCGTCTCCCGGATCGACGCCGTCAACAAGGCACGGGCGGCCTCCATGCTGATCCCGGCCGGCCGGGCCTGAGCCCCGGGGACCGGTCCGGCGTGGAACGGTCCGGCACGGAGCCGGCACGGACCACCGCGTAGGAGGGGAGGAACAGGGCCTGACCGGGCGGCCCTCAGGCCGAACGGGCCCGCAGGCCCTGGTCCACCGCCCGCGCGGCGAGCTCCTGGAACTCCTGCCGCGTGGGCGAGGTACCGCTGAGCAGGGCGTTGTGCAGTTCTCGCAGCGGCTGGGAGGGGGTGATGCCGAGGTCCTCGTCGAGCCTGCGGTAGAGCGTGCGGTAGACGTGCAGGGCCTCGCTCCGCCGCCCGGCGGCGTCCAGGGCGAGCATGAGCTGCTCGTGGTACCACTCGTTCAGCGGCTGGTGGAGCGTCAGCAACCGCAGCTCCGGTATGAGTTCCCGGTAGCGTCCGAGTTGGCGGTCGGCCAGGATTCGGTGCTCCAGGGCGCGCAGGCGCATCTCCTCCAGGACGGCGACGTGGCCGGCGAGCAGGCCGCCCACCGGGATGTCGGCCAGGGCGCCGCCCCGCCAGAGGTCCAGCGCCTGCCGCAGCCGCTCGGCGGCCTGCTCGGGCCGGCCGGCGGCCAACAGCCGGTCCCCCTCGTGGTGCAGCCGCTCGAACTCCTGGGCGTCCAGCTCCTCCTCCCCCAGCAGCAGCACGTAGCCGGGGGCCTTGGTGAGGATGACGTCGCGCCCCAGCGGGCGGCAAAGCTTGCGCAGTTGGTAGATGTACGTCTGTGCGGTGGTGACCACGGTGCGCGGCGGAGTGCTGCCCCAGATCTCCTCGATGATGAGGCCGAGGTCGACGATCCGGTTCGCGTTCGTGAGCAGGATCGCCAGCGTCCAGCGGACCTTCAGCGCGCTCGGGGTGCACGGAATTCCCTTGTCGAGGACTTCCAGCGGGCCCAGAATGTTGAACTTCACCATGCCTCCGATGTCGCCCGGATTTCCCTCGGCCTCAGGTATATCCGGGTCCGCGGCGGGGTCTCAAGAGGAATCCGCACAAGGTGGCAGGCAGGCAATTCCAAGGTGGCAGCGGCGCATTTCCAGAGCGGTCCGACTCCCTGGCCCGGCGGAAACACCCCCCGCCGAACGACCCCCGCCGATCGGCTGTCCATCCGTCAAGTTCTGTTAGACTGCGGCCGGTTGACCCCTGCGGTCGAGCCAGACCCCCGCCGTCCGCACGACAGAGTTCACGAGGAGAAGGACGTGCCCCGAAAGATCCGTGTTGCTCCGGTAATCCGTACGAAGACCGTAGAACTAGGGGACACACGTCTTGACAAGCGTGAACATCGGAATCCTGGCCCATGTCGACGCCGGTAAGACCAGCCTGACCGAGCGGCTGCTGCACACCGCCGGCGTCATCGACCGCGTCGGCAGCGTGGACCGCGGCGACACCCAGACCGACTCGCACGAACTCGAACGCCAGCGCGGCATCACCATCCGGTCCGCGGTGGTGTCCTTCACCGTCGGCGACGTCAAGGTCAACCTCATCGACACACCCGGCCACCCGGACTTCATCTCCGAGGTGGAACGGGCCCTCGGCGTGCTCGACGGCGTGGTGCTGGTCATCTCCGCCGTGGAGGGCGTACAGGCCCAGACCCGGCTGCTGATGCGCACGCTGGTGAAGCTGCGCATGCCGGTCATCCTCTTCGTCAACAAGATCGACCGGATGGGCGCGCGCTACCAGGACCTCCTGGACGAGATCCGCACCGAGCTCACCCCCGCCATCGTCCCCCTGACGAGGGTCGAAGGGCTGGGCACCCCCGGGGCGCGGGCGCTCGCCCGCGCGGTGGGGGCGGACGATCCGGACTTCGCCACCGAACTGGCCGACGTCCTGGCCGAGCACGGCGACGACTTCCTGGCCCGCTACGTCGAGGACGAGGCCTCCCTGACCGCGCAGGACTACACCGCGGAACTCGCCCGCCAGGCGGCCCGCGCCCAGCTCTACCCGGTGCTCTTCGGCTCGGCGGTGGCCGGCGCCGGCATCGGCGCCCTGGTGGACGGGATCACCAGGCTGTTTCCGGTCAATCACGGCGGCTCCGAGGGCGCACTCCAGGGCACGGTGTTCAAGATCGAACGCGGGTGGGCAGGCGAGAAGGTCGCCTACGTCCGGCTGCGCAGGGGTGAGCTCGGGCCGCGTTCGAAGGTGTCCGTGTTCCGGCGCGACCAGCACGGAGCGATCACCGAGCTGCCCGGCCGCACCACCGTGGTGGAGGTGTTCGACCGGGGCTCGGCCGTCGTCGAGTCGCCGGCGCGAGCCGGGGACATCGCCAAGGTCTGGGGGCTCAAGGGCATCCGGATCGGCGACCGGCTCGGTTCGGCCGAGGGGCTGGACGGGGAGCACCTGTTCGCGCCCCCGAGCCTGGAGACCGTGATCCGGCCCTCCCGGCCCGGCGCGATGCCCGAACTGTACGACGCACTCCTGCAGTTGGCCGACCAGGACCCGTTCATCAACGTCCGCAAGGACGACGAGGAGCAGGAGATCGCGGTCTCGCTCTACGGCGAGGTGCAGAAGGAGGTCATCGCGGCGACGCTCGCCGACGACTTCAAACTGGACGTGGTCTTCGAGGGCACCCGGATCATCTGCGTCGAGCGCCCGATCGGGGTCGGCGAGTCGGTGGAGGAGATCGACTACCGGAGCAAGACCTTCTTCTGGGCCACGATCGGCCTGCGGGTGGAGCCTGGGGAGCCGGGGTCGGGGGTCGTGTTCCGCCGCTCGGTCGAGCTCGGCTCGCTGCCGCACGCCTTCCACAAGGCCGTCGAGGAGGCGGTGCGGGCCACCCTGCAGCAGGGGCTGAACGGCTGGGAGGTGCTGGACATCCTGGTGACCCTCACCCACTCCGGGTTCGCCAGCCCCGTCAGCGCGGCGGGAGACTTCCGCAAGCTCACGCCGCTGGTGCTGATGAACGCGCTCAAGCAGGCGGGCACCCAGGTGTACGAGCCGGTCAACCGCTTCGAGCTGGAGGTGCCGGGCGAGAACGCCAGTGCCGTCCTGCTGAACCTGGTGGAGTGCGGCGCCACCCCGGAGACCACCCGGGGCCAGGGCAGCAGCTGCCTGGTGGAGGGAACGATCCCGGCCCGTACGGTGCAGGAGTTCGAGCAGCGGCTGCCGGGGCTGAGCCAGGGCGAGGGCGTACTGGTCACCCGGTTCCACAGTTTCCAGCCGGTGGTCGGGGCGGCGCCGAGCCGGCGGCGCACCGACCTCAACCCGGTGGACCGCTCGGAGTACATGCTCCGGGCCTTCGGCCGGATCTGACGGAGCAGCACGAGGGCCCGACCACCGCCGCGGTGGTCGGGCCCTCAGCCGTGGCGGTGGTCGGGCCCGAGGCCGTCCCGGTGGTCGGGCTCGAGGCCGTCCCGGTGGTGCCGTGGTTCAGTCCAGCAGGGCCACCGCTCGCGTCCAGCCCGCCCCCGCCCCGGCGATCTTGACCGGGAACGCCTGCACGGTGAATCCGGTCGGCGCGGGCAGCGCGCCCAGATTGCTCAGACGCTCGATCTGGCAGTACTCCCGCTGCCGGCCGGCGAAGTGCGCGGGCCAGAGCACGGAACGGTCGCGGGTGCGCCGGAACTCGGCGAGCATGTGCGTGAACGGGGCGTCCAGCCCGAAGGCGTCTGTCCCGATGAGCCGCACACCGAGGTCGAGCAGGAGGTTCGTCGCCGCGCCGTCCAGGCCCGCGAACCGGGTGAAGTACTCGGGAGTCCCGGCGAGTCGCTCGGCTCCGGTGTGCAGCAGCACGATCTCCCCGGCGCTCGGCCGGTGGTCGATCTCGTCGAAGGCGCGCCGCAGCCGGTCCGGGCCGATCGTCCCGATCTCGCAGTCGGTGAGGTCCAGGCGGACACCCGGACCGATGAACCACTCCAGCGGCAACTCGTGGATGTGGCGCGGCACTCCGTACGCGGCCTTGCTGCCGTAGTGGGAGGGGGCGTCGACGTGCGTGCCGGTGTGGGTGGTCAGGGTCAGGGTGTCGAGCGAGAGCAGTTCGCCGTCCGGCAGGTCCGCGACGTCGAACTCCAGGCCGTGGTTGCGGAGCATGCCCTCGGCCATGTGGCGCGCGCCGTCGGCCGGCGTCAGCACCTCGTGGCGGATGCCGTCCACCTCCCACGCGTTGGCGTCGATCGTCGAGGAGAGGTCAATGAGACGCATGCGCGGCTCCTTCCGGCAGCAGGGCGCAGGCCCGCAGGACGTCGAGGTAGCGCTCCGGCCCGCGGTCCCGAGCGGCGAGGTGGCCGTCCGGCCTGATCAGCAGGAACTCCCCCGGTGTCAGGTCCAGTTCGCGACGCAGCGCGCCGCCGGGGTCTGGCAGCTCGCCCGGCGCGCCGGGGTCGGCGACGGTGCGGACGGAGACCGCGGAGCCGAGCAGCCGCTCCACCCGGGCGAGTGCCTCCCGGTGCCCGGTGCTCCCGCCGTCGGCCGCGGTGGCGAGCAGTGTCCAGCGGGGGTCGGCGAGTTCGGTGCACAGGGCCGACCAGCCGGGGTGCCCCGCGGCCGTCCGGGCGTCGCAGCCGACCCGGTCCCCGGGGGAGGGGCGCCCGGCCCGGGAGCCGGCCGGGCGGGTGAGCGGGCTGTCCGGGTAGGCGAGGGCGAGTCCGCAGAAGCCGCGGATCATCCGGCCCTCGATCTTGCGCCGCAGCGGCGTGATCCGGCGCAGCACCGCGGTGCCCACGGTGAGCAGGGCCGGGGCCAGCGCGGTGCGCAGTGACACCAGTGCGGTGGCCGTGCGGGTGGAGCGCAGCAGGACGGCCCCGGTCGGGACGCGCTCGGCGTCGTAGCTGTCGAGGAGCGCGGGCCCGGCGTGGCCGCGGATCACGTCGGCGAGCTTCCAGGCGAGGTTGTAGGCGTCCTGGATGCCACTGTTCATGCCCTGTCCGGAGGCCGGGCTGTGGACGTGGGCGGCGTCGCCGGCGAGGAAGCAGCGGCCCTCGCGCATCCGGGTGATCTGGCGCTGCTGGACGGTGAAGACGGAGAGCCAGGTCGGGGTGCCGACCTCGACGGGGCGGCCGAGCGCTCGGCCGATCTTGGCGGCCAGGCGGCGGCGGACGAGTTCCCGGTCGTCGGCGCCGTCGGTGTCCACCGTGTCCACCACGCGCCACTTGCCGGGCTCGGGGAAGGGGACGAGCAGCAGGGTGCCCGGTTCGGTGTGCAGCAGGTGGTTGCTGTCCGGCGGGAGGTCGGTGTCGAGGGTGACGTCGGCGTTGAGCCAGACCTCGGTGGAGTCGCCGATCAGGCGCATCCCGAGCTGCTTGCGCACGGTGCTGCGGCCGCCGTCGGCGCCGATTAGCCAGGGCACCAGGGCCTCCTCGGTGCGCCCGTCGGCGTGGCGGAGGGTGACGTGCACGGAGTCGGGCCCGGGTTGCAGCGCGGTGAGTTCGACTCCCCATTCCACGGGGACGCCGAGTTCGGCGGTCCGCTCGCGCAGCACCCGCTCGGTGACCACCTGGTCGACCATCAGGCTGTACGGGTAACGGGTCGGCAAGGAGCGGTAGTTGGTGTCGAAGCGGATGAGGGTGCGGCCTCGGCGGTGCATGGTGAAATGGGTGACCCGTCGGCCGAGCGGCAGCAGCCGGTCGAGGGTGCCCATCTGGTCGAGCACCTCCATGGTCCGGGCGTGCACGGCCAGGGCCCGGCTGGTGGTGGCCGGGCCGGGCGCGGCGTCGACCAGCCGGACGGGGACGCCGCGCCGGGCGAGTTCGTGGGCCGCGGTGAGGCCGACCGGCCCGGCCCCCGCGATCAGGACGGCCGGGGCGGGGTCAGCCACGGCGTTCCTCGGCGAAGCGCTTGGCGAGGCCGAGCGTGGCCCGGCTGTTGCCGCCGGCGGCCTCGCGGATGAAGCGGCGGGCGGTCGCGGTGGTGGCGTCCGGGCCGAGGACGGCGGGGATCGCCTCGGGGTTGAGGACGACGGCATGCCAGGAGGTGACCCGTACGCCGTGGCCGGTCGGCTCGACGGTCCAGCGGCCGGTGTGCGCGGCCATCATGGACGGGGTGCGCAGCTGCTTGTAGACGATGCCCGACTCCGGGAAGCAGATCCGCACGGACTCGGTGGTGTGCTCGGAGCCGTCGGCGGTGCGGGTGTCCATGGCCATGTGCTGGACGCCCCCGTTCTCCTCGCGCAGGTCGAGGCGGGCGACGTGGGGCAGCCGGGCGGGCCAGGCGGCGGCGTCCTGGAGGAAGTCGTAGACCGTCTCCGGGGTGGCGTCGACCAGCACCGAGTCCTCGAACTCGAACTCCAGCTCGGCGAGCCGGTCCCAGCGTTCGGCGAGGTCCTTGATGTTGGCCAGCTCGCTGCGGCTGTTGCGGTCGGTCGCCTCGGCGATCCAGCGCAGGCCCTGTGGGTCGTCGTCGAGCGCGCTGAACTCGTGGGTGAGGGTGAGGGTGGAGCCGCCGGGCCGCTCGGCGATCCGCCACTCCCCCGCCATCGAGGCGACCGGGGCCGAGGAGACCTCCTGGCGGAAGCGGATCCGGCGCCCGTCGGCGTCGAGGTCGCGACGGGAGGTCCAGTGCTTGACCTCGCCGTTGGCCCGGGCCCAGATGTGCAGGCGTTCGGCGCCGGGTGCGAGCTCCTCGCGCTCGACGTGGAGGGTGGGGGCGAAGCGCCGCGGCCAGGCCAGGGCGTCGGCGATGACGGTCTGGACGACCTCGGCGGGGGCGTCGACGTCGATCGAGTGGGTGGTGTGCTGGATGGCGCTCATGGGTGGGACCGGCCCTTTCCGTCGGCGGGGTGGTGGGGTGCGGCTCAGTAGATGCCGAGGCCGCCGCAGACGTTGATCGCCTGCGCGGTGATCGAGGCGGCGTCAGGCGTGGTCAGGTAGTCGACCATGCCGGCGACCTCGTCGGCGGTGGAGTAGCGGCCGAGCGGGATCTTCTGCTCGAAGCGCGAGAGGACGTCTTCCTCGGTGGTCTCCCAGGTCGCGGCGTACGCCTGGCGGACCCGCACGGCCATCGGCGTCTCGACGTAACCCGGGCAGACGGCGTTGACGGTGGTGCCGGTGTGGGCGAGTTCCTTGGCCAGCGCCTTGGTGAAGCCGATGACGCCGGCCTTGGAGGCCGAGTAGGGGGCGCCCAGCGGGACGCCCTGCTTGCCGCCGGTGGAGGCGACGGTGATGATCCGCCCGTGGCCGGCCGCCTCCATGCCGCCGGTGGTGAGGACCTCGCGGGTGACGCGGAAGACGCTGGTGAGGTTGGTGTCGATCACGTCCTCCCACAGCTCGTCGGTGATGGTGGACGTGACGCCGCCGCCGTTGCGTCCGGCGTTGTTGACCAGCACGCCGATCGGGCCGAAGCGGTCCACCGCCGCCCGGACGGCCGCGGTCACGTCGCCCGCGGAGCGGACGTCGGCCGCGAGGCCGTCCACCTCCAGGCCCTCGCCGCGCAGTCGGCCGACCGTCTCGGCGACGCCCTGCGCGGTGCGGGCGCAGATGAAGACGCGCAGCCCGCGCCGGGCCAGGCGTCCGGCGCTCGCCAGTCCGATTCCGCTGGTCGCCCCGGTCACCAGGGCGACATCGCCGCTCGTCAGGGTGCTCATCGCATCGGTCTCCTGTCTCGCTCACGATCGCGGACCCGGCCGGGCCCGCGGGTGCGGGGCCCGGCCCGCGGCCCCGTCGGGGATCCGGGGGGCGGGCCCCGGGCCGACCCTGCCCGCCCGGCTTCGACTGCGGTTCGAGCGCGCCGCACGCGCCGATCGCTCCAACGGGATTCGAAGCACGGGTGGGAGCGTCGGCGCTGCCCAACCACCGACGCAACGAGGAGGCCCGGAACATGACCGGTTCGCTCTACGAGGAGGTCCAGCACTTCTACGGGCGGCAGATGCGCCACCTGGACGAGGGCGAGGTCACCGAGTGGGCCGCGACCTTCACCGAGGACGGCGTGTTCGCCGCCAACGCCCGCCCGCACCCGCAGGAAGGCCGCACGGCGATCGAGCAGGGCGCCCGGGAGGCCGCGCAGCGCCTGGCCACCGCCGGGGTCCGGCACCGGCACTGGCTGGGGATGCTGGAGGTCGCCGAGCAGCCGGACGGCCGGGTGCTGGCCAAGACCTACGCGCTGATCGTCGCGACGCCCAAGGGCGGTTCGGCCGCCGTGCACCTGAGCTGCAGCTGCGAGGACCAGCTGGTGCGCGTCGCCGGCGAGTTGAAGGTCAAGCACCGCCAGGTGTACCGGGACGACCTGCCCGCCTGAGAGGAGGCCACCGTGGACCTCCCACGGGACAGTACGACCTTCGGTGCGCCACTGGACGTGGTGACGGAGCTGGTCGGCGGCCCCCGGATCGACGACCTGCTCGGCCGCGCCGCCGAACTGACGCCGCGCCACCCCGCTCTGGTGGCCGACGGGCTGGTCCTCGACCACGCCGCCCTGGACGCCCGGGTCAGCGACTGCGCCGCGACGCTGCGCGCCGCCTTCGGCGGCCCCGGCACGGTCATCGCGATCGCCGCCGAGCTGACCGTCGACTTCGCCGTCACCTTCCTGGGCATCTCCCGCTCCGGGAACACCAGCGCGATGTTCAACCCGCTCGTCCCGGACGACACCCTGGTGCACGTCCTCGGCTCCTGCGGTGCCCGGGCGGCCGTGCTCTCGCCCGCGATGCACCGGCGGATCCTGGCGCTGCGCCCCCGGCTTCCGCTGTTGCGGCAGCTGGTGGTGACCGCCGACGCCGGCGACGGCACACCCGTCCTGGACACCATGGAACGCGCCGCCGTCCCGGCCGACGAGGCGGTGGAGACGGCCTGCCTGCAGTTCACCAGCGGCACCACCGGCGCGCCGAAGACCGTCCGGCTCAGCCACCGCAACCTGCTGGTGAACGCGGCGCAGTCCGCGCACGCCCACCGGCTCACGGCCGACTCCGTGTCGCTCAACAACCTGCCCTCCTTCCACCTGATGCACCTGAACACCGCGCTCGCGGTCGGCGCGACGCACGTGCTCTGCCCGGCGGAGGACCGCGCGGCGCTGGTGGACCTGGCCCGCACCTGGCGGGCCTCGCACCTGTACAGCCTGCCGGTGCGGCTGTCCCGGCTCGCCGGGGACGAGCGGCTGCCCGGCTTCCGGATCCCCTCGCTGCGGGCCGTGCTGTCCGGCGGCTCGGCGCTGCCGCCCCGCACGACGACCGTCCTGCAGGAGCACTTCGGGGTGCCGGTCGTGCAGGGCTACGGCCTCGCCGAGACGTCCCCGTCGACGCACTTCGACCTGCCGGAGGGGCCCACCCTCGGCTCCAGCGGGCCGCCGGTGGCCGGCACGGCCTGCCGGATCGTGGACGTGCGCACCGGCGCGGTGCTGCCGGTGGGCGAGCGCGGCGAGATCCAGGTCCGGGGCCCGCAGCTGATGCTGGGCTACCTGGGCGACGGGCCCGCCGACGCCGTCGACGCGGACGGCTGGTTCCGCACCGGTGACGTCGGCCGGATCGACGAGGCCGGCCGGCTGTTCGTCGTCGACCGGATCAAGGACGTCTTCAAGTGCGACAACTGGCTGGTGTCGCCGACGGAGATCGAGCGGGTGCTGATGCGGCACCCGGCCGTCGCCGACTGCGTGGTCTTCGACCAGCCCGACGAGCTGAGCGGCGCGGTCGCCGTCGGCCTCGTCGTGCCGCGCGGCGACGGCGTCGACCCTGCCGCCCTGGCCGAGTTCGCGAACGCCCGGCTCCCCTACTACGAACACCTGAAGCAGCTGCGGCTGGTGGAGGGCATCCCGCGCTCCGCCACCGGCAAGGTCCAGCGGCGCGAGCTGCGCGACCGGCTGTTCGGCTCCCTCTGACCCGCACCACCCGACCCGTCCCAGGAGGAACACCGTGTACACCTTCATCAACCGCTTCACCGTCACCGGGGACGCCGCCGAGTTCGAGACGCTCGTCGGCGAGATCAGCGACTTCATGAGCGGGCAGCCCGGCTTCCGCTCGCACCGGCTGTACCGCTCCGCCGCGGACGCCTCGGTGTACGTGGAGACCGCCGAGTGGGACGACGCCGCCTCGCACAAGGCGGCGACCGGCTCGCCGGAGTTCCGTACCCGGGTCGGCAAGGTGATGGGCCTCGCCAAGGCCGAGCCGGCCCCGTTCGACCTGCTCGCGCAGCACGGCGCCTGAGAGGAGCGGAGCATGACGAAGAACGGCGAGATCATTCCGCAGTCGGTGATCCGGCTGCGCGAGCTCGGGCTCGCGGCGGCCGGCGCGGCCGCCGTACGGGCCGCGGCCCGACTGGGCCTGGCGGACGCACTGGGTGAGGAGCCGGCCGGCGCGGCCGAGCTGGCCAGGGCCGTGAACGCGGACCCGGACACCCTGCAGCGGCTGCTGCGTGCCCTGACCTGCCACGGCGTGTTCGCGGAGCAGCCCGACGGCCGGTACGTGCACACCGACGCCTCCCGGCTGCTGCGCGAGGACACCCCGCGCAGCCTCAGGGACATGGTGCTCTGGGGCACCGAGCCGTGGACCTGGGAGCTGTGGGGCCACCTCGACGAGGCGGTGCGCACCGGCAAGGCCGTCTTCCCCGAGCTGCACGGCATGGACTTCTTCGACCACCTGCACGCCCACTCCCCCGAGTCGGCGGCCGTGTTCGACCGGGCGATGACCCAGTCCAGCCGGCTCTCCGCGCTCGCACTGGCCGACCGGCTGGACCTGGGCGGGGCCGGCACGGTGGTGGACATCGCCGGTGGCCAGGGGCACGTCCTGGCCACCCTGCTGGAGCGCAACCCCGGGCTGCGCGGCACCCTGCTGGACCTGCCCGAGGTGGTGGCCGGGGCCGACGCCCGGCTGCGGCCCGGTGGTGCGCTGGCCGGGCGGGCGACGCTGCTCGGCGGCGACTGCCGACGGGAGATCCCGGTACAGGCCGACGTCTACCTGCTGAAGAACATCCTGGAGTGGGACGACGAGAGCACCGTCCTGACGCTGCGCAACGTCGTCCGGGCGGCCGCTCCGGGCAGCCGGGTGATCATCGTCGAGAACCTGGTGGACGGCAGCCCCGAGCTGAGGTTCACCACGGCGATGGACCTGCTGCTGCTGCTCAACGTGGGCGGCCGCAAGCACACCAAGGCCGGCCTGGTCTCCCTCGTCGAGGAGGCGGGTCTGGCCCGGGCCGAGGTCCGTCCGGTCAACTCCTACCTGCACCTGGTGGAGAGCGTGGTGCCCGAGCGGGGCTGACCGGCCCGCTCACTGCCGCTGCCCCCGGATCCGTCCGGGGGCAGCGATCGTCGTGCTGCTCCCGGACGGATCCGGGGGCGCCCCCGGCGTCCTGCGACCCGCCGCCGGCCCGCCCTCCGGGCAGCGGGAAGCCCCGCCGGCACAGGCCGGCGGGGCTCGGGGGAGGAAGAACGGGGCGTCAGATGCCCTCGGCGAGCCGCTTCACCGCCTGCTCGACCCGCTCGTCGGTCTCGGTGACAGCCACCCGCACGTGCCGGGCGGCCGCGGCGCCGTAGAACTCGCCGGGCGCCACCAGGATGCCGCGGTCGGCCAGGGCCCCGACGGTCGTCCAGCACGGCTCGTCCCTGGTCGCCCAGAGGAACAGCGCACCGGCCGAGTGCTCGATCCGGAACCCGGCGTCCACCAGCGCCGCGCGCAGCAGCTCGCGCCGCCGGGCGTAGCGTTCGCGCTGGCCCGCCAGGTGGGAGTCGTCGCCGAGTGCGGCCACCATGGCGGCCTGCACCGGGGCGGGGACCATGTGGCCGGCGTGCTTGCGCACCTCCAGCAACGTCGCGATGACGTCCGGATCACCGGCGGCGAAGCCCGCCCGGTAGCCGGCCAGGTTGAAGCGCTTGGACAGCGAGTGCACGGCCAGCACGCCGCGGTGGTCGCCGCCGGTGACCTCGGGGTGCAGCACCGAGCGGGTCCGGCTCTCCCAGACGTGGTCCAGGTAGCACTCGTCGTTGACCACCAGGGTGCCGCGCTCGCGCGCCCACTCGACGATCGCGCGCAGCTCGGCGGTGCCGAGGACGCGGCCCTCCGGGTTGGACGGGGAGTTCAGCCACAGCAGCCGCGGTGCGGGGCCGTCGTGGCGCAGCGGGGAGTCCGTCCGGACGAAGGTCGCGCCGGCCAGCCTGGCGCTCACCTCGTAGGTGGGGAAGGAGAGTTCGGGCGCGAGGATGACGTCACCGGGGCCCAGGCCCAGCATGGTGGGAAGCCAGGCGATCAGCTCCTTGGTGCCGACGGCCGGGAGCACGGCGTCCGGCTCCACGCTCACGCCCTCGCGGCGCAGCAGCCAGGCCGCGGCGGCGGCCCGCAGCGCGGGCGTGCCTTCGGTGGAAGGGTAGCCGGGGGCGTCGGCCGCGGCGGCCAGGGCCGCGCGCACGGCCTCCGGGGTCGGGTCGACCGGGTCACCGAGGGCCAGGTTGACCAGCCCGTCGGGGTGGGCGGCCGCGCGCTTGCGGTACGGGAACAGGACGTCCCAGGGGAACTTCGGCAGCCGTTCGATCATGCCCGCGCCCCCGCCCCGACGTTGCGGGCCAGCGGCGGCGCCTGGCAGTGGGAGTCGATGCCCCAGGAGACGATCCGCTCCGGGGTGATCCGGATCAGCTCGTCGTCGACATGCGGCAGGATCTCCTTGCCGCCGGTGGCCAGCGCCACCGCGGTGCCCCGGATCTCGATGCCCCGGACGACCCAGCGCTCCGCGTCCACGACGTCGTCCACCACCAGCGACACCCGCGGATTCCCCTGCACGTGGCGGTACTTGAGGCTGCGGGCCATGCCGCGCCCGGTCACGTCGACGGTGCCGAGCCCGGCGTTGTAGTGGAAGCCCAGTGGGACGACGTGCGGTTGCCCCCGGCCGTCCACGGTGGCCAGACGGGCGAGCGACTGCGAGGCCAGGTAGGCGGCCTCGTTCGCGGTGAATGGCATGGCTGTCCTCGGTGTCTGCGGGTCAGGGTCACCGCCGACGCTAGGCAGCCCGCTTCGAGCGGCCTTGGTGTCGACCGGCCTGCTCGGAGGCCTCCGCTGGACTCCGGCTCGAAGTCCGGCTGCCACGGTGAGGCCGTCGTACCGGACCGAGATCGGAGGTCGCGTTGGACTGCGATGTGGTGGTGGCGGGGGCGGGGCCGACCGGCCTGATGCTCGCCTGCGAACTGGCCCTGGGCGGAGCCCGGGCGGTGGTGGTGGAGCGACGCCCGGAGCCGGAGAAGCACTCCAAGGCCATGGGCATGCAGGGCCGCACCGTGGAACTGCTCGAACTGCGCGGGCTGCTCGACCGCTTCAAGGAGGGCGCGGGCATGCTGCAGGGCGGCAACTTCGCCAGCCTGGGCGTGCCGATGCGCTTCGAGGAGTTCGACACCCGGCACCCGTACGTGCTGCTGGTGCCCCAGCTGCGCACCGAGGAGCTGCTCGCCGAGCGGGCCCGTGAACTGGGCGTGCGGATCGTGCGCGGCTCGGCCGTCACCGGCTTCGTCCAGGACGCCGACGGGGTCACCGTCGAGACGGAGGCGGGCCCGCTGCGAGCCCGCTACCTGGTCGGCTGCGACGGCGGCGGCAGTACCGTCCGCAAGGCCGCCGGCATCGGCTTCACCGGCCAGGATCCGCACATGTACGCCGTCATCGGCGACATGCGCTTCAGCGGGGACCTGCCGCGCGGCGAGGGCCTCGGCCCGATGCGCCCGGTGGGCCTGGTCAATCCCGCGAAGCGGTCCTGGTTCGGTGCCTTCCAGCACCAGCCGGGCGTCTACCGGGCCACCGTCGCCTGGTTCGACCGGCCCTTCCCCGACCGGAACGCCCCGGTCACCGAGGAGGAGATGCGCGCCGCGCTGGTCGAGCACACCGGCAGCGACCACGGGATGCACGACGTCACCTGGCTGTCCCGCCTCACCGACGTCTCCCGGCTGGCCGACTCCTACCGGCAGGGCCGGGTGCTGCTGGCCGGCGACGCGGCGCACATCCACCTGCCGGCCGGCGGCCAGGGGCTCAACCTCGGCTTCCAGGACGCCGTCAACCTCGGCTGGAAGCTGGCCGCCGTGGTCCGCGGCCACGGCACCGAGGACCTGCTGGACAGCTACGGCAGCGAGCGCCGCCCGATCGCCGACGGCGTGGTGCGCAACACCCGCACCCAGGCCGTCCTGATCGACCCGGACCCGCGGTACGAGGCGCTTCGGCAGACCTTCCGCGAGCTGATGGCGCTGCCCGACACCAACCGCCACATCGCCGGCATGCTCTCCGGCTTCGACGTCGCCTACGGCAGCGGCGACCACCCGCTGGTCGGCCGCCGGATGCCGGACGCCGAGCTGCTGACCGCCGACGGCACGCGGCGGATCAGCGACTGCTTCGCCGGGGCCCGCGGCCTGCTGCTGCTCCCCGAACAGGCCGCGGCGGCATCGCCGTTGGCCGCCTGGGCGGACCGCGTCGACACTCTGGCGGCCAAGTCGGGCGGCCCGGAGCCGGCCACCGCCTACCTCGTCCGCCCGGACGGCTACGTCGCCTGGGCCGGCGACCCGGCCCGCACCGAGGAACTGCAGCACGCCGCGACCACCTGGTTCGGCGCGGCGGCCTGACCACCCCGACCCACCGAGAAAGGACGCACGATGACCTCGTCCACCGACAGCGCCGCCGCCCGCGCGCGCCGGATCGTCGCCCTCAACACCGCCTACTTCCAGGCGAAGGCGCTGCAGAGCGCCGTCGAGCTCGGCCTCTTCGAGCTGCTCGCCGAGCGCTCCGCCGACCTCGCGCAGATCCGCGCCGAACTGGGCGTCCAGCACCGGCTGTTCAAGGACTTCCTGGACGCCCTGGTCGGTCTCGACCTGCTGGACGAGCAGGACGGCGGCTACCGGACCTCCGCGCTCGCCCGGGAGTTCCTGCTCCCCGGCCCCACCTACCTGGGCGGCACCGCCCGCCAGCACGCCCGGCTGCACTACCACGCCTGGGCGCAGCTGACCGACGCGCTGCGCGACGGCAAGGCCAAGTCGGCCGTGGCCGCGCAGGGCCAGCTGGCCTACCCCAAGCAGTACGAGGACCTCGACCGCGCCCGGCAGATCATGCTGCACATGGACGCCCACAACGGCTTCACGGCCGACGAGTTGGCGCGCAGGATCGACTGGAGCCGGTACACCTCCTTCGTGGACGTCGGCGGCGGGCGCGGCAACGTCGCCTCCCGGATCGCCACCGCCCACCCGCACCTGCGCGGCGGGGTCTTCGACCTGCCGGCGCTGCGCCCGCTGTTCGAGGAGCTGGTGGCCTCGGCCGGGACCGCCGACCGGGTGGACTTCCACGGCGGTGACTTCTTCGCCACCGACCTGCCGGGGGCGGACGTGGTGATCTTCGGCCACGTCCTGCCGGACTGGCCGGTCGAGGACCGCAAGGAGTTGCTGCGCCGCGCCCACAAGGCGGTACGCCCGGGCGGCCTGGTGGTGCTGTACGACGCCATGATCGACCCGGCGGAGCGCGACCCGGAGGTCCTGCTGCAGCGGATCAACCACACCATGATCCGGGACGAGGCCGGGGCCTACTCGCTGCAGGAGGCCCGCGGCTACCTGGAGGAGGCCGGCTTCACCGTCGACCGGATCGCCGCCTCCGACACCATCACCCGCGACCACTTCGCCATCGGCGTCAAGTCCGCCTGAGAGGAAGGGAGTTCCCCATGACCGACCAGACCGCGGCAGCGGCGCAGCACAGCGACCAGCCGTACGACGTCGTCATCATCGGCAGTGGCCTGTCGGGCACCATGCTCGGTTCGATCCTCGCCAAGCACGGCTTCCGGATCATGCTGCTGGACGGCGCCCACCACCCCCGGTTCGCCGTCGGCGAGTCCACCATCGGGCAGACGCTGGTGGTCCTGCGCCTGATCTCGGACCGGTACGGCGTGCCGGAGATCGCCAACCTGGCGAGTTTCCAGGACGTCCTCGCCCACGTCAGCAGCGCGCACGGACAGAAGAGCAACTTCGGCTTCATGTTCCACCAGGACGGCGAGGAGCCGGACCCGCACGAGACCAGCCAGTTCCGCATCCCCGCGATCGTCGGCAACGCGGCCCACTTCTTCCGCCAGGACACCGACGCCTACATGTTCCACGCCGCGGTGGGCTACGGCTGTGACGCGCGGCAGTACTACCGGGTGGAGAACATCGAGTTCGACGACGCCGGGGTGACCGTCTCCGGCGCGGACGGCAGCACCGTCCGGGCCCGCTACCTGGTCGACGCCAGTGGCTTCCGCTCGCCGCTGGCCCGGCAGTTGGGGCTGAGGGAGGAGCCGAGCCGGCTCAAGCACCACGCCCGCTCGATCTTCACCCACATGATCGGCGTGGACGCGATCGACGACCACGTGGACACGCCGGCCGAGCTGCGCCCGCCGGTGCCGTGGAACGACGGGACGATGCACCACATCTTCGAGCGCGGCTGGATGTGGATCATTCCGTTCAACAACCACCCGGGGGCCACCAACCCGCTGTGCAGCGTGGGCATCCAGCTCGACGAGCGCCGCTACCCCGCCCGGCCGGATCTGACGCCCGAGGAGGAGTTCTGGTCCCACGTGGACCGCTTCCCGGCGGTGCAGCGGCAGTTGAAGGGTGCCCGCAGTGTGCGCGAGTGGGTGCGGACGGACCGCATGCAGTACTCCTCCAGCCGGACGGTCGGCGAGCGCTGGTGCCTGATGTCGCACGCGGCCGGCTTCATCGACCCGCTGTTCTCCCGCGGCCTGTCCAACACCTGCGAGATCATCAACGCGCTGTCCTGGCGGCTGATGGCCGCGTTGCGCGAGGACGACTTCGCGGTCGAGCGCTTCGCCTACGTGGAGGAGCTGGAGCAGGGCCTGCTGGACTGGAACGACAAGCTGGTCAACAACTCCTTCATCTCCTTCTCGCACTACCCGCTGTGGAACTCGGTCTTCCGGATCTGGGCCTCGGCCAGCGTGATCGGCGGCAAGCGCATCCTCAACGCGCTGACCAAGACCAAGGAGACCGGCGACGACAGCCACTGCCAGGCGCTGGACGACAACCCGTACCCGGGCCTGTGGTGTCCGCTGGACTTCTACAAGGAGGCGTTCGACGAGCTCACCGAGCTGTGCGAGGCCGTGGACGCGGGGCGCACCACGGCCGAGGAGGCCGCGGCGGTGCTGGAGCAGCGGGTCCGCGAGTCGGACTGGATGCTGCCGGCCCTGGGCTTCAACGACCCCGACACCCACCACATCAACCCGACGGCGGACAAGATGATCCGGATCGCGGAGTGGGCCACCGGCCACCACCGGCCCGAGATCCGCGAGCTGCTGGCCGCCAGTGCCGAGGAGGTCAGGGCGGCGATGCGGGTCAAGCCGTAACACGACGGGGAAACGGCGAGGGCCGCGTCCGGGGAGCACTTCCCCCCGGGCGCGGCCCCCGCCGTTTCCGGCGTGCGGACGGGCTCAGCCCTCGGCCGCGAGGGTCAGGGCGGCCGTCCGCGGATCCTCCTCGACCGGCCAGCGGGCGTAGGAACGGCGCCAGTACATCAGCGGGCTGGGCACCTCGGGCCGCGGGCCGCCGGCCACCACGGCGCCGATCACGATGGTGTGGTCGCCCGCGTCGAGGGCCGCGGCGACCCGGCACTCGGCGTGCGCGACGACGTCGGCCGGCATGACCGGAAGGCCGCCGGCACTTCCCGGCTCCCACCGGACGTCCCGGAAGCGGTCGTCCATGGCCGAGGCGAAGCGCGCGGAGGTGGACTCCCCGCCGCCGCGCAGCATGTTGACGGCGAACTCGCCGCGCTCCAGGAGGGCCTTCAGCACCCGGCTGTCACGGTTGATGCAGACCAACAGCAGGGGCGGGGTCTTGGAGACGCTGCAGGCGGCCGAGCAGGTCAGCCCGTACGGTTCCCCGTCCGGGCCCAGGGTGGTCACCACGGTGACTCCGGTGGGCAGGGCGCCCATGATGGACAGGAAGGTGCTGCCGTCCACCAGGCCGGGGGCCAGGTCCAGCGGCAGGGGCAGGGGTTCGGGGGGCATCGGTCCTCCACTCTCGGCGGGTCGGTGCCCCCATGCTCGCGGGGTGCCTTCGAGCCGGCACCGGGCCGCCGTCGGGCCGCCCGGGAGCGGAAAGAGGGAGCGGAAACGGACGTGGAACCGGGAGCGGACAGGCGCGTACCCCCGGCACGGGGGTGACCGGGGGTACGCGGGTTCGGGGGGTGCGGGTGCGCGCGCTCACTCCTCGTCGCGCAGCTCCCGCAGCGGGAAGGTGAGCAGGAAGCCCACCGCCAGGATCAGGCCGCCGACCAGGAACATGGTGTCGAAGCCCGAGGCGAAGGCGTCGACCGCCGAGGGGCTCAGCCCGCCGGTGGAGTCCGGGTCGGAGAGCGCCTGGCGCACGGCCTGGTCCGGGTCGGCCCCGTCGAGCTTGCCGGCGGCGACGCCGAACAGCACCGACATGAAGACGGCGGCGCCGCTCGTGCCGCCGAGCTGGCGGAACAGGCCGGAGGCGGCGTTGGCCACACCCAGCTCGGACTTGGGCGCCGAGCTCTGGATGGCCAGGGTGATCACGGTCTGGGAGAGGCCGATGCCGAAGCCCAGCCAGGCCGCGATCACCACGATCACCGCGAGCGGGGTGTCCGCGCCGGTGGCGGAGAGCGACACCAGCGCTCCGGCCATCGAGCCGAGGCCCACGATCGCGGACTTCTTGTAGCGGTTCCACTTCTTGATGATCTTCGCGCAGATCGTCTGGGAGACGATCGCCCCGGTCATCACCGGGATGATCACCAGCCCGGCGACGGTGGCGCTGCGCCCCTGTACCAACTGCAGGAACAGCGGCAGCGTGGAGACCGTACCGAAGATGCCGACCCCGATGGTGAAGTTGACGGCGGTGGCCATGGTGATGCCACCGCGCCGGAACAGCCGCAGCGGGACCATCGCCTCCAGCCCGCGGGCCCGCTCGGCCAGCACGAAGAGCACCAGCCCGATCAGTGCGAGGGCGAACAGCGCCAGCGAACGCGCCGACCCCCAGCCCCAGTCGAGGCCCTCCTCCGCCACGATCAGCAACGGCACCAGGCAGAGCGCCAGGGTGATCGCGCCCCGGAAGTCGATCGGGTGGTCCACCCGCTGGTGCGGCAGGTTGAGCGCCTTGCGCACGCTCAGCAGCGCCACCAGGCCGAGCGGCACGTTGATCAGGAACGCCCAGCGCCAGCCGGTCACCCCGAGGATCTCGCCTGCGCCCGCGAACAGGCCGCCGACCAGCGGGCCGAGCACACTGGCCGCCACCCAGGCCATCATCAGGTAGGAGAAGTAGCGCCCGCGCTCACGCACCGGCGCGAGGTCGGCGATGACGGCCGTGGGCAGTGACATCAGCCCGGCGCCGCCGAAGCCCTGGACGACGCGTGCGATCGCCAGCGTCTCCATCGAGTTCGCCATCGCGCAGGCCGCCGAGCCGACGATGAAGACCACGATCGCCGCCAGGTAGAGCGGCTTGCGGCCGTAGATGTCGGACAGCTTGCCGTAGAACGGCATCGCGATCGTGGAGCTGACCAGGTAGCCGGTGATCACCCAGGCCTGGACGGTCTGGCCGTGCAGTTGGTCGCCGATCGTGCGCAGCGCGGTGGACACGATGGTCTGGTCGAGTGCGGCGAGCAGCACGGCCAGCAGGAGCCCGGACAGGGCGGTGGTGATCTGGCGGTGAGTGAAGCCGGCGGGGCCGCCGGCCTGGTCCGCGACGGCCTCGTCGGTCTGCGAGGCGGCGTTTGCCATTCCCTTTTCTCCCACGAAATCGACAAGGTCTTGTCGAAATGACAGTAGTGGCTGCCGGAGCAGAATGACAAGTTCTTGCCGAAATCCCTGCCCGGCGGCGGCTAGGCTGGCAACGGAACGGCGGCGATTAGGCTGCCCCCATGACCGACCTCTCCCCCATGGCCGAGACCTTGAGCGACATCACCACGGAACTGTTCGCCGTCAACGGAGCACTGCTGCGCGCCGGCGACGCGTTGTCCGCCCGCTTCGGGCTCACCTCCGCGCGGTGGCAGGTCCTCGGCCTGCTGGCCGAAGGGCCGCAGAGCGCCGCGCACCTGGCGCGCGAGCGCGGCCTGCGCCGCCAGGCCGTCCAGCAGACCGTGGTGAAACTGGTCGAGGAGGGCCTGGTCAGCACCTCCCCCAACCCGGCCGACCGGCGGGCCCCGCTGGTCTCGCTGACCGCCGAGGGTACCGCCGCCCTCGCCCGGATCGAGCCCGCCGAACGGCTGTGGATGGAACACCTCGCCCGCGGCCTGGATCCGGACGACCTGAAGGCCACGCTGCGGCTGCTGCGTGGCCTTCGGACCGTCCTGGCCGAGGGGCTGCCCCCGGCGGCCGGCGGCGGCGCGGACGCCGCCGGCGTCACAGGTCCAGCGTGACCTCGTACTCGGCGAGCCAGGAGTTGAGCCACAGCACCAGCTCCAGGCTGCCCCGGTCGTAGGGCCGGCTCACCGCCCCGGTCGAGCGGCCGGCCGCGGCCCGGGCCCGCTCGCGGTCCAGCAGCGGCAGCACGGGGGCCTCCGGATCGCCGAGCACCCGGGCCAGTTCGGCCCGCAGCGCACTCTCGTACCCCGGGTCCTGGGTCGCCGGGTACGGGGTCTTCACCCGCTCAACCACCGAGCGCGGCAGCAGGTCGGCCACCGCCGCGCGCAGCAGGCTCTTCTCCCGGCCGTCGAAACTCTTCATCTCCCACGGCACGTTGAAGACGTACTCGACCAGGCGGTGGTCGCAGAACGGCACCCGCACCTCGAGGCCGACCGCCATGCTCATCCGGTCCTTCCGGTCGAGCAGGGTCTGCACGAAGCGGGTCAGGTTCAGGTGGCCGATCTCGCGCATCCGCCGCTCGGGCGCCGACTCGCCCGGCAGGACCGGGACTTCGGCGAGCGCCTCGGCGTACCGGGCGGCCCGGTAGCCGTCCAGGTCGAGCTTGTCGAGCAGGCCCGGCTGGAACAGCGAGCTGCCGCCGAAGTAGCGCGCCGAGCCCGAGGTGAGCCACGGGAAGGTGGCTGCCCGCAGAGCCAGCGGGTTGCGGAACCACCGGTAGCCGCCGAAGAGTTCGTCCGCGGCCTCGCCGGACAGGGCCACCGTCACGTTCTCCCGCACCGCGCGGAAGAACAGGTAGAGCGAGGGCCACATGTCGCCCCAGTACGCGGGCGGCAGGTCGGTGGCGCGCAGCACCGCGGAACGCACCGCCGGGTCCGACAGGCCGGGGCTGTCCAGCAGCACCTCCAGGTGGTCCGCTCCCACGTGCCGGGCCAGCTCGCGCACGTACGGCGCGTCCGTCTCCCGCCGGACGGCGTCCGAGGCGAAGGCGTCGGCCGCGCCCCGGAAGTCCACCGAGAAGGAGCGCACCGGCCCGCTCCGGGCGGCCAGCGCGGTCACGGCCGACGAGTCCAGGCCGCCGGAGAGCAGCGTGCCCAGCGGCACGTCCGAGACCAGCTGACGGGTGACGGTGTCGGTGAGCAGGTCACGGACGGTGCCGATGGTCGTCAGCAGGTCGTCGGTGTGCTCGCGCGCCTCCAGCTGCCAGTACGTCCGGCGGCGCACCCCGCCGCGCCCCACCCGGACGAGCTGGCCCGGGCGGACCTCGTGCAGTCCGGAGAAGACGGCCGCCTCGGGCGTCTTCACCATGTCCAGCACCTCGCACAGCCCGTCCGGGCCGACCCGGCGGGGCAGCGTGCGATCGGCCAGGACGGCCTTCGGCTCCGAGCCGAAGCGCACACCGGCGGAGGTCGGCCAGTAGTAGAGCGGCTTGACGCCCATGCGGTCGCGGACCAGCAGCAGCTCCTCGCTCCACTCGTCCCAGATGGCGAAGGCGAACATCCCGTTCAGCCGCTCGACCAGCGCGGCGCCCCATTGGAGGTAGCCGCGCAGGACGACCTCGGTGTCGCAGGAGGTCCTGAACCGGTGTCCGTGCGAGGTGAGTTCGGCACGCAGCTCACGGAAGTTGTAGATCTCGCCGCTGAAGGTGACCGCCGCGGCGCGGCCCTCGTGCTCCGCGGTCATCGGCTGCCGGCCGTGCTCCGGGTCGATCACCGAGAGGCGGCGGTGGCCGAGGCCGACCGCGGGTGCGAACCAGAGCCCCTCGGCGTCCGGCCCCCGGCAGGCCATCGTGTCGGTCATCGCCTGCAGCAGCTCCCGGCGCTGTTCGGGCGGGGCGTCGTAGTCGACCACCCCCACGATTCCGCACATGCTCAGCCGGCCTTGGCGAGGCCGAGGTTGACCGCGTCCAGGAGCAGCCGCGGGGTGGTGGCCTCGACCACGGTCTCGTCGGGCAGGGCGATGCCTCGCTCGCGCTCGATCGTGTTGAGGGTGTTGAACAGGGCGAGCGAGTCGTAGCCGAGGTCGTCGAAGGGGACGTCCAGGATGTCGTCGAGGGCGATGGCCTCATCGGCTCCGGCCGCCTCCTTCAGCACGGCGATCAGGTCGTCAAGGGTGAACTCAGCCATGGGGTTTCCTCACGTCGGTGGGTTGTTTCGTCGTAGGGCGGATCAGCCGGGGGCGGCGGGGCGGCTCGACCGCCCGGTCAACGGGTCAGCACGAGCGCGCTGTTGAAGCCGCCGTGGCCGCGGGCGAGGACCAGCGCACTGCCCAGCCGGGCCGGCCTCGGCCGGTCCCGCACCAGGTCGAGGTCCGGGTGGGCCGGCCGGCCGATGTGCACGGACGGCGGGATCACCCCGTCCCGCATCGAGAGCAGCGCGGCCGCGACGTCCAGCGGGGCGCCGCCGGCCAGCAGCCGGCCCGTCATCGTCTTGGGCGCCGTCACCGGCACTTTGCGCGGCCCGAACACCGCGCTCAGCACCTCGGCCTCGGCGCGGTCCTGCTCGGCCACGCCGCTGGCGTCGGCGAAGACCACGTCGACGTCGGACGGGCCGAGCCCGGCGTCGGCGAGCGCCGTGTCGATCGCCCGGCGCAGCCCGGGCGGGCGTCCCGAGCCGGGGCGGGGGTCGAAGGTGGCCGCGTAGCCGGCGATCCGCCCGTAGTGGCGGTGCTGCCCGCGCTCGGCGGCCCGTTCCGGGCTCTCCAGCACGAGCAGTGCGCCGCCCTCGCCCGGCACCCCGCCGGAGGCGTCGACGTCGAAGGGCAGGAAGGCCCGGTGCGGATCCCGCTGGGGACTGATCGTGCCGCTGCGGGTGAGGCAGAGCCAGGACCAGGGGCAGAGCGAGCCGTCCACCGCGCCGGCCAGCATCAGCGCGGTGCCCTCGCGGACGTGCCGACGGGCCTTGGCCAGCGCGTCCAGCCCGCCGGCCTGCTCGGCCACCAGGGCCGAACCGGGGCCGCGCATGCCGTGCCGGATCGAGATCTGTCCGGTGTTCACCGGGTAGAACCAGGCGAAGGACTGGTAGGCGCTGACGTAGGCCGGCCCCTTGCTCCACAGCGCCTGGAGTTCCTTCTGGCCGAACTCGAAACCGCCGGCCGAGGCGGCGGTCACCACGCCGGCGGAGAAGTCCGGCATCGTCGTCGGGTCCGCCCCCGCGTCGGAGAGCGCCTCCTCCGCCGCCACCAGGGCCAGCCGGGTCATGTGGTCGGTCTGCGGCAGCAGCCGGCCCGGCAGGTGCTCCTCGGGCGTGAAGTTCACCTCCCCGGCCACGTGCGCCCGGTATCCGCTGGAGTCGAAGCGGCTCAGCGGTGCCAGGCCGGACCGGCCCGCCAGGGTGGCCTCCCAGTACTCCGCCACGCCCCAGCCGTTCGGCGCCACCACGCCGAGCCCGGTCACCACGACGTCGCTCATGCCCTGCTCCACTCCGGCTCGGCCAGCACGATCGCGCTCTGGAAGCCGCCGAAGCCGCTCGCCACGCTGAGCACCGTGCGCACCCGCTGCTCCCGTGCCACCAGCGGCACGTAGTCGAGGTCGCACTCGGGGTCGGGCACGTGCAGGTTGGCCGTGGGCGGCACCACCGAGTGCTCGATCGCCAGCGCACTGGCGGCGAACTCCAGGGCGCAGACGGCGCCCAGCGAGTGCCCGATCATCGACTTGATCGAGCTGACCGGCACCCGGTAGGCGTGGTCGCCCAGGCTCTGCTTGAACGCGGCGGTCTCGTGGCGGTCGTTCTGCTTGGTCGCCGAGCCGTGCGCGTTGACGTAGCCGATATCCTCGGGGTTCATCCGGCTGCGGTCGAGCGCGACCCGGATCGCCTCGGCCATCTCGTTCCCGTCCACCCGCAGCCCGGTCATGCTGTAGGAGTTGCAGCGTCCGGCGTAGCCGGTGACTTCGGCGTAGATGTGCGCGCCGCGCCGGATCGCGTGCTCCCGCTCCTCCAGCACGAACATCGCCGCGCCCTCGCCGAGGGCGAAGCCGTTGCGGGTCAGGTCGAAGGGGCGCGAGGCGCTCTCGGGCTCGTCGTTGCGCGGGGTGGTCGCCTTGATCGCGTCGAAGCAGGCCACCGTGATCGGGGAGATCGCCGCGTCCGAGGCGCCGGCCAGCATCACGTCGGCCGCGTCGTCGCGGATCAGGTCGCAGGCGTGCGCGATCACGTCGATCCCCGAGGTGCACCCGGTCGACACCACGCCCACCGGGCCCTCCGCCTCGACCAGCCACGCCAGTTCGGTGGCCATCGAGGACGGGACGAAGTAGTCGTAGAGGTACGGGACGCCGTGCGCGTCGTCGACCAGCCGTTTGCGGCCCTCGTCGCTCACCACGGCGAACTCGCGGTCCAGGCTGATCGTCATCCCGCAGGCCGTGCCGGCCATCACTCCGGTGCGGACGGGGTCGTTGACGCCCGACACCCCCGAGTCGGCCAGCGCCTCGCGCGCGGCGACCACCGCGAACTGCGCGGTGCGGTCCCACTGGCGGATCTGCCGCTGCGTCAGGCCGGCCGCCTTCGGGTCGAAGTCGCACTCGGCGGCGACCCTGGACCGGAACGGCGACGGGTCGAAGGTCGAGATCGTCCGGGTCGCGGTCCGGCCGGCCGTCAGCAGCTCCCAGAACGCCTTGGTACCCGCCTCGCCCGGTGCCACCACGCCGATCCCGGTGACCACCACCCGCCGGCGGCCGTCGTCAACTCCCACCACAGCTCCCCCTGTCGGTCTCCCGGTACGTGTCCGTCGGCATGCCCTGTCCTCCTGTCGCTCCGTCCGCCCCGCCCGCGGGGTCGGGCGGGCGGGGACTCGAGCTGGATCAGATCGTCCTGGCAAGCGTTCGCGGCGCCTTCGAGCCGCCGTCCACCAGCTCCCGGCGCCGCCGTCCGCGCCGCGGCGCGAAGCCGGTGCGCGCCGCGGTACGCGCCACGGAGGGAAGGCGATGAAAAGGCGATGGGTAGGCGACGCGAACCGGCGTCGAAGGGCGCGGCCTAGCGTCTGGCCGCATGGACATCGACACCGACATCTGCGTGGTCGGCGGCGGCCCGGCCGGGCTGACCCTCGCCCTGCTGCTGGTCCGCTCCGGCCTACGGGTCACCGTGCTGGAGCGCAGCCGCTCCCTGGACCGCGCCTACCGCGGGGAGATCCTCCAACCCGGCGGACAGGCCCTGCTGGACGAGCTGGGCGTGCTCGGCCCGGCCCGGGAGCACGGCGCCGTCGAGCACGACCGCTTCCTGCTGGAGGAGCACGGACGCGTCCTCATCAACGGCGACTACCGGCGCCTCCCCGGCCCGTACAACTGCCTGCTGAGCCTGCCCCAGCGCCACCTGCTGACCGAACTGCTGGCGGCCTGTGAACGCCACGACGGCTTCCGCCAGTTGGCGGGCGCCAAGGCGACCGCGCTGGTCGAGGAGGACGGCGTCGTCCGCGGCGTGGTCGCGGGCGGTACGGCCGGCTCCCCCGGTCAAGTGGTGCGGGCTCGCTGCGTGGTCGCCGCGGACGGCCGCTTCTCCAAGGTCCGCGACCTCGCCGGGATCGGCCACCGGCGCCAGGAGCTGTTCAGCCAGGACGTCCTGTGGTTCCGGCTGAGCGCACCGCCCCGTACGGACACCCGGCGCCCGTGCGACGTCCGGGTCTTCCGCGCCGGCGGCAACCCGGTGCTCAGCTACCGCTCGGTGCCCGACGTGCTCCAGCTCGGCTGGACCCTCCCGCACGGCGGCTTCCGCACCCTGGCCGACCGCGGCATCGACCACATCGTCGCCCAACTCGTCGATGCCGCCCCGGAGTACGCCGACCGGATCCGGCAGGAGATCACCGGATTCGGCGACCTCTCGCTGCTCGACGTCTTCTCCGGCAGCGCCGAGCGCTGGGTGCGTGACGGCCTGCTGCTGATCGGGGACAGCGCGCACACCCACAGCCCGATCGGCGCCCAGGGGATCAACCTGGCCATCCGCGACGCCGTGGCGGCCCACCCGGTGCTGGTCGAGGCCGTCCGCAGCGGCGACCCGAGCGCCGGCCGCCTCGGCCGGTACGAACGCGAACGCCGCCCCGAAGTGGAACGGATCACCCGGATCCAGCAGGTCCAGAGCCGCATGATGCTCTCCACCGGCCGGCTCTCCTCCACGGTGCGCCCCCGGGCGGCGGCGCTGATGTCGAGGACGCCGCTGTACGGCGCCATGCTGCGCCGGATCGCCTTCGGTACCGCGCCCGTCCGGCTGCGCACCGACCTGCTCGCGGGGGCCGGCCGATGAGCGGCCGCGCGGTGCTCGCCGCAGCCGGCGAGTCGACGACGGCCGGCGGGGTGCTCCTCGCCCTGGCCGTCATCCTCGCCGCAGCCTTCGTCTGCGGCCGGGTCGCCGCCCGGGTGCGCCAGCCCGTCGTGATGGGGGAGATCATCGGCGGGGTGGCCCTCGGGCCCAGCCTGCTCGGGCTGCTGCCAGGGCACCTGGACGCCGCGCTGTTCCCGGCCGAGGTCCAGTCCTATCTGCGGGTGCTGTCCCAACTGGGCCTGGTGCTCTTCATGTTCACCGTCGGCCTGCGCTTCGACGTCGGCCACCTGCGCGGGGCCGGGCGGCGGGTGACGGCGGTGTCGCTCAGCTCGGTGGCCCTGCCGTTCGCGCTCGGCGTCGGGCTCGCGGTGCTGCTCTGCCCCTGGTTCGACGAGAGCCAGTTGCGCACCGACGGGCGGCTCGGCCCGGCCCTGTTCCTGGGTGCGGCGATGTCCATCACGGCCTTCCCCGTGCTCGCCCGGATCATCGCCGAGCGACGGATGCAGCACGACCCGGTCGGCAGCCTGTCGCTGGCCTGCGCGGCCTTCCAGGACTTCCTCGCCTGGTGCGCGCTGGCCGTGGTGGTGGCGGTGGTGGAGGCCAAGGGGCTCTGGTCGCTCGGGCGGCTGGCGCTCGACACGGCAGTGGTGGCGCTGGTGCTGGTCGGCGTCGTCCGCCCCATGCTCTCCCGGGTGCTCGCCCCCGGCAGGCGCCGCCCCCTCCCGCAGCCGTGGATCCACGCCGTGCTCGTCGCCGGCACCCTGCTCACCGCCTGGGTCACCGCCAGGATCGGGCTGGATGCGGTGTTCGGGGCGTTCATGTTCGGCGCGGTGGTGCCCCGGGAGCGGATCGAGGCGATCGCGCCCGACGTCCCGGAGCAGATCGAGCGGGCGGGTCTCCTGCTGCTGCCGGCCTTCTTCGCCGTGACCGGCCTGGCCGTCGACCTCACCGGCCTCGGCCTGCGCGGCCTGGTCATCGTGGCGGCAGTGCTGGTGGCGGCCTGCGCCGGCAAGTTCGTCGGTGCGGTCGTCGCCGCCCGGGCCACCGGCGCGAGCCGGGGCGAGGCACGGGTGCTCGGCATCCTGCTCAACGCCCGGGGCCTGACCGAACTGGTCATCCTCAACGTGGGTCACCGGCTCGGGGTGATCGACACCCGGATGTTCACCGCCATGGTGGTGATGGCCCTGGTCACGACGCTGATGACCGGCCCGCTGCTGGAGCGCCACGCGGCGCGCTCCGCGGAGTCCGCCGCGCTCCCGGATCCGTCGCCTGAGCCCGCGCGGGCCTCGAGGACGCCCTCCTGACGGCGGACCGGGCAGGAGCGGCCGTCCGACTCCGCAGGCCTGGGCGCACTCAGGGCCGCTCCGTCCACCCGTCGACCCGGCGCAGCCGCCGGCTCAGCCGCCGTTCGACCGGGCTGAGCGGGACGTCGGGGCGAAGCCGCTCCGGGTGCCCCGGCGCCGGGCCGCCCCCGGGAGGGCCGGCCGGTTCCCCGGGTCGGTCGGGCGCCGGCGGCGGCACCGCGTAGCCGGCCATCTGCCCGAGCGAGGCCAGGCCGCACAGGAGCATGGTCAGCAGGTCGAGGCGCCGTTCGTTCGGTTCACGCATCCGCCGAGCATGGCGGCCGGCCCTGAAGCGCGGTTCGAGCGGTGCGGGAGGGCCGCGGAACATGGCACTGGGGCCGCCCGTCGGCTTCGACGGACGGCCCCGGCGGCCGGGTCACGCGTTGATGCAGGTGTTCCCGATGGCCGGGTTCAGGATCGAGAAGGTGCCGATCGTGTTCCCGCAGAAGTTGATCTCGGTGTTGATCGGGATCTGGATCAGGTTCCCGGACAGGACGCCCGGCGAGCCGGCGGCGACACCGTTGGCGGTGGCGCTGCCCGCGCTGGCGGTGCCGGCACCGGCCAGGACGGCCACGGCGGCGAGCGCGGTGGCGGCGAGGGTGGTGCGAATACGCATTGCGTCACTCCTTGCGAGGGTGGCGAACATCTGTGTGACGATCACACTCGCACCGATGGAACTCGACGGCAGGTCCGGAGCGTCCGAATTGGTCAGTCGGAGGGCGTGTCGCCCTCCCGCCCCACCGGAGCGGGCCCGACGGAACCGGCCACGCTCAGTGATTCCAGCAGCTCACGCGCCGGGTCCAGGTCCGGCTCCACCGCCAGCGCGCCGCGCAGCAGGGAGACCGCGACGGCCGCCTCCCCCGCCCGCAGGGCCTCCAGCGCCCGGTTGTAGTCGATCCGACCGGCGTAACGCAGCCGGAACAGCGCGGACAGATCCTCCCGGCAGGAGGGGCAGCACAGGCTCTGCGGGTCGGCCGCCACCCTGCACAGCGGACAGGACACCTCGCGGTAGGGCACAGTGCTCATCGCGGACCGGCCTCCTCCGGGCGCACCGGGCCGAGCGACTCCGGGGCCGGCTCGCTGCCGAGCTCCCGCTGCGCCTGCGCGTACAGGGCCAGCAGGTTCGACATGTGCTTGTTGACCTCCTCCATGTTGGGCGCCTCCACCGCGGCGTCCAGCCCGCGCAGCTCCGCCATGATCAGCTGGCCGAGGGCGGGCGAGACCATGTTCTGCGTCACGTAGACGTTGCACATGGTGAGCATCCGCATGGTGTGGCCGAGCGAGTCGCACAGCTCGTCCGCCCGCTGGGCCGCACGCATCGCGCCCTCCCAGTCGGCCGCCTCGCGGCGCAGCCTCAGCTCGGCGGCGCAGGAGCGGAGCCGGTCGAGGTCGCTCGGGTCGAGGTGCTTCTCGCAGTAGTGCAGGAACAGGCTCAGGTACGCCTCCGAACCGCGCACCCAGCGCTGGGCCTTGAGCTGGCGCTGCGCCCGCTCCAGCGCCTCGTCCACCGACCGGCCGCGGGTCTGGCCGGCCGCCAGGTCGTCCAGGGCGTCCATCAGCCGCTGCGCCTCGCGCATCTCGGCCTCGGTCAGCTCACCGCCCCAGCGGTCGGTGAAGGTCTCGATCTGCCGCTGCTGCTCCTCGACCTGCACCTTCAGCTCCGGGTCCAGGGTGACCCGCTCCAGCTTGACGGTCTTCTCCGCGCCGCCCTGGATCCGGACGGACAGCGTGATGGTGCGGTCACGGTCGAGGCCGAAGGCGACCTCCACCGGGGTGCGCCCGCCGAGACCCTCGGGCAGGCGCAGGGTGAGGTGGCCGATCAGCTCGTTCTGCTGGGCGATCTCGTGCTCGCCCTCGTAGACCGCGACCTCCAGCCGCTGCCGGCCGCTGCCGGACACCACGAACTCCCGGCTGACCGGCGAACTCGTCGGGTAGCTGGTGTTCTTGGGGATGATGACGGCGAGACGCCCGTCGTTGAGCTCGATGCCGAGGTTCTTCGGGGTGATGTCGAAGGGGTTGGTGACCTGCATCAACTCCCCGCAGCCGGTGCAGATCTCGCTGCCCGGCGGGTTGACCACACCGCAGGCGGCGCAGCGCAGGCCGACGTCCTCGGCGGCGGTGGAGACCACCTTGGTCATGCCGGGGGCGGCCGAGTTGAGCGGCTCGCCGCACAGTTCGCAGGCGGTGACACCGGGGGCGGCCGGGGTCCCGCAGCGCGTGCAGTTGTCGCTGCGCACCACGGTGGTGGCCTGCGCCTGCTTCGGGATACCGGCGCCTCCGGTGCCCGAACCGCCCATGTCCTGCCCGCACTTGGGGCAGTCGGCGGCCTCGGAGCCGACCGGGATGTGGCAGGTCGGGCAGGCCACCCGGGCGCCGCCGAGCAGCGAGGTCGCGCAGTTGGCGCAGTTGGAGGCCGAGAGGTCGCCGGGGGCCCGGCACTCGGGGCACTCCACCTCGCCGACCAGCGCGGACTGCACGGCCGCGCCGAGCGCCACGCACTGCATCGGGTTGACGCCGCGCCGGATCCGGCGGGGGCCGAACACCTCGCCGAGCCGCCGGGCGACCAGCGGGATCGCGGTCGAGCCACCGACCAGCACCACCTCGTCGATGTCCCCGACGGTCAGGTTGGCCTGCATGATGGCCTTGTGGGTCAGCTCGATGGTGCGCTCGATGTGGGCCTCGATCAGCTCCTCGAAGCGGGCCCGCTCGAACTCCGTCTCCAGCACCAGCTGTCCGGCGCCGAGGCCGGGCAGGATGACCTCGGAGGCCTCCTGGTTGGAGAGCTCGATCTTGATGGTCTCGGCGGTGGAGGCGATCTTCGGGCGGTCACGCAGGTCGGGCTGGTAGTCCGAGCCGTACTCCTCGCGGATGTCCTCCAGCAGCGCGGTGGTGATCGCGCGGTCGAAGTCGTCGCCGCCGAGCAGGTTGTCGCCCTCGATGCCGAGCACCGAGACCGAACCGGGCACCAGCAGCAGGATGGAGATGTCGAAGGTGCCGCCGCCGAGGTCGTAGACCAGGACGGTCTTGCCCTCGTCGCCCGCCTCGGAGGTGATCCCGTACGCGAGCGCGGCGGCGGTCGGCTCGTTGATGACGCGCAGCACGTGCAGGCCGGCCATCCGGCCCGCCTCCTGGGTGGCCGCGACCTGCCGCTCGCCGAAGTAGGCGGGGACGGTGATGACCGCCCGGGGGAAGGGCTCGCCGAAGCGCTGCTCGGCGTCCTCCTTGAGCCGGTGCAGGATGATCGCGGAGATCTCGATCGGGGTGTAGGAGCGGCCGTTGAACCAGACGTTGACGTCGCCGTCGGTGCCCGCGGTGACCTTGTAGTCCACCTCCTTCAGGGCGGCCTGGACCTGCGGGTCCTTGAACTTGCGGCCCATGAAGCGCTTGACCGAGCGGATCACGTTGGCGCCGTCGATGGCGATCCGGCCGCGCGCCGTGGAGCCCACCAGCAGCTCGCCCTTGCGGCCGCTGCCGACCACGGAGGGCGTGGCCTCCTGGTTCTGCCGGTTGAAGATGATCTCCGGCTCGCCCCGGCGCAGGTGGGCGACCACCGAGTTGGTGGTGCCCAGGTCGATGCCGAGTGTGCGGTACATGTCGTTCCCCTCTTGCCCCTCGTGGTCCTGGCTACTTCTTGCGCTTGGCCCGCTTGCCCGTGGCCGCGGCCTTGCGGCGGGCCCGGGGCGGGGTCGCCTTGGGTTGGGCGCGGACGGCGGGCTCGGTGGCGGCCTCGGGCTCGGCGGCCCCTTCGGGTTCCGGACCCTGCAGCGCCTCCTCGACCTGGGCCGAGGTCAGCGCGGGCCCTGCGTCCGCGTCCGACTCAGGCGCCGACTCAGGCTCCTCCCCCGGCGCCGACCCCGGCGCCGTCTCCGGTGCGGCGACCACCACGTGGGCCCGCCGCAGCACCTCGTCCTCCCAGAAGAACCCGGTGACCACCGTCCGCACCACCGTCTCCGGCGCCACCCCCGGGCGGGCCTCGGTGCCGACGATCTCGGCCAGGTCCGGGTCCGCCGTCATGCCCTCCAGCCGCATCGGACGGACCTTGGCCTTGGCGAGCCGCCCGAGCAGCCGGCGCCGGGTGGCCTCGATGCCCTCGCCCCGCCCGAGCGCCACCAGCTCACGGTCCAGGCCGAGGTCGGCGAGCGCGTCGTCCACCTCGACCAGGATGCCCAGCAGTTCGCGCTGCTCGGCCCGGGCCGCCTGCTGCTGCTCCGCCAACTTGTTCCCCAACAGGGACGCCCGGAACAGCAGTTGCCCGAACTTCCGCTCCAGGTCGACGTCCTCGACACCCGGCGGGATCTCCAGTCGCCGGTGGCCGTCGAGCGGGCTTGCGGTCGGTGCGTCGGTCATCGAACTCCTTCACAAACTGACGACATATCAGTGGTGCATGACGGTCACTCACGTGAAGCGGGCATACCGCCCCTCAACATCCGCGAGTGGGCGTGCGCTTGCGGCGCGCGTCACGACCGGGACGTGAACGCGGCACGCAACATCCTGGCCGCCGGACTGGCGGCGGCAGCCTGTGGAGACGGTGTAAGACCTCAACGGAGCACTCCGGGCGGGCAGTCGTCGGTGAAGCAGGAAGTAGTCCCACCGCCGCGCTCACGCGCAGCGGCTCGGCCGCGAGGCTGAGGGGAATCCCCTCCTTCGGGACGGGGAGAAGGTCAATCGGGAACCTCGATCTGCGGCAGGACGGACAGGTCGGCCGCGTAGCGGGCGGGGACGGGGGGTTCGGGGTCGGTGCCGGGTGGGGCGGGGTCGGTGAAGTCGGCGGCCAGCTCGGCGCGGTGGAGGGCCAGCAGGGCGGGGACGGGCGGCAGCGGCGGGCGCTCGATCACCAGCAGCGGTTCGGCGAGGGCGGGGGCGAGCAGCTCGGCGGCCTGGTCGACGGGCTCCGGCGGGAGCGGCTGCTGGAGGTCCGACTCCAGCCGTCGGTCCGGGTTCCGCAGCAGTGCGGCGGCCTCCTGGATCTGCTGGCGGGTGTAGCGGCCCGCCTTCGTCGCCGGTCCGACGGCGAGGTTGATCTCGCGCACACCGGCGGTGAGCGGGATGCCCAGGACTTCGTACGGCGACGGTTCGGGCAGTGGCATGGCGGGCGGTCCTCTCCTCACGACGGCTGGAACGGCGACGACGGCTGGACGACGGCTGGAACGGCGTTGGGAACGACGGCAGGGCCTTCGGCTGAAGGACGACGGCAACTGCCGTACGGTTGACGTCAGTAGAGCGAGTTGATCCGCCGTTGCATGGCGCGCAGCTCCGAGTCCTCCGGGTTGTGCTCGACGGCCTGGCGGGCCAGTTCGCGGGCCTCCCGCAGCTGGCGGGCGTTGGCGCGCTGGACCGCGTACGAGCCGTAGATGATGCCGAGCTCGCGGTGCAGCCTGGCGTCGTCCTCCGGGCTGGTGGAGAGGCCGAGCGCCTCCTCCAGCAGCCGGATCGCCTCGACGTAGCGGCGGCCCTCGTAGGCGCCGATGGCCTCGCCGCGCCAGACGCTGACCATCAGGCGGCGGATGTCGGTCGAGTCGTCGTAGGACTTGGCCTTCCGCAGCATGGCGGCCTGGGCGGTGAACGGCCGGTCCTGCATGGTGTCCACGACATGGTTGGCGAGCATCACCGCGACCCGGCGGGGGGCCTCGTGTTCGGCGATGCCGTGCCATTCCGGGTCGGCGTCCAGGGCCTCGGCCATCCGCCGTACCGCGCGAACGGGGTCGTCGGCGAAGGCGGCGGAGCGGGAGAGGTGGCGCAGGACGAAGGCGAGGCCGAGCTTGTGGTCCGGGTCGGGGTTGAGGGCGATCAGCGCCCGCCAGGCGTCGGCGGCCTCCTCCAGCTCCGCGTCGGAGGCCTCGGGGCGGCTGAGCTGGCCGGCCCGGTTGCCGAGGGCGGCCTCCAGGAAGTGGCGGGCGGTCGGGTCGCCGGGGACGAGGTCCAGGCTCTTCTGCAGCAGGTCGAGGGCGCGGGAGTAGTCCTTGTCCTCGTTGTTGATCTTGCGGGCCCACTGGGCGTAGGTGGCGCCGAGGTCCCCGCGTACCTCGGGGTCGTCCGGGGCGAGCGCGTACGCCTTCTCCAGCAGCTCGGCCGCCCCGGGCTGGTCGTCGACGGTGCTCTTGAGCAGTGCGCGGGCGGCCCGGACGCCGGACTCGGCGGCGATCCCGGCGGCGTCGGCGGGCAGCGCGGCGCCGGGGATGGCGTGGGCGCGGGTGAGGCAGTCCAGGGCCTCGCGCCAGTCCTGGTTGCGGTGGTGCTCGCGGGCCTGGCTGACCAGGGACTCGCCGAGCAGCGCCTGCCAGGCCTCGCCGCGTTCGTCCTCGGCCACCGCGTCCAGCGCGGCGACGGCGGCGGCCTGCCGCCCCTGTTGCTGGAGGTAGCGCTGCGGGCCGAGCTCGCCGAAGAGGGCGAGGGCGCGGACGAGCGGCGGGGCGTCGGGGCCCACGGTGCGCCGCCGCCACCCGCCGACGGCCTGTTCGAAGGCCTCGGCCCAAGCGGATCCGGGCTCGGCGCGCAGCAGCCGGTCGAGCGTGGGGCCGGCCGTCAGGCGGCGGGTCGGGCGGCCGGGCAGGTCTATTCGGACGTGCTCCTGGGCGAAGGCGTCGGCGGCGTGGGTCTCCAGGCCGAGGCGCAGCGTCCAGGAGGTGACCTCGTCACCGCTGCGGCCGGCGGCCCGGTCGAGGGCGCGCAGGTCGTCCCGGAGGCGGTCGATCAGGCCGGTGCGGGCGGCGGCCAGCCGCTGCGGTTCGGGGGTGCGGCCGGTGATCCGGGCGGACTCGTCCCACAGCTCGGGCTGGTGCAGGGCGGCGACGAGGCAGCCGAGCGTCCAGGCCCAGACCTCCTCGTCCGCGGTACCGGTGTCGGTGGCGGCGAGGCGGTAGCCGGCCAGGCCGAGGGCGTGCAGCAGCCGGGGGTGGGCCGGGTCCTTGAGCAGCAGCTCGCGGTAGGCCTCCCAGGCTTCGCGGTGGCGGCCCTCGGTGGCGTGCTGGTGCGCCTCGTGCTCGGCGAGGAGGACCAGGGTCTGTCCGGCGACCCGGGCCGACCCCATCGTGCCCTCCGCCTGTGGCTGGTCGGGGACGAGGGCGAGGGCCTGGCGCAGGTCGGCGGCGGCCCGTCCGGGCCGGCCGGCGGCGAGGGCGGCGCCGGCCCGGCGGACCAGGACGGCGGCGCGGACGGCGCCGGCGGACTCCGGCAGGTCGGCCAACGCCTCGTCGTGGCGGCCGAGTTCGGCGCGCAGCAGGGCGAGGTCCTGGCGGACCGGTGCGGCGGCGGCGCTGTCGCCGAGCGCGGCGGCCCAGTCGGCCAGGACGGGTTCGGCCTGTTCGGGCGTGCCGGCCCGGCGGGCGCAGTCCAGGACGGCGCGCAACGCGGGGCCGGCGCAGCGGACGCAGCGGGGCGCGGCGGCGCCGTCGGGGGTGTGCAGGTGGTCGGTGCAGGCCTCGCGTCCGCAGCCGCCGCAGGTGCCGGTGGCGGGCCGCTCGCAGACCGCGCAGTCGCCGACGGCGCGAGCGGGGTCGGCGGCGTGAGCGGGGTCGGCGGCGTGAGCGGGGTCGGCGGCGCGAGCGGGATCGATGGCGCGAGCGGCGGCGGAGCCTGCGGTCAGGAAGTGCCGGTACCAGTCCAGCGCGACGGCCCAGTTGCCGGCCCGTTCGGCGAGCAGGGCGCGCAGTCGGGCGATCGCCGGGTCGCCGGTCGGGTCGGGCGGGCCGAGCAGGGCGATCGTCTGGGCCGGGCGGCCGGCCAGCAGGGCGAGGGCGGCCAGGTGGTAGCGGTCGCGCAGGCCGCCGGAGGCGTCCAGCAGGGTGGTGACCGGCTCGGGGGTGCCCTCGGCGAGGGCGAGGGCAGCGCGCAGCCGGGCCTGGCGGTGGGTGAGGGCGCCGGGCAGGGTGTCGGCGAGGGCGAGCGCGGCGGTGGCGCGTTCCCTTGCCTCGGGGCGGTCGCGGCCGGTGACCAGCAGGTGGGCGGCCTCGCGGAGGGCTGCCTCGCGCAGGGCGGCGCGGTAGCCGGGGGCGGCGGGGTGCTCGGCGGCGGCGCGCTGCCAGAGCTCGCGGGCGGTGCCCGGGTCGGTGGCGAGGTGGGTGCGGGCGAGCCGGTCGCGGGCCAGGGACTGGCGTTCGCGCAGGTCCTCGTCCTGCAGCGGCTCCCAGCGGGCGAGGGCGCCGGCCGGGTCGTCGGTGCGGGCGAGGGCGAGGCCGTGGTGGAAGGCGGCGATCCGGGTCCAGCGGGTGCCCGGTTCGGTGTCGGACTGGGCGCGCAGGAGGGGTTCGGCCTCGGCGGCCTGGCCGGCGGCGAGCAGGGCGGCGCCGAGCCGGACCCGGGCGGGGCGCCAGTCGGGGGCGTGGCCGAGGCCGGCGCGGTAGTCGGCGGCGGCCTCGGCGGGGCGCTGGGCCCGTTCGTGGACCAGGGCGAGGCCGAACCGGGCCGGGGCGTGCGCGGGTTGGATGGTCAGCGCGGCGGTGAACTGCTCCCGGGCCTGGTCGTCGGCGCCGAGCAGCAGGGCGAGCCGGCCGAGGGCGTAGCGGGGGCGGGGGTCGATCGGGGTCTCCACGGCGGCGGCCGCGAGGTCGCTCCAGGCGGCTTCGGTGGCGCCGAGCCGCTGTCGGGCCAGGCCGCGGAAGAGCAGGCAGTCGGTGCGCAGGGCCGGGCCGCGGCTCCACGGGGAGGGTTCGCCCGGGCCGCGGCGCAGCGCCTCGTCGAAGGCGGCGACGGCGGGTTGGTCCCGGTGCAGCGTGTACAGCTGGGCGCCCCAGCGGAACCAGAGTTCGCCGCTGCCGCCGGGGGCGGTGGTGGCGAGCAGGGTTTCGGCCTCGGTGGCCCGGTCGGTGTCGCGCAGCAGGGCGGCGCGGGCGAGCACCGGCCAGTCGCGGCCGGGGAGGGCGGCGAGGGCGCGGGTGGTGGCCTCCTCGCGCTGACCGGGGGCGCCTTCGCGGCAGCGGCGCTGCAGCCAGTCGAGGGTGCGGGCGGCGACCTCGGCCTCCTCGCCGGGTTCGGTGCCGGCGGCGGTGGCCTGGAGGAAGGCGAGCAGCGGTCCGAGGTCGCCGTCCGGTGCCTGTATCCGTTCCTCGGCGAGGCGGCGCAGGCTCCAGCGGGGCAGTTGGCGGGCGGGGTCGGTGAGCAGCGGGAAGGCTTCGCGGTGCAGGGCGAGGGTGGCCTGCTGGTCGCCGGTGGGGATGGTGGCCTCGGCCTGGCCGAGCAGGGCGAGGCCGCGCTGCGGGCCCAGTTCGGCGGGCCCGGCGGCGAGTTGCTTCGCCAGGCGGGCGTAGCGGCGGCGGGCCTGGGCGGCCTTGCCGGCGGCGAGCCGTTCGGCGGCCGCGGCCAGGGCTTTCGCCACCGCCTGGGCGTCCAGGGCCGGTCGGCGGCGCGCCAGTACGACGGCGGCCGCACCGGCCAGTGCCACCACGATCAGCAGCACCGCTAGCAGCGCCATGCACCGTCCCCCTGTGTCAGGATGTCGTCCAACTCCATGATCAACGCGGTCCGGACGATCAGGAGTTGACGTCGTGTCGTGATGTTGCTCGGGCGCCATCAGAATAGGCCCTCGATCGGACAGACGAACAGGAAAGCGCACTATCCTGGGCAGCGCATCGGCAGTACGGGAAGCAGTACCGGAAGCAGTACCGGAAGCAGTACGCGAACAAGCGCGTCAGCAGCGGTCAGAAGCGTCGAGCGGTTCAGAAGCGTCGGGGGTCGTGTGTCCGAGTCGCGTTGGGTGCCCGGGCTCCGGTTCGGGCCGGAGTTCGACCCCGAGCAGTACGAACTCCTGGAGTTCCACCACCGGGGCGGCGAGGCCGAGGTGTGGCGGGCGGTCCGGACCGGCCACAACGGGCGCAAGGAGCTGGTCGCCGCGAAGATCATGCTGGAGCGCGACCCGTCCGAGGTGCGGCGCTGGCTCGGGCGCTGGGACGACGTCTCGCACAACGCGCACCGGCTGGGCGTCACCGACCTGGTGGTACCCAGCTTCCTGCTCGGCCCCTCCCCGCACCGGCCCGGGGCGGTGCCCTCAGGCGGGCTGCTGGGCTACCAGATCTCGCCCTGGGTCGAGGGCGTGCCGCTGCACACCTGGGCCCGGTCCCAGCGCGGCGGTCCGGCGGCGGTGGCCGAGGTGCTGTCCCGGCTCTGCCGGATCGTCGACGAGCTGCACCGCAAGCGCTGGGTGCACCGCGACATCTCCCCCGCCAACGTCCTGGTGGACGGCCAGGGCCAGGTCAAGCTGATCGACCTGACCTTCCTCGCCCCGCTCGACCACACCCTGACCGTCGCGGTGTTCACCCCCGGGCACGTCCCGCCGGAGGCCGAGCAGGTCGGCGGCTTCCCGACCACCGCCAAGGACCTGTTCGCGGTCGGCACCCTCGCCCGCACCCTGCTGCTGCCCGACCACGGCCGGCTCGACCACCGGCTCGCCGCGGAGCAGGCCCGCGCCGAGCTCCTCGCGGCGGGCTACGCCGAGGAGTTGGCGCGCTGGGCGTGCGAGCCGCTGGCCCGTGACCCGGAGCGCCGCCCCTCCCCGCTCGGCCCGTGGGTCGGCCGCGGCCGCGAACTGCTGCGCGCCCACCGGCCGGTGGCCCGCACCGCGGGCCTGGCCGTGCTGCCCGACCGGTCCGGGCGCCCGCTGGTGGTCACCGGCGGGGCGGACGGCACCGCGCTGGCCGGCCCCGGCCGCTTCGGCAACCGGCTGCCGAACGGCCAGGGCCCGGGAGCCGTAAGGGAGTTGACGGCCGGCTTGGCCGGGCGCCAGGGCGAGCTGGTGGTCTGCGCCGAGGACCGCGGCAACACCCTCTGGGTGGGTACCGCGGCCGGCTGGTGGGAGGCGGCGCGCGGGGTCAACGGGCTGGCCGGGGCGGTCGGTCCGGCCGGGGAGATGACCGTCTGGACGGCCGTCGGCGGCGCGCTGCGCTCCTACCGCTGGGCGCCCGGCCTCACCCTCACCGGCCAGGAGCTGTCCGGCTGCCCCGCCGACCGGGTGCTCGCGGCCGTCGAGGAGCGGCCCGGCTGCTGGCTGGTCCTGGTCGAGCACGGCGGCCGGGTGCTCAGCTGGCGGCCCGGTTCCGCCGAACCGCCCGCCCCGCTCGGGCCGCCCGGCGCCCCCCGCGCCGGGACGCTGGCCCGTACCTCCGCCGGGCCGCAGGCCGCCACGCTGCGGCCGGACGGCTCCGTCCAGCTGCACACCGTCGGCGCCGCGGGGCCCGGCACCGAGATCGGGGACGGCGAACCCTCCCTCGACATCGCCATGGCGGGCCACCGCGGCGGCCCGACCATCGCGCTGGCCGGCGCGGGCGGCGTACGGCTGCGGCTGCCCGCCGGCGGCGCCTCCCGCCGCCCGCGCTGGTGGCGGCCCACGCTGCGCCCGGCCACCAGGGTCGCGCTCGCGATGGGCGACGACTGGCGGCTCTGCCTGGCCGCGGTGGTGGAGGGGGAGCTGCAGGTCTGGCAGGAGGACGCGGCGTACCGCTGGCAGGCGGTGGAGCTGCCGGAGGCGCCCTGAGCCGGGGGCTGCGCGTCCCGTGGGGCGAGCGGGCCGTACGGGCCGAGCGGGCCCGGCGGGGCCAGCGGGATCGTTCCGATCATCAGCCGAGTTGGACTCCCCGAGCGGGCCCCGTATCCGCGGGGTCCGGGCAGCAGCAGGGGGAGCAGCCCGGATGGGAACCGGAACGGTGCCGGACAACCCGGCGCAGCGGCGGGTCGAGGCGGTCCTGGCCGAGGTCACCGGCTCCGGCGAGGAGCTCGGGGTGCAGGTGGCCGCGTGGCTGGACGGCGAGGTGGTGGTGGACGCCTGGGCGGGCCTGGCCGACCGGGCCGAGGGCCGCCCGATGGGACCGGACACGCTGGTCCCGGCCTGGTCGACCGGGAAGGGAGTGGCAGCCGCCCTGGTGGCGGTGCTGGTGGACCGGGGCGTGCTGGCGTACGAGGAGCCGGTGGCCGCGTACTGGCCGGAGTTCGGCGCGGCCGGCAAGGCGCGGATCACCCTGGGGCAGGTGCTCTCCCACACCGCCGGGCTGCCGCAGCTGCCGCCGGACGTGACCCCCGAGCAGCTGCTGGACCTCCCGGCCACGGCCGCCTGGCTGGCCGGGCGGGAGCCGCTCTGGGAGCCCGGCAGCGCGGTCGGCTACCACGCCTGGACGTACGGCGTGCTGCTCTCCGAGATCCTGCGTCGCGCCACCAGCCGGGGCTGCGGAGAACTGCTGCGGGAGGAGCTGACCGGCCCGCTCGGGATCGCCGACGACCTGCTCTTCCACGTCCCCGAGCGCCTGCTGCCGCGGGTGGCCACCTGCTACGACGGCGGCTGGGCGGCGCGGCTGGAGCGGATCCCGGCCGGGGCGCCGTTCTTCGTCTGCGCCCCGCCCGCCGTGCTGCCCCTGGCAGGGCTGGCCAACCGCGCCGACTTCCGGCGCACGGCGCTGCCGGCCAACGGCGTGATGACCGCGCGCGCGGCCGCCCGGCTGTACGCAGTGCTGGCCTGCGGCGGCGAGGCGGCGGGGGTGCGGCTGCTCTCCGCACCGACCCTGAAGGAGGCGACCACCGGCCGAACGAGCGGGGTGGACCGGATGATGGGCGTCCCGTGGACGATGGGCCTCGGCTTCCTGGTCGGGGACGAGTCCTCGACGCCGGTGCGTCCGCCGGGCGGCTTCGGCCACAGCGGGTCCGGCGGCAGCACCGCCTTCGCCGACCCTGCGCACCGGTTCTCCTTCGCTCTCGTCAAGAACCGGATGACCGCGGCGGGTGGCCTCGACGCCCGGCTGGTCGGCGAGATCCGCACCGCGCTGGGCCTCGCGGACAGCTGAGGGCTCGACCGGGGACACAGCCGAGGACGCGACGGCCGGTCGGGAACGCCGGGGCCCCGGAACCCTGGCGGGGTTCCGGGGCCTCGGCCCGGCGCGGGGAGGGCTTTCAGTCTTCAAGGCTGCGAAGGCTTCAGCGGAAGCGTCGCAGCCGGAGGCTGTTGCCGACCACGAAGACCGAGGAGAAGGCCATGGCCGCCCCCGCGATCATCGGGTTGAGGAGGCCGGCGGCGGCCAGCGGCAGGGCGGCGACGTTGTAGCCGAAGGCCCAGAACAGGTTGCTCTTGATGGTGCCGAGGGTCTTGCGGGAGAGCCGGATGGCGTCCGCCGCGGCCAGCAGGTCGCCGCGGACCAGGGTGAGGTCCCCGGCCTCGATCGCGGCGTCGGTGCCGGTGCCCATCGCCAGGCCCAGGTCGGCCTGGGCGAGGGCGGCCGCGTCGTTGACGCCGTCGCCGACCATCGCGACGACCTTTCCCTCGGCCTGCAGCCGCTTGACGGTGGCGACCTTGTCCTGCGGCATGACCTCGGCGATCACGTGCTCCGGCTTGATGCCGACCTCGGCCGCCACCGCCTCGGCGACCAGTCGGTTGTCACCGGTCAGCAGCACCGGGGTCAGGCCCAGTGCACGCAGCTTGCCGATCGCCTCGGCGCTGGTCGGCTTGACCGCGTCGGCGACCTCCAGGACCGCCCGCGCCTCGCCGTCCCAGCCGACCGCGATCGCGGTGCGGCCGGCCGCCTCGGCGGTGCGCTTGGCCGCGGCGAGGCCCTCCGGCAGGTGCTGCGACCACTCGTCGAGCAGCGCCTCCCGGCCGGCCACCACGGCGTGGCCGTCCACCACACCCTGGACGCCCAGGCCGGGGACGTTCTCGAAGCCCTCGACGGCGGGGAGTTCGCCGGCCTTGGCGGCGGCGTTGGCGATCGCCCTGGCGATCGGGTGCTCGGAGGCGTGTTCCAGGGCGCCCGCCAGCCGCAGCACCTCGGCCTCGGTGGTGGAGCCGGCGGTGTGGACGGCGAGCAGGGTCATCTGGCCGGTGGTGACGGTGCCGGTCTTGTCCAGGACGATGGTGTCGACCTTGCGGGTGGACTCCAGGACCTCCGGGCCCTTGATCAGGACGCCCAGCTGGGCGCCGCGACCCGTGCCGACCAGCAGCGCGGTCGGGGTGGCCAGGCCCAGGGCGCACGGGCAGGCGATGATCAGCACGGCCACCGCTGCCGTGAAGGCGGCGGTCCAGCCCTCGCCGGTGCCCAGCCAGTAGCCGAGGGTGGCCACCGCGAGGGTGATCACGATCGGCACGAACACCGCGGAGATCCGGTCCGCGAGGCGCTGCGCGGCGGCCTTGCCGTTCTGCGCGTCCTCGACCAGCTTGGCCATCCGGGACAGCTGGGTGTCCGCACCGACCCTGGTCGCCTCGACCACCAGGCGGCCGCCCGCGTTGACGGTGGCACCGGTGACGTCGTCGCCGACCCCGACCTCGACCGGGACGGACTCGCCGGTCAGCATCGAGGCGTCCACCGCCGAGGCGCCCTCGACCACCACGCCATCGGTGGCGATCTTCTCCCCCGGCCGGACCAGGAACCGGTCGCCCACCGCGAGTTCGGCGATCGGGATGCGCACCTCGGCTCCGCCGCGCAGCACCGTCACGTCCTTGGCACCCAGCTCCAGCAGCGCCTTGAGAGCGGCTCCGGCGGTGCGCTTGGAGCGGGCCTCGAAGTAGCGGCCGGCCAGGATGAAGGCGGTGACGCCGGCCGCCGCCTCCAGGTAGATGTTGGACGAGCCGTCGCTGCGGGCGATGGTGAACTCGAAGCCGTGCCGCATGCCGGGCATCCCGGCGTCGCCGAAGAACAGCGCCCACAGCGACCACAGGAACGCGGCACCGGTACCGAGCGAGACCAGGGTGTCCATCGTCGCGGCGCCGTGCCGGGCGTTGGTCCACGCCGCCCGGTGGAACGGCCAGGCGGCGTAGGTGACGACCGGGGCGGCCAGGGTCAGGGACAGCCACTGCCAGTTGTCGAACTGCAGGGCCGGCACCATCGCCATCGCGATCACGGGCACGGCGAGCGCCAGGGCGGTGAACAACCGGGCGCGCAGCGGGGCGAGTTCGTCCGCCGGCTCGGCCTGCTCGGCACCCTGGTCGGCGACCGGGGGCCTGGGCAGCGCGGCGGTGTAGCCGGTGGCCTCGACGGTGGCGATCAGGTCGGCGACCTCGACGCCGCCCTCGAAGGAGACCTTCGCCTTCTCGGTGGCGTAGTTGACGCTCGCGGTGACCCCGTCCATCCGGTTGAGCTTCTTCTCGATGCGGGCCGCGCACGAGGCGCACGTCATGCCGCCGATCGAGAGTTCCACCTCCGCGGAGGCGGGTGCCTGCGTAGTCATCGTCGCTCCTCGTGACAGTCGTCTTGCCGGTCGTGCCCGGTCGTGCAGGGGGGTCTCGCGGCCTTGCGGTCTCGCCGTACGATACCCAGGAGGGGTATCGGCGGGTGCCGGGTTCATTTATACCCCTGAGGGGTATCTACGGCAAGCCCCGATCGATACCCCAGGTGGGTATCTTCCGCAGCACTCATCCGCTTGACTTGATACCCCAACGGGGTATTCACTCATGGGCATCGAGCCGAGCCGCACAGTCCCGCCCACCAGTTCCCCGCCGGAATCCCGAGGAGGCCCCGCATGGTCGGCTACCGCACCGAGAAGGACCAGCTCCTGCGCAGACTGCGCCGCGTCGAGGGCCAGATCCGCGGCCTCCAGCGCATGGTCGACACCGACACCTACTGCATCGACACGCTGACCCAGGTCTCCGCCGCCACCAAGGCCCTCCAGTCGGTCGCACTGCACCTGCTCGACACCCACCTCGCCCACTGCGTCCGGGACGCCATCGCGGGTGGCGGCACCGGTGCCGAGGCCAAGGTCGCCGAGGCCACCCAGGCCATCGCCCGGCTCATGCGCGCCTGAGCCCCCGCCCCCGCCCGCTCCGCTTCCGTTCCGTCCGTACGACCGCCCGAGGAGAACCCGCCATGAACACCGCGCTGCGCATCACCGCCTTCACCGCCGGCCTCGCCGCCGCCTTCGGCCTCGCCCTCGGCGTCGGCAACGCCACCGGTGGCGACGGCTCCCCCGAGCCCGCCACCGCCGGGCACGCGGGACACGGCACGGCGAACCCGGGGCAGAGCGGCGGGCACGCCGGACACAGCGAGGAGCCGGCGGGCGGCTCTGCCGCCCAGCACCTGCCCGGCGGGCTGCAGGTATCCGAACGCGGCTACACGCTCAGCGTCGAGAACCCCTTCGTCACCGCCGGCTCCCCCACCGACCTGCGGTTCCGCATCCTCGGCGCGGACGGCAAGCCGGTCACCGCCTACCAGCGGCAGCACGAGAAGGAGCTCCATCTGATCGTCGCCCCACGCGACCTGTCCACCTTCCAGCACCTGCACCCGACCCTGGCCGCCGACGGCACCTGGAGCGCCCCGACCGCCGTACCCGCCGCCGGGGAGTACCGGGTCTTCGCCGACTTCACCCCGGCCGGAACCGCCGAGGGCCTCACCCTCGGCGCCGACCTGCACGCCGCGGGCGACCTGCGCCCCGCCCCGCTCCCGGCGACCGGACGGACCGTCACCGTCGACGGCTACACCGTCACCCTCGGCGGCGACCTCACCCCCGGCCGCAGCGGCCGGCTCACCCTGAGCGTCGGCAAGGACGGCAAGCCGGTCACCGACCTCCAGCCCTACCTCGGCGCTTACGGCCACCTGGTCGCCCTCCGCGCCGGCGACCTCGCCTACCTCCACGTCCACCCGGACACCACCACCCCGGGCCCGGAGATCGGCTTCACCACCACCGCCCCGAGCACCGGCAGCTACCGCCTCTTCCTGGACTTCAAGCACGGCGACACCGTCCGCACGGCGGCCTTCACCGTGACGACGGACGGCACCACCGCTTCCCCCGAGGGCGCGGACGACCACCAGCACTGACCGGCCCCCGAACCGCGAATGGCGCCGGGCGATCCTCCAGGGATAGCCCGGATAGCCCGGCACCTTCCGGTTCTCCTACGCCTTGAGCCGGGTCAGTCCGTGGCCTTCGGGTGGCCGGTGCCTGCATGGGTGATCCAGACCGTACGGTTGGCGCCGTCGATCAGATACCGGATGCGTCCACCACCCGTGACCTCGTACTGCCAGCGTTCGAGCGCCTGCCCCTTGAACGTCCCGGTGCCGAGGTCGCCCTTGAGTAGGTGCCGGCGGCCGGGGTTGTCCCCGGCGCGCGGGGTGGCACGGATCTTCTCGAACGCGCGTCGCAGGTTCCCCGCCGCCTGGCGGCCCAGGCGTTCCCAGCCCTCTGCCGCTTCGGAGTTGGCGAACCGGAGGTCGTACTCGTCACCGGTCGGGGCGGTGCGGTTCGACCCCCCCTCTTCGGGCTCACTCGGCCGCCGCAGGCAGGGGAACGGGCCCGAGATCGCCCTCGGGCGCGCGAGTGATGATGGCGTGGAGCTCGGAGTCCGCGTAGATCTCGGCACTGTGCTTCCACTGGGTGAGCAGGAGTGCGATCGGAGCAAGGTTGTCCAGGGCCACCGCGCCGCGTGCCGTGTCGACCAGCTCGGCGAGCAGGGCGTCGATGTCCTCCCCAGGCAGGAAGGTGACCCACGGCAGGGCCTCGGGTAGCGCCTGCCGCAGGGCTGCGGTGTTCTCCGTCCGGACCAGTCCCGCGAGGAGGCGGGCAGTGAAGTCCACGACTGTGGCATCGCGCTCCATCTGGTCGATGCGCATCAGAGCGAGGTCTCCGGCGTCGCGCCGCCGGAGTCGCACCGCGCGGACGGCGTCCAATCTACGAGCCGTCGCCGCCGGGTGGTGGAGCAGCTCGCTGAAGGGCACATCCTCCGTGCGGGACGTGTTCAGTGTCGGCCGTGGCCGTCGTGGTGTTCGTGCCCGTCGTGGGTCGGGGTGTCCGGGCTGCCGCCCATCGTCCGGAGCATCGGGACGCCGCCGGTGCGGAGGAAGCGGACCACCAGAGCCGCCGCCAGCAGCAGGAAGACGATGTTGAGCCAGGTCGTGTAGTTCCACTCGACGCCCGACATCGGGATCTCCGCCGCGCGTTCGTCCGGGATCAGGCCGAGGGCGCCGAAGACGAACTCGACGAAGTAGCCGGCGAGGACCATCGCCACGTAGAAGGTGCCGAGCAGGAACAGGGCCATCCGCCGGCCGTAGTACTTCCGGTAGATGTTCAGGATCGGCAGGATCAGCAGGTCCGCGAAGATGAACGCCACCACCCCGCCGAAGCTGATCCCGCCCTTCCACAGCACCACCGCGAGCGGCACATTGCCGATCGAGCAGACGAAGGACGCGATCGCCACCAGCGGGCCGACCAGCGGGCCCCAGAGCTTGGCGGCCAGCGGGTGGTCGACGAAGAAGAAGGCCTGCCAGAAGGAGTCGGGCACCCAGGCGGCGATGGCGCCGGCGATGAGCAGGCCGAGGACGAGGTCCCGGAGGATCGCCGCCCACTCCATCACGAAGACGTGCGAGACCGAGGTGAAACCCTTCCCGGAGAGCAGCCGGCGGGCGAAGGGGCCCTTCGCGGCCACCGACATGTCCATCGCCGCGTGTCCCTCCATCGAGCCCGCCCGACCGCGCCCCGCCTGTTCGCGGGCCTCGCGCAGCAGCCGCTCGTGCAGCAGCCGGCGGAAGAGCACGGCGAGCAGCAGGATCATCACCGGTCCGCCGACGAACTCGGCCGCGGTGAACTGCCACCCGAGCAACAGCGCCAGGATGATCCCGAGTTCGATGACCAGGTTGGTGGAGGCGATCTCGAAGGCCATCGCGGCGGTGAAGTCCGCGCCCTTGCGGAACAGCGAGCGGGCCAGCGCCACGGCGGCGTACGAGCAGGAGGAGGAGGCCGCGCCGAGGCCGGCGGCGACGGCGAGGGTGCGCGGACGGTCATCGCCGAGCAGCCGGACCACGGTGGCCTTGTGGACGACCGCCTGGACGACGGCGGAGAGCAGGAAGCCGAGGATCAGGGCCCAGGTGATCTCCCAGGTCATCGATCCGGCGATGGACAGCGCGTGCAGGATCGCGTGCATGGTGGTCCGCCTTCCCGTGGTGCGCGGGACTCCGTCGGGCGCCGGTCACCGTATACCCATACGGGGTATTCAGGAACCGCGGCGCGCCGACACCCGGCCCTGCGCCACCCGCCGGAGGGGCCACCGGAGGCTCGGGCGGGGCGGGCGCCCGGTCGGCGCCCGCCCCGCGCTGGGACAGCACACGGCCTCACGCGACCGTCCCGGACCGCGCCTCGGGCACCGCGGCCGCCGTCGCTCCCGGGCGCGGGGTGCGCAGGGTGGCCACCGCGAGCAGGGCGCCGACCACCGCGATCCCGGCGGAGCCGACGAAGGCCGCGGAGAAGCCGGAGGTGAGGCCCTCGACGGTGCTGCCGGGGGTCCGGGCGGCGGCCAGCGCGGTCATCGCGGCCAGACCGAGCGCCGAACCGACCTGGTAGCCGGTGTTGACGATCCCGGAGGCGAGCCCGCCCTCCTCCGGGCAGTGTACATACCCCTGGGAGGTACCGAAAAGTCAAGGCCCGAACGCCGAGCAATTACCCTAGGGGGGTATGGTATGTTCTCGAGCGAAGCAGCCGACCGGGGCCACTCCGGTCGGCGCCGGGCCATGACGACAGGAGCACACCCATGACCGAGACCACCGTCACCGTCGAGCCGGCCGCCGCCGAGGCCTCCTCCTGCTGCGGCTCGTGCGGCACCGGCGCAGCCGCCCCCGCCGCCGGGTCGGCGCTGACCTCGGCGTTCCAGGTCAAGGGCATGACCTGCGGACACTGCGTCAGCTCGGTCACCGCCGAGCTGAAGAAGCTCGACGGCGTCACCGACGTCGCCGTGGACCTCACCACCGGCAAGGTCACCGTCGGCAGCACCCGGCCGCTCGCCGACGCCGACGTGGCCGCGGCCATCGACGAGGCCGGCTACGACCTGGTCGGCCGCCTCGACGGCTGACCCCCCGTCGTCGGCCCGGACGGGCGGCACCCCCACCCGTCCGGGCCGACTCCCCTCCCATCACGCCCCGGTAGAGTGAGAAGCCTCCTCACCGCACAGGAACCGGAGACGGCCATGGCCAGCTACAGCTCCCACAAGGACGACTTCCTCAAGCGGCTCCGCCGCATCGAGGGGCAGATCCGCGGCCTGCAGCGCATGGTCGAACAGGACACCTACTGCATCGACGTCCTCACCCAGGTCTCCGCCGCCAGCCGCGCCCTCCAGTCCTTCGCCCTCCAACTCCTGGACGAGCACATCGAATGCTGCGTCCGCGACGCCATCGCCGAGGGCGGCCAGGAGGCGAGCACCAAGATCCGCGAGGCCAACCAGGCCATCGCCCGGCTCGTCCGGTCCTGACACCCGCTCGGCAGCGGAGGTATGACGGGGTAGGGGTATACCGGGGACCGAAGCCCAGGGGCACGCCGGAAAATCCGCGGCCCCCCTACTCCCCCGATCAGTAGACTCCGACCCCGCCCGCGTCATCGCCATTCGACATACGGGGAAGTCGAGTTGAGGGGGCGACCGCCATGCCGGCCATCGAGTTCGTCCGCCGACTGGACGGCCTGGTCTACCACTTCGACCAGGACGGCACCTTCAACGGCCGACCGTCGTTCAAGCGGACCGACCTGGACGTCTGGTGCCGCTGGCTGCCCGAGCGCGGCTGGTGCACCGTCGACGCCGCCGGGCTGCCCAACTCCGCACCGCTGCCGGGCGGAACGGCCGGGGAGCCGTTCCCGCCGCTCTGCCCCTGGCGCAGCTGGAAGGCCGGCAAGTCGTACCTCTACGACCTGCGGCTCGTCGACGGGGTAGCGCCGTAGTGCCGTCGCCGTGCCTCAGACGCGGTCGAGGGGCCGGTGCGGGCCGTCCGGCAGGGCGATCGCGATGGTGTCGCCGGGGCGGATCGCGCCGCCCGTGCGGACGATGCCCATGATCCCGGCGCGGCGGACGATCGTGCCGTCCTCGGCGCGGCCGACGACCTGCTTGAGCAGGCCCGTACGGTAGTTGTCGATCTGGGCGCACGGGTTGCGCAGGCCGGTGATCTCCACCTCCGCCTCGGCGCCGATCCGCAGCACCGCGCCGACCGGCAGACCGAGCAGGTCCACGCCCTCGGTGGTGATGTTCTCGCCGAGCGCGCCCGGCGCCACCTCGTAGCCCGACTCGCCGAGTTCGGTGAGGAGTTCGCGGTGGATCAGGTGGACCTGGCGCAGGTTGGGCTGGGTCGGGTCCTGGGCGACGCGCGAGCGGTGCTTGACCGTCACCCCGGCGTGCACGTCGCCCTCCACGCCCAGCCCGGCGAGCAGGGTGATGCTGTCCCGGTTCGGCTTGGTGAACGAGTACTCGGCGTTGCTGCTGACTGCCACCACGGTGCCGCTCATGCTTCGGACCCTCCTCGCGGACGTACGGTCGACGGACCCCGAGCATAGGCTTCCGACCCGCCGGACCCCGGCCCGACGGGGTCAGTACCCGAACACCGCGCTCGCCAGGACGACGTTCACCGCCGTGCCGCCGACGATGCTCAGCAGGACGTTGCGGCGCCACAGGTGCAACCCGCTCCGGAACCCCCTGAACTCCCGAGGTCGCCGGGGCCGCAGCCGACGAACCGTCAACTCTCGGACGTCGCCCGCAGCAGCGGCAGTACGACCTCGTCCAGGACCTCCGCCACCACACCGTCGGACGGTACCGTCCCGCCCACCAGGAACGCGTCCCGCAGCAGGTCGAGCGGGAGCGAGACGACGCGCGGGGTGATCCGGGCGGGGTTGATCTCGCCCCGGTCGGCGGCGCGGCGCATCATCATGCCGAGGCTGCCCACCGGGCCCTCCGCGGTCAGCCCGCCGGTGAAGCCGGCGCGCAGCTCGGGGTCGCGCAGCAGGTCGACCAGGAAGCCGTGGACGGCGCCGGTCGGCAGGTCGTCGAAGCGGTGCAGCAGACTGCCCAGGAAGAGCGCCAGGTCCGCCCGCAACTCGCCGGTGTCCGGGGGCTCCTGGTAGTCCGGGGCGTTGCGGCCGAGGGCGGCGATGACGAGCGCGGCGCGGTTCGGCCAGCGGCGGTAGAGCACCGGCTTGCTGGTCCGGGCGCGGGCGGCGACGCCCTCCATGGTGAGCCGGTCGTAGCCGTGCTCGGCGAGTTCGGCCCAGACCGCGTCCAGGATCGCGCGTTCCAGTTCGTCGCCGCGCCGCCGCGAAGGCTTGCCGTGGTCCGCCACGAGTCCCGCACCCGACCCTCATAGATACGTTGCGTTTCTTATCGGGGGCAGTCTACAGTCCAGGACAAGAAACGCACCGTATCTTATGGCCGGATGGCCAGGGGGAGATCCGTCATGCGCACCCTTCACACCACCCACACCCACGCCACCGACGTCCTGGTGGTCGGCGCCGGGCCGGTGGGCCTCGCGCTCGCCCTCGGGCTGGCCCGTGCCGGGGTCGGCTGCCGCGTCATCGAGCGGGAGCCGCGGTTCCGCGACCGCGGCGTCCGCGGCAAGGGCGTCAACCCGCGCACGCTGGAGGTCTTCGACGACCTCGGCGTGGTGGACGCGATCCTCGACCGCGGCACGCTCGACCTCAAGGTCCGTACGTACCGGGGGAGTCGGTTCCTCGGCGAGGTCGACCCGGCGCCCGGCAACCGCCCGACCCCCGACCGCCCGTACGCCGGCATGGTGATGCTCGGCCAGCACCACACCGAGGCGGTGCTGCGCGGACGGCTCGCCGACCACGGCGTCACCGTCGAGACGGACACCGAGCTGCTGGACTACACCCAGGACGCGGACGGCGTGCTCGCCACCGTCCGGCGCGGCGACCGCACCGAGCGGCTGGGCGCCCGCTTCCTGGTCGGCTGCGACGGCGGTCGCAGCACCGTCCGCAAGCTGGCCGGCATCCCCTTCCTCGGCGAGACCTGGGAGGAGGAACGCTTCCTCATGGCCTCGATGGAGGTCGACGGCCTGGACACCGACGCCATGCACATCTGGAACGACCCCCGGCTCGGCGTCGGCGCGCTGGCGATGATCCCGATGCGGGCCGACGCCAACTGGGCCGTGCACGCCTCCGTCGACCCGGACGAGCACGGCGAGGTCCCGACCCCGACCGTGGACACCTTCCGCACGCTGTTCGCCGAACGGGCCGGGCTGCCCGGGGTCACCCTGCACGAGCCGGTCTGGTCCACCGTCTGGCGGCCGACGGTCCGCATGGTCGAGCGCTACCGCGACGGCCGGGTGCTGCTCGCCGGGGACGCCGCGCACTGCCACTCCGCGGCCGGCGGCCAGGGCATGAACACCGGCATCCAGGACGCCCACAACCTGAGCTGGAAGCTGGCCGCCGTCCTGCGCGGCGCACCCGACGCGCTGCTCGACAGCTACCAGGCCGAGCGGCGGCCCGTCGCCCGCGCCGTGCTCGCCGCCACCTCCGCCCAGCACAAGGCGCTGTTCGGCGCCGACGGTGCCCGCGCGCTGACCGAGCAGTTCGTCAACCTGGCGGCAGCCGGGTCCGACTTCACCGGGCTCTCCGTCGGCTACCGGGGCGGACCGCTCGGCCGCGACCTCGACGACACCACCGGCATCCGGGCCGGCGACCGCGCCCCCGACGCACCCTGCACCACCGCCGACGGCACGCCGACCCGGCTGTTCGACCTCTTCCGCGGCCCGCACTTCACCCTGCTGACCATCGGCGGGTACCCGGCGCCCAGCGAGCTGCCCGCACCCGTCGAGGCGCCCGTGCCCACGGAGGCGTCCGCGCCCGAGGAGGCGTCCGCGCCCGGCTTCGCCGAGCTGCGCCGGGCCGCCGTCCTCGACCCCGACGGCCACGTCGCCCGGGCGTACGGGCTGCGCGGCGACGCCGTCGTGCTGGTCCGGCCAGACGGGTACGTCGCGCTCACCGGCGCCACCGCCGCCCCGGGCGCCCTCGACACCACCCTCGACGTCGCCCTCGGTCTCGCCCTCGGTCTCGGCCTCGCCGAGCAGTCGGGGGGCTACGCCCCGGTGGCCTGAGCCAGGACGGACGGGCGCGCCGCCCGCTCGTCCGCGTCGGCGAGCCGGAAGTAGACCGGCGGGAGACCGAGCTCGATCGCCATCAGGACCACCTGGAAGCCGTGCGGCCACCCGTCCACCGCGATGGACAGCACCCGTCCGAGGCCGCCCAGCAGGAGCACCGCCGCCAGCCACCGCACCATCCGGGCGGGCACCGGCGCCTGCCGGGCGGCCCGGATCCAGGCCGCGCCGTACCCGGCGAAGACCGCGCCCATGAAGCGGCCGAAGCTGTCGACCGTCGGCCCCGCGTCCGCGGTCCCGGGCATCGCGGCGTTCCCCAGCAGGATGTGGAGGAACCCGATCGCCACACAGGCGACCCCCATTGTCCACGTGAGCACCCGAAGCGTCCTCGCCATGACCCACCCACCCGTCGTCGGTCCGTCGATGCGCATGCCCGTTGCCACGCACCGCAGTTGACACGCACGCCGCCAAGGACGCACACCCTTGGTTGACACGCGTCTACCAAGCTAGCGCCCACAAGTAGACGCGTGTCAAGTAACCTGGCGCGCATGCCAGTCCACGAACGCCGCCGACGACTCGCCCCCGCCGAGCGACGCGCCCAGCTGCTCTCCGTCGGCGCCCGGCTCTTCGCCGCCCGCCCGTACGAGGACGTGCTGATGGAGGAGGTCGCCGACCAGGCCGGGGTCTCGCGGGCACTGCTGTACCGTCACTTCCCGAGCAAGCACGCCCTGTTCGCCGAGGTGTACCGGCAGGCCGCCGACGAGCTTCTCGCCAAGTCCCGGTTCGATCCGGCCGACACCCTCCTGGAGCAGCTGGTCGAAGGGATGGACGCCCACCTGGACTACTTCATCGCCAACCGGCACGCCGTGCTCGCCGCCAACCGCGTCCTGGCCGGGGACCAGGTGATCCAGACGATCATCACCGAGGAGCTCGACGCCCTCCGCGGCCGGCTGCTCGGCGTCCTCCCGCTCGCGGACGAGGCCGCACGGCGGGCCGTGTCGCAGATCCTGCGCAGCTGGCTGGTGTTCGTCCGGGTGCTGGTCATCGACTGGCTGACCGAGGAGTCCTGCACCCGCGACGAGCTGCGCGACGCCTGCATCGGAGCCGTCCTGGGCGCGCTCGGACCCTTCCTGCCCGCCGAGCCGGCGCCCGACGGGCTGCGGTGACGCTTACCATCGGTCCGCAACGGGAAAATCCGCAGCAATCACCCAACTGCCATAGAAAATATGACAGTTGGATGTGAAGTCCGCGCCCAGCCGAAGGGACCCATGGAATCCGCCGCCGACACCCGGACCGTCCTTCCCCCGCTCCACCGACTCCCCTTCTCCCCCGCCGGCCCGCCCCGCCCGACCACCCTCCCCGACGGCACCCCCGCCTGGCTGGTCACCCGCTACCACGACGTCCGGCAGGTCCTCGGCGACCCCCGGCTCACCCGGGCCGACCTGCACGAGGTCGGCACCGCGGGCGCCACCGCCGACGTCGCCGCCAACCCGGCGTCCCTGTTCAACCAGGACGGCCCCGCCCACCGCCGGCTGCGCGGCACCGTCCAGCGGGCCTTCACCCCGCGCGCCATCGCCGGCTGGCAGCCCTGGGTCGCGGCCGCCGTCCAGCAGTCCGTGGACGCGCTGCTCGCCGCGGGCCCGCCCGCCGACCTGGTCGGCGCGTTCACCCGGCCGGTGCCCTTTGCCGTCACCACCCGGCTGATGGGGCTCGACGGCGACGGCCCGGACGGCCTCGCGGAGGAGCGGCTGCACCGCTGGACCCTCGCGCTGCTCGCCCAGGGCGGCGACCCGGCCGAAGGGGACGGGGGCGGCGACACCGGAGCCCTCGCCGAAGAAGACCACGCCGAAGCCCTCGCCGAATACGGCGCGTTCACCACCGAGTTGATCGAGCGCCGCCGCCGCGAGCCCGGCGAGGACCTGGTCAGCCGGCTCGTCCAGGCCGCCGACCACGACGGCGGCATCCCCGAGGAGTCACTCGTCCACCTCGTCGCCGGGCTCACCGCCAGCGGCAACGAGAGCGTCGCCGGCGCCCTCGGCAACGCCCTCGTCTACCTCCTCGGCGAACGCGCCGACCACTGGCCCCGCCTCGCCGACCCGGACACCGCCGAACGCACCGCCGAACGCCTGCTCCACTTCATCCCGCTCGGCGACGACGAGGCCACCATCCGCCGCGCCACCGCACCGGTCGAGCTCGGCGGCGTCACCATCCCCGCCGACGCCGTCGTCGCCATCAGCCTCGGCAGCGCCAACCGCGACCCTGCCGTCCACCCCGAGGGCCTCGACGCCGACCTCGACCTGCCGCTCGCCGCCCCCACCCTCGCCTTCAGCGCCGGTCCCCACTACTGCATCGGCGCCTGGCGGGTCCGGCTCGAAATGCGCGAGTCCCTCCAGCGCCTCGCCGCCGCCCTCCCGGGCCTCCGCCTCACCACCCCGGTCGCGGACCTCGCCTGGCAACTCGGCAGCACCACGCGGAGCCCGGCGCGGATCCCCGTCGCCTGGTAGCACCCGGCGGCACGCGGCAGCACCCGGCGGCTCCCGGCGGCTCCCGGCGGCTCCCGGCGATTCCGGCGTCAGCCGGCAGCACCTGGCAGCAACGCCCCGGGAGGGGTGTTCACCCGAACAACGCCTCCCCCAGCACCCCGCCCTCCGCCGCCCCCGGCGGCACGTACGCCACCGCCGACGCCGTGTGCTCCAGGAAGGCGTTGAGCGCGTCCCGCGCCGCCAGCCGGTTCTGCACCCGGGTGAACTGCGCCGGGTCCCGCACGAAGGCGCAGAACAGCAGGCCCCGGTCCGCGGGACCGTCGTCGTAGCTGTAGCCGCGCCGCAGCATCCGGGCGCCGCCGTCCAGCCGGGGGCTGGAGAGCCGGACGTGGGCGGTCGCGGGGATGACGTACGAGCCGTCGGGGTTCTTCGCGTAGATGTCCGGCTCGTCGTGCTCCGCCGTGCCGGTGAGCGGGGCGCCGTCGCCGGCCCGGCGGCCCATCGCCTGGTCCTGCCGGTCGCCGGGGAGGGCGGCGAAGGCGGCGGTGTCCATCCGGATCCGCCGGTAGACCAGCACCGTGCCGTGCTCGTGCGGTCCGGGCGGGCCCCAGACCCACTGCCGGGCGGCCTCCTCGTCCGGGTTCGCCGTGCCGTCCTTGAAGCCGAACAGGTTCCGCGGCGTGGTGCCCGCGGCCGTCCGGGGCAGGAAACCGGACTGGGTCCACCGTACGGACGCGCCCGCCGCCGCGGCCGCCGCGCCCACCTGCTCGGCGACGACCGACAGCGGCCAGCGGTCCGCCGCGCACAGCTGGACCAGCAGGTCGCCGCCGCTCCGCGCCGGGTCGAGCCGGTCGCCCGGGAAGGCGGGCAGCTCGGCCAGCGCCGACGCCGGAACGTTCAACCCCAGCCGGGCGGCGAGCCCCGGGCCGACCCCCACCAGGCTGCTGAGCCGGGCCGGCTCCCCGCCCCGCAGGCGTGCGTCCGCCGACCTGCCGCCCGCCGCCTCGGCGAGGACCCGGGTCAACTCCCCGAGCAGCCCACGCAGGGCGGACCGGCCGACCGAGGTCGCGGCGGGCGCCAGGTCGAAGGCCAGCAGCTGGGTGGCCGGCTGCTGCGGGGCCGTCACCCCGGTCTGCCGCGCGCCGAAGAACGGGACGGTCGGCTCGGGCGGCGCCGCCGCGGTCCGCCCGCCGGCACCGCCACGGGCCAGCGCCGTCACCCCCGCACCGACCCCGGCGCCCACCCCGGCGGCCAGCACCGCGCCGCCCGCGAGCAGGGCCCTTCGGTCCACACCGTTTCCGACGGTTCGTGGCCGGTTCCGCGCCTTTTCGCTTTCGGCATGCATGGGCGACATTGGAGACGATAGAACACGCATCATGCAACTTTTGATTCCACGTCAATTCATGCTTGTGACAAGGCGGTACCCCGGAGCCGCTCCCCGGAACTTCGTCCCCGCTCTGCTCCTCGCCGCCGCACTCGTCATCTCCGGCTGTTCGTCCACCGGTTCGACCTCCTCCGACACAAAACACCCGGCCGGCACGGTCGTCCGGGTCCCGCAGCACTTCCCGACCGTCCAGCAGGCCGTGGACGTGGCCCGCGAGGGCGACACCGTCCTGGTCGACCCGGGCACCTACCGGGAGAGCGTCCGGATCACCAAGCCCCGGATCGTGCTGCGCGGCACCGACCGCAACACCGTGGTCCTCGACGGCGGCGCGCGCCTCGCCAACGGCGTCACCGTCACCGGCCCCGGCTCGGTCGTCGAGAACCTCACCGTCCACGGCTACCTGGCCAACGGCGTCCTGTTCACCGGCGTCACCGACGAGAAGCTCCAGCAGCGCGGCGCCGGCGGCTCCGCCTACGACCCGCTGGACACCGCCCGCTTCCCCCCCGTCCAGGGTTTCCGCGCGACCCGCGTCACCGCCTACGACAACGGCCTGTACGGCATCTACGCCTTCGACGCGCGCGGCGGCGTCATCGAGGACTCGTACGCCTCCGGGCAGGCCGACTCCGGCATCTACGTCGGCCAGTGCAGGCCCTGCGACACCCTGGTGCGCGGCAACACCGTCGAGCGCAACGCCGTCGGCATCGAACTCACCAACGCCTCCGACGGATTGACCATCGCCGCCAACCGGATCAGCGGCAACCGCGTCGGCGTCACCGTCAACTCCAACGACCTGGAGGCGCTCGCCCCGCAGCACGGCGCGGTGATCGCGGGCAACGTCGTCACCGACAACAACGCCGCCGACACCCCCGAACAGGCCGACGGCGGCTACGGCATCGGCATCGGCATCGGCGGCGGCACGGGCAACCAGGTGCAGCACAACCTCGTCCAGGGCAACCGCGCGGTCGGCATCGTCATCACCGACCCGCCCGGCCACCCGGCGAGCGGCAACCGCGTCGAGGGCAACCGCGTCACCGGCAACGGCACCGACCTCACCCTGGCCTCCGCCGACCCGGCCAACTGCTTCGCCGGCAACCAGCCCGCGGTCCAGAGCCCGGAGGGCCTGGAGACCGTCGCCGCCTGCGGAGCCCAAGGCCGCGGCCCGGTGGCCGCCGGACGCACCACACCGGTCCAGGCTCCGCCCGGCATCCCCTTCAGCCAGGTGCCGGCCCCGCCCGCCCAGCCCTCCCTCCCCGACCCCGCCGCGCCGGCCCGCCCCGCCACCGACCTCCCCGGCCCGGTCGACCCCGCCGCCTACCCCCTCCCCGAGACCCCCGACGCCCTCCCGAAGCACTGACGGGACCATCCCCGCGCCCACCCGCCGGGCACCCGGCCCGGCGGGGCGCCCAGGGGCGGCGGGCCCGGGAAATCCCCCCAAGGGCCCGCAAACCGGAAGGACAGTCCGGACAGCCCGGGACGACACCGACTTCCTTGCCGACACGGGCAGTTCAGGACAGCACGGGCAGTTCGGAATCCGCCCGAGCAGTCCTCCGCGGACATGACATACTGCGTCGGTGACCGCAGCAGACCTGGCCGAGAAGCCACCCAAAAGCCGTCCGACACTGGGGCGGAAGTTCACCCTGCTGTGGTCGGCCTCGGCGATCTCCTCGGTCGGCGACGGCATGCGGGACTCCGCCCTGCCGCTGCTCGCGGTGGCGGTCTCGGACTCGCCCAGCGCGGTCTCGGTGGTCTCCGTCGCCGCGTCGCTGCCCTTCCTGGTGATGTCCCTGTACGGCGGCGTGCTCGCCGACCGGGCCGACCGGCGGCGGCTGATGTGGACGATCGACGCCCTGCGCGCCGTCGTCGTCCTGGGCTTCGCCTGCTGGGTCTTCCTCGCCACCCCGCCGCTGCTCGCGCTCGCCGCGCTGGCCTTCCTGCTCGGCTGCGGCGAGACGGTCTTCTCCAACGCCGCCACCTCGGCCGTCCCGGAGCTCGTCCGCCCCGACCAACTCGACGCCGCCAACGGCCGGATGCAGGCCAACATGCTCGTCGGCGGCAACCTGATCGGCCCGCTGCTCGGCTCGGCGCTGTTCGCCGTCGCCGCCGGCTTCCCCTTCACGGTGGACGGCGCCTCCTTCGCGCTCGCCGCCGCCCTGGTCGCCGCGACCGGCCGCTCCACCGCCGCCCGCTCCACCGCCGACCGCCGGGTGCTCACCGAGATCCGTGAGGGCGTCAGCTGGCTGTTCCGCCACCGCGAGGTGCGGATGCTCGCCGTGCTCTCCACCCTCGGCGCGCTGACCTGCTTCATGGGCACCACCATGATGGTCCTGATGGTCACCAAGGTCGTGCAGGCCCCCGCCGCCGCCTACGGCATCGTCCTCGCCGCGGGCGCGATCGGCGGCACCGCCGCGAGCACCCTGGCCGGCCGGCTCAGCCGCCTGCTCAGCCGCGGCACCCGGATCGCCGCCGCCTTCCTGCTGATGGGCGTCTCGCTGATCCTGATGGGGTTCAGCACCTCGGTGTTCGAGGTCGCGGCGCTGTACGGCGTGATCGGCTTCGGCATCGTCACCTGGAACATCCAGGCGATCTCGCTGCGCCAGCAGGCCGTCCCCAAGGAGCTGATGGGTCGGGTCAACAGCTGCTACATGCTGCTGAGCCGACTGGGCATCATGACCGGTGCCGCCCTCAGCGGCTGGATCGCATCCGTCACCAGCATCCGCACCCCGCTCCTCCTCGGTGGCAGCCTGCTGCTCGTCCTCCTGGTCGCCGTCCTGCTGTTGCTGCCCCGGATGACGGCGATGGAGACCCCCCGAACCGGGGCCCCGGAGCCGGAAGGCACCGACGCCGCCTCTGCCGCCCCCGCCGCCCCCGCTCCGGAGAAGGGCGAGTAGTGCCCCATCGGGCGGCGGTCGGCGCACTCGCCACCGATCGGCCGGACGTCGAACCCCTCTGACGATCCCCGGGGAGCGGTGCCCCGCCGGGCGGGGCACCGCTCCCTCCGTCAACGGGATCGCGTTCGCGCAGAGGTCAACGGGCGTGCGCCCCAGGACAAACGTGGCAGCCGGAACACGCGGATGCTGGATCGGAACACCGGGACCGCGCCCGTCGCGGTGTCAGGTCCCCTCCCAACCACCGTTCTCCGAGAAGGCACCGTGCTCAAGAAGACCTCCTCCGTGCTGCTTTCGATCTCCGCAGCCACCGCACTCCTCCTTCCCCTGGCGGGCACGGCGTCCGCCGCGACCGGACCCGCCGCGAACCCGGCCGCGGTGAGCCAGGCGGCGCCCGCCGCGGCCAACCGCGCGGCGGTGAACTGGCCCGTCATCGACTGGGACATCACCGACATCACCGCCGGCGGCGGAGAGCACGCGCGCCGCTACTGGAACATGGTCGACGCGATCCACCGCTCCAGCTACGGCGAGCCGCCCCACGTCGACAGCGGGGTCGTCCGGCAGACGACCCGGGACACCAACCAGCTGATCCAGGTGCGGGTGAGGAACCGGGGGTCGGACCTCGTCTCCGTCTACCTGTGGGCCGACAACCTCTACGTCGCGGGCTTCTACTCTCCCGCGGCCAACCAGCACTGGGCCTTCCAGGACGGCCGCCAGCAGCAGTTCCAGAACGACCTGGGCGTGCCGGTGCGCTTCATGCCGCGCAACGGCAGTTACCTCAGCCTCGCCGGCGGAACCACGCGCGAGAACCTGTCCCTCGGCGCCGAGAACATCTTCAACGCCCTTCGCGACCTGTACAACGTCCGGGACTGGGACCCGACGCGCGTCGACCGGGGCATGCTGATGGCCATCACCATCTTCTCGGAAGCCGCCCGATTCGGGCCGATCTTCAACCGGGTCCACGGAAACATCAATGCGTGGAGCAGCAACCAGCTGAGCGTGGACTACCGCGACATGGAGAACCAGTGGGGCGCGCTCTCCCGCGCCGCCCACAGCTGGCACCAGGGCCAGCCGGCCTCGGTGCGGCTGATCGGCACCAACGTCACGAACTTCGACCAGCTGCGGCGCGTGGTCGGCTTCGTGGAGCTGCACGGCTCGGAAGCGCTGCTGTAGCGCGGCGGCGGGATCGGCGACGGACCGCGCGGAGGTGCCCCGCCCAGGCGACGGGCGGGGCACCGCTGCGCAGTCCACGCGGTCGCCGCTGCGCGGTCCACCCCCCGGCCGGACTGACGGGACGGCGGAGTCGGACCGGACTCCCGGGCCCGGCACGGCCTACCGCCCGGCCGGGCCCCCGCCCGTCGCCGACCCGCGCAGGGACACCCCGAAGCGCGTACGGAGCCGGTGCACCTCCCACCACGCCACCGCGCTGACCGTCGCCGGCCCGCCGATGACCGAACACAGCTGCACCACTGGCGGGCCGGGCGGCAGCCCGCCGATCGCCAGCCCGATCGCGGCCAGCTCCCACACCAACACCCCCGTCAGCACGGGCGGGAACACCGCGTGCACCCGGTCCATCGTGAAGGCCGTCCGGACCACCGTCGGCGAGGCGAACGCCACGAACATCAGCGCCCAGATCGGCACCGCCAGCACCAGCACGTCGAACACCTGGCCGACCAGCAGCACCTGGACCGACCCCCGCACCCGCTGGGCGAGCCACAGCAGCACCGGAACCGCCGTCCACGCGCCCACGTACTGCAGCGCCATCAGCGCCGCCGGCCGCACCTGCGCCCGCATCGCGGGCCGCGCGGCCGGCCCGGCCAGCCGGAACAGCACCCCGACCACCACCGGCACCGTCACCAGCACCAGCCACGGCGTGATCACCAGCCGCAGCTCCCACTGGTCGTTGGCCTCACTCCAGTCGTCCGGCGACCCGTACACCGCCAGTACCGTGAACCCCGCGGCGAGCGCCAGCCACCCCCGGATCCGCTGCACCCGCAGCACCACCCGATCGCCGATCCCCCGCGGCCCGGGCACCACGAACACCCGCCGCGCCAGCCGCCGCGCCGACCGCGCCATCGGGTAGAGCCCCAGGAACAGCAGGAACGGCCACAGACAGAACAGCAGCGGCACCCACACCCACCCGCCGACCGCCCGCCGCGCGGGCGCCAGCACCTCCCGCAGGGTGGGCCACTCCCCACCGCCCCGGAACCGCTGCCACAGCGGAGCGCCGCGCTGCGGCTGCTGCCACTGCGGATACCTCTGCGGATATCCCTGCTGATGTCCCTGCTGATATCCCGACCACGAGAAAGAGTCCTGATCCCCGTACGTCACGTCCAACCCCTCACGCGGCCGCCGCCCCCACCGGGCACCCGGTCAACTCCGCAGCCCCGCACACTACTGCCGCCCGCCCGCACCCCGCCCGCACCTTTTCCCGTCCTGCAGGACGAGAAGGCCGTCGACTCCCCCGGCGGGGCGTGGGGTCGACGACATTCGAGCTGTACCCACAGGGGCACGGCGCTCGATCCGCTCCTCCAGGCGGATCAGGAGCCGGTCGGCGCCTCGGCCCTCTCGGCGTCGCGCAGCAGGGTGAGCAGGTTGAGGACGGTACTCGTCGGAGCGTTGCCGAAGCGCACGAGGACGCGGCCGTCCACGACGCTGTCCGTGCCGGCGGACGGCCAGAGCAGGCCGAACTTCGTTCCACGCTGCCGGACTTCGGCGAGCATGGCGGCGACCTGCGGCTCGGTGTAGCCGCGGATCGACGGGTCGTCCGGCTCGATGGGCCGACGGTCGGCGGCGCTCACGCGGCGGCGTCCAGCTCGAACCAGACGGACTTGCCGGCCTCGCGGGCGTCCGAACCGAAGCGATCGGTGAGCGACCGCACGAGCTGCAGACCCCGACCGGAGAGGGCGTGGAGGTCGGAGCCCTGCTGCGGGACCGGCAGCACCGGGCTCGCATCACTGACGGAGACCCGCAGCACCCCGTCCAGCACCACGATCACCACGAGCGGCGCCGGACTCCCGCCGTGACGCCAGGCGTTGACGAACAGCTCGAGCAACGCGAGCTCGGCGTCGACCACCACGTCGGGCTTCCACCCGGCGCGCGCCATGGCCCCGCGCAACTCCTGACGCGCGGCCGACCAGTCAGGGGGGATGTCGAGGGAGAACACGAAGCGACGTCCGTGAGGGGTGAAGGGGATCATCCATCGCCGCAGGCCGAGGGAAAGGGCCCAGAAGACGGCGAGATCACCGATCGCCGCCTACTCAGCGCATGCGACCGGCTACGCTCAGCATGGAGCCCATGCAGGGCTTGACGCAAGTCGTGACCCATAACTCGCATATATGCACATCGAACCTGAATTCGGCTACCTGAGGGGCCAGTTGTTGGTGGCGCTGGCGCCCATCGCACAGGCACACTGGTCAATCGACAGCTCAGGAGGGGACAAGATGGCGGTCTCAACCGTTCGCCGCCGGAGGCTCGGCGGCGAACTGCGGAAGCTACGAGAAGAGCGGAAGCTCACCGCCGAGGTGGTCGCAGAGGCCACGGGAATGAGCCAGCCCAAGCTCACCCGCATCGAGACCGCCCACACTGCGGCCAAGATCGAGGACGTCAACAAGCTCCTCGACTACTACGGATGCACCGACGAGGACTATCGGGCCGGACTGATCGCCATCACCAAGGACGGGAGCAAACGCGGCTGGTGGCTGAGCTACCGCGACGTCATCAATGCCACCGCAAATGACCTGATCCTCCTGGAAGCCGACGCCACCACCTACCGGACGTACGAACCGGCCTTCATTCCCGGCCTCTTCCAGACCCCCGAATACGCACGCATCATCATCGATCGCCTGCGCACCCGATCGGGCGGGACCGTGGAAGACCTCGTCCAGGTTCGAATGGCGCGCCAGTCCATCCTCACTCGCCCGAATCCCGTACAGGTGTGGGCCGTCGTTCACGAAGCAGCCCTCTGCGCGAACGCCAACCGCCCCGAGATCATGGTCCCGCAGCTGGACAGGCTGCTGACGCTCAGCACCCTGTCCAACATCAACATCCAGGTCATGCCGATCGGTGCGGCGGTCCACCCGGGAATGTACGGGGCGTTCACGCTCATGGGATTCCCGCAGCGGAAAGACCTCGATGTCGTCCTGGTCGAGGGGATGCTGAGCAGCCTGTGGGTCGAAGATCCAGCCGACGTGGAGCTCTGCCGGGCGAAGTTCCAAGAGGTCACCGCAGAAGCCATGTCCGTCGACTCCTCGCTCGCCTTCATCACCGCACAGAGAGACAAGATCAAGTGACCCAGCCGACCTTCAAGAAATCCAGCTACAGCGGCGGAGACGACAACTGCGTCGAGGTCGCCCTCCCCGCCGGTCCGATCTCCCACATCCGCGACTCGAAGGACCCCGACGGCCCGACCCTGGCCTTCCGACGGGAAGCCCACACCGCCTTCATCACCGCGGTCGCCACCGGCGAGTTCGACTTCGGCCTCCTCTGAGGAGCCCCACAGCGGTGCCTCACCCACCCCGGGCGGGGCACCGCATGCTCAACCACCCCCACGAGCCGCCCGGCAGGCCCTCGCGATCACACCCGGGGCCGTCCCACTCCCGACCGCTTCGGCCTCACCGTCACCCCGGACGCCCACACGCTGTGGCTCGACGGCCCGGAGAACCCGGTCCCAGCCGGGCATTGACGGCAGACGCACGACGGGGCCTGGACCGCAGCTGCGGTCCAGGCCCCGTCGGCTACCTACCGGTCCCGTCACTCAGGCGGTGACAGCTCCACCTCGTAGCGGTAGAGGCGGTCGTTCACCCAGCAGGCCAGGTCGGCTCCGCTGGTGGTCCCGGCGAGTTCGGTGAGCAGGCGCTCGGTGAACTCGCCCAGTTGCCGGGCGTCGACAGTCGCAGCCGCAGTGGCGCGCGCCCCCCGGGCGAAGGGGAGTTCCTCCGCCCGGTGGGCCACGGTGTAGGTCACCGAATCTCCCGCGCCCTCCGACGGGATGACGTGCCGGCCGGGCTCGTCCTCGGTGAAGACCAGCCCGGTACCCGAGGCGGCGCGGTTGGCCGCCTCGACCAGCGAGAAGCCCGGCTCCGCAGGCGGAGCCTCGCTCCCCAGGCGCAGGTCGACGACGGCCTCCGGCAGACCCGGGAGGTCGATCCGGTAGCTGTAGTTCCCGTCGACGTCGACGTAGGAGGCCGTCTCCAGGCCCCCGAGGGCGGCGTGCAGCCGGGCGGTCGCGAAGCGGCAGTAGGAGCGGAGCGCGGCAACCACGTCCTCGCCCGCCAACTCGGTGACGCCGACGTACAGGCGGCCGTCGTACAGGCGCTCCGCGTACCAGTCGTCGCGGATCGCTCCGACGGCCGGTCCCGACAGGTCACCGGGTTCGGTGCTCAGCCAGAGGCTGAGCCGCGACCCGTCCGGGCCCGTCGCCCCGTGCCGGGTCCGTGCCGCCGGACCGTTCCGGAAGCCGAGGACCGACCCGATCTCCTCCGCGCTCAGGGGAGGCCCGTCGAGGCGTCGGACGGCGAGCACCGCATCGACCGACAAGGTCAGCACCCCCCGCCACTGCACTTGGGTTCGCTGCCGATCTTACCGCTGATCACCCAGCCGCCCCTCAGATCCCCTCGGGACCAGATCTGGTACTCCTGGAAGTAGGCCGTGTTGTTGTGCAGGAAGCTGTTGAGGCTGCTCATGGCCGTCTTCGCGTCGTAGCCGTCCTTGAGGGTCACATAGGCCCGGACGGCGCCCTTGCCTTCCTTCACGGCCCTGAGTGAGTCCTTGACGGCGTCCTTGCTGCTGCCGGTGGATGCCTTGAATTCCGACGGCACGCCGTCCACGTAGGCGTCCGCCACCTCGGGGTCGTCACCGCCCTTCACCCTGATCTCCGGAATCGCCACCACCGAGTGGCCCCCCCGGGCCAGGTCGAACGCGATCCGGTACTCGCCGACGCTGAACCCGCCCTGGGTCTGCTTGCCCTTCGACAGCCGCTTGAAGTCCAGCGGGTTGAACGGGTTGGCGCTTTCGTCGATCAGGGCGGCGGCGTCCTCGACCATCTTCCGGTCGAGGATGTCCTGAGCCATGTTGGCGAACTGGCAGCCGTCCTTGGCCGAGGGGCGGCAGTACTTCTTGTTGATCTCCCGGATCTTCGCCAGGTACTCGCCGATGATCGGGTTGTCCTTCTGCATCAGCCAGGCCACCCGGGCCTCGTACCACAGCTTGCGGTTCTCCGGGGAGCCGGAGGTGGTGCTGCTCGGGTGTCCGCCACCACCACCGCCACCGCCGCCACCGCCGTCGCCGTCATCCCCGCCGCCGCCGCCGTCGCCGTCGTCGTCGTCGCAGTTGGTGACGCACTCGGGACCCCTGACCGGGTCGTGGAAGGTGCCGTCCGGGCCGACCCAGCCGTGCAACGCCATGTCGCTGCTCGAGCAGTCGTCGGCGCACATCTTGCGGCCGTCGGGGTCGCTGGTGCTGGTCGGGTTGCCGCCGGAGTAGGCGTAGCCGTTCAGCTCCTTGGGGCTGGCCGGGTTGAACTCCGGGTCGATGCTGAGGAAGCGGCCGAGGCCCGGGTCGTAGTCGCGCGCCCCGAGGTGGACCACGCCGGTCGGCTCGCTGACGCCGCCGAGGAAGCCCCGGCTGCCCGCCCACGAGGTCGGGGCCGCACCGCGCTGCTCGCCGTACGGGGTGGTCCGGCGCTGCGCGACCGTGCCGGTGGAGGCGTCGACGTTGAGCTCGGACGTGCCGTGGTGGTCGGTGACCTGGAAGCCGAGCTTGTTGTCGTCGGTGCGGACGGCGACCGCCGAGCCCAGCGAGTAGTAGCGCGTGGCGGCGGGCTTGGCCGCACCCTTGGTGAGGGTCAGCTCGGTGGCGCCGAGGTAGACCGTCCAGCTCTCCGCGCTCGGGTTGGCGCTGTCCAGGACGTGCGAGGTCAGCCGGCTGCCGGCCGGGTCGTAGAGGTACTCGGTGGTCTTGGTGCTGGTGACGGGTCCGTTCTTGACGGTGTCGACGACCTTGCCGAGCTTGCCCTCGGCGTCCCAGGTGAGGACCTGGTCGCTGGTGGCGCCGGCGGCGAGCTGGCGGTGGCGGGCGGTGGTGTTGCCCGCCGGGTCGTAGCCGGCGGTCTCGGCGAGGACGCCGGTGCCGCTGGTGCTCTTCAGGGTGTGCGGCTGGGCGGCCGCCGCGCCGGGGTAGTTGTACTTGGTGGTGACGTCCTTCGTCGCGTCACCCGTGGTGTCGTGCCGGGTCTGGGTGTCCCGGGTGCTGTCGGGGTTGAACTGCCAGCTGGTCCAGTACGGGGCCGGGCCGCCGAGCGCCTTGGCGTCGGGCGTGGCCGGGCAGCTGGTGCCGCTCGGGGTGAACGCCTCGGTGAGCCGGGCCAGGTAGTCGTACCGGAAGCACTGCCGGTCGGTGCCGGAGGCCGACGAGTCGGTGATCGAGGTGACGTTGCCGACCTGGTCGTAGCTGTAGGCGGCCGCGCGCAGCGGAGTCGCGACGCCGTACTGGTCGGTCCGGGAGGAGGCGAGCCGCTGGGTGCCCCACTCGTAGGCGTTGGTGACGTAGAGCTGCTTGTTCGCCGTGCCGTCGGACAGCGTGGCCTGCAGCGGCTTGCTGGTCAGGCTGTAGGTCTGGTTCGTGAGGTAGCTGCTCAGACCCTGGGCCGTGGTCATCCGGGTGAGGCCGTCGTAGCCGTAGGCCACCGACTCGGCGGCGAGGTTGCCGGCCGCCGGGTAGCTGGTGCTCTGCGGCTTGCCGTCGAGCCGGTAGATCGTGCCGCTGACGTAGTTACCGGCCAGCGGCTCCTGGCCGGGGACGGACGGGACGCTGAGCGTGGTGCGGGTCGCGCGGCCCAGCGCGTCGTACAGCGACCAGGTGGTCTTGTACGGGTACGAGGTGCCGCCGACGGTGAGGTACCGGGTCGCCGAGGAGATCAGGCCCTTGTTGCCGGCCGGGTCCCAGGTCTGCGAGGTGAGCAGCGGGCCCGACGCGGAGCCGGAGTGCAGCTCGGTCTGCCGGTCGAGGTTGTCGTAGACGTACGCGAGGGTCTGGTTGTTGCCGTCCCGGCTGGTGGCCAGCCGGCCGCGGTCGTCGTAGATCTTGACCGACGTGCCGGAGTCGGGGTCGACGGTCTTGACCAGGCGGCCCTGCTGGTCGTACGTCCAGCTCCACTGCGTCCCGGACTGGTCCGTCAGCCGGGTGGTGTGCCCGGCCGGATCCTGGGCGTAGGTGATCCGGTCGTAGTCACCGGTGGCCGAGCCCCCGCGGTACTGGCGGACCTCGGTGGTCCGGCCGCGGGCGTCGGTGATGGTCGTCGACGGGGTGCCGCCCTTGGGCGGGGTGACGGTGACCCGGTCGCCGCCGTACTCGGTGAGCGTGGTGGCGATCGGGGTGCCGACGCCGTTGCCGGCCAGGGTGGTGGAGTTGGTGACGCGGCCGAGGCCGTCGTAGGTGGTGGCGGTCTGGGTCTCGACGCCGGTGGCGTCCTCGACCTTGAACAGGGTGGTGGAGGGTGCGCCCGTCGCGTAGTAGGCGGCGTAGGCGAGCGCGGACTGGCCGTGCTCGTCGTAGAAGGTGTCGGTCAGGACGCGGCCGCCGTTGTCTCCCGGGTCCTGGGTCTGCCGGATCCGGCCGAAGCCGTCGTACAGGGTGTACGCGGTGGCCTGGGAGCCGTCGGCGAGGAGCGCCTTCGTGGAGACGACGCGGATCTGGGCGTCGTTGTCGATGTAGCCGAACTCGTGGTTCGGGGTCTGGCCGGTCGACTTGGAGCGGTTCGGCAGCCAGACCTTGAGGGTGCGGCCCAGCGCGTCGTACTGGCTGTCGGTGCGGCGGTTGTTGGCGTCGACGGTGTCGACGGTCTGGCCGCGGAGCAGGTCCAGGTCGGCGACGGTGACCATGGCGGTGGCGGAGTTGCCCGCGACCGCCGGCGGGCCGGTCGTGGTGACCTTGGTCGGCCGGCCGGTGGCCGGGGCGAAGCCGGTGGTGGTGGTCTGCGCCAGCGGGCTCGCCGTGGTCACGGGTGCCGTGGCGCCCGTGGTGTCGAACACCGTGGTGGACGCCAGCTTCGTGGTGCTGTCGGCCCGGCCGTAGCCGTCGTAGTGGGTCGTCCCGTCCAGGTAGGTGGCCTGGTTGCCGGTGCGGGACTTCAGGACGTGGACGGTGGTGGGATCGCCCTTGACGGGGGCGGCGCCGTAGGCCTGGCCGTCGTAGCGGGTGCGGACGTCCGACAGGACGACGGAGGTGCCGTCCGCCTGGGTGTCGCGGTTGACGGCCGCGCCGCAGCCGGCGGCGACCGTCTCGACCTGGACGGTACCGGTCAGGATCCAGGCCGCGGTGTTGTCGGCGTACGTCGTGCGGGTGCACGTGTCGTCGGTGCCGACCGCGACGTCGCCCAGGTCCTCGATCTGCGTCGTACGGCCGTAGCCGTCGAGGGTCGTGTTGGTGCGGGTCTCGCGCCAGGTGGCTCCCGCGCCCTTGTCGAGCGAGGTGAAGGACCGGGTGGCCTGGGTGCCGGTGAGGTTGGCGGTGGTGGTGCCCCAGTCGTTGGAGCGCTTGGCAGTCTCCTTCTTCCACGGGGTGTTGACGGACTTGGCGAGGATGACGCCGCCCGGCTTGTCGTACTGCTCGCTGCGGTACTCGAAGCCGGCCCAGGCCTGGTCGTCGGTCAGGACGGTGCCCTGGCCGTCGTCGACGGTGACGCTGCGCTTGCTGTTCTTGTCGGCAGGATCGTTGCGGTCCTGATCCATGCCGCGCAGGTAGTAGTGGTCGGCCTGGGTGGACATGCCGGTGACGCCGCCGGTCTCGACCCGGGCGTGGGCGTAGCCGCGCCACTGGGACCAGGTCTTGAGCTTGGCCGGGGTCAGGCCGTCCTCGTCGTCGAAGTGCCAGGCGGCGTCTCCGAGGTACGAGTAGTGGGTGACCATGTCGGGTGCGCCGCCGGTGCGGTCGGTGGCGATGACCGACTCGACGACGTACTTGTTGAACCACTCGGTGGTCACCGGCACGTCGTTGGACGGCTGGTACATCTGCGGGAAGCAGCGGGTGGTGTTGCTCTGCGGCGTGGGCAGGGCGTTCCAGTCGCAGGCCGCGGCCGAGTAGTTGACGTCGAGCTGGCCGCCCTGCTCGTCGGTGATGGTGCCGATCCGCTGCTTGACGAAGGGCATGCGGCCGTCGCCGACCTTGTCCAGCCGGTTCGCGAGCTGCTTGTAGGCGAAGCCGGTCTTGGGCAGGGTGAGCGCCGGGGTGGCGGAGGACCCGGTGTGCTGGATGGAGTCCAGCAGCAGCTGGTAGTCGAAGTCGGCGGTGCCCCACCTGTGGTTCAGGGTCCACGTGTCGACGGCGGCGTAGCTTCCGTCGGCCTGGAGCGTCTTGGCGGTGACGGAGGTGAGACGGGTCCGCGTGAAGTAGGTCGGCGAGTACTTGCCGGTGCAGTCGGTGCCGTCCTTGCAGTTCTGGTCCCACGGGGTGTCGTACCAGTACTGCCGGTTGGCGTCGATCTTCGCCGGGTCGCAGAGCGCGGCGTCGGTCTCCAGGCAGCGCTCGGCGGTGCCGAACTCGACCCGGCCCATCGGCTTGACCGTGGCGGAGTAGAGGTCGCCCTGCTGCTGGCCGTACTCGATGTGGTCCAGACGGCCGCCCCGGACGTACGGGGTGCGGTCGGCGGCCTTCAGGTTGCGGCCGTAGTTGTTGGTCTCCTGGGTGTACCAGTAGGTGATGTCGTTGCCGTGGGCGTCGACCACCAGGTCGAGGTTCCACCGCCAGCCCTGCTGGCACCACGAGGACGCGAAGTCGGCGCCGTTGCACGGCTCGCCCGCGTTGTTGCCGTAGACCGGCACCGTGTAGACCGACTTGGTCTCCGGCTTGCCGGCGCCCCAGTTGGGCAGGCGGTTGTAGCCGAAGTAGTAGCTCGAGCCGTCGGCGGTGACGGCGCGGAAGTACTCGCCGTCGTTGTCGCCGTTGCCGCGGTTGGTGTCGCGCAGGCGGGTGACCTTGGTGTTGTCGTCGCCCTTGATCCGCCACTCGTCGCCGGAGACCGGGATCAGCTCACCGGAGTGCCCCGTGAAGCTGATGGTGACGTTGTCGGTGCCCCAGCACAGGTCGCCGGGGCTGGCGGTGCCGGTCTTGGGTGCGCCGTCGTCGGCGCAGGCCTTGTAGCTGCGCTCGACGAAGCCGGGTGAGAGCTCGAAGCCGTCACCGGCCCAGGAGGCCTGGTTGTTGCTGTTCGCCGTCCGCCCGTCGATGCTGCCCGAGCTGTAGGACAGGCCGATCTTCGGCGTGAGGCCGCCCGGCATCACCGTCAGCGGCATGTCGTACGACCAGCTGAACGACCCGCTGTTCAGCGAGGTCGACCAGCTCGACGCCGAGGTGAGCGGCGTCGCCTTGTAGTCGCCGCCGGGCCCGGCCGTCCCGGCCGTGGCCGCCACCACCATCGCGCCCGGCGCGGACTGCAGACGCATCGACCCGGCCGGGGCCGTGGTCAGCGTGTCCGCCGCGACGGTCTGGTGCTCCGGGTCGTTGCCGCCCGGCAGCGGGGTCTGCACCCGGCACTCGGGCAGGTCGGGCGTGGTCAGCGCGCACGCGGGCAGGCGCACCAGCTTCAGCCGCGAGCCGAAGCCGGAGCCCGCCGCCTGTGCGAAGGACGAGTAGTCGACCGCCAGTCCGCTGTTCTCGTCGGCGCCCGACACGGTCAGCAGCACGCCGTTGATCCCAGCCTTGACGGCGGCGTCCTGGCCGAGCAGGTCGACCTTCGCCTTGCCCGCCGAACCGGCGGAGGCGACGGCGACCGGCAGCGTGCCGGCCTTGACCGCCTTGCCCTTCTCGCCGGGGACGTCGACGACGGCACTGCCCGCTCCGGGCAGGGCGCCGCGCTTGCCGTCGACCTTGCTGACGGTGGTGTCGGCCTTGCGGCCCTTGGACTTGGCGTCCGAGCCCTTGACCGGCTTCTCCGGTGAGACCGCGGACGGCTTGGTGTACGGTTCGGCCGCCGCCGCGACGGCGGCCAACGGCAGTGCCGGCAGCAGTGACCCGACCAGCGTGGCCGCGATGACCGCGGACACTCTGGGCCGGGCCGGCCGCAGCACCGACCTCTTCCTGCTCATGGTGGAACGACTCCCTCGGGAGAAGGTGGATAGGACAGACCACGGGCCGGGCGGCAGGTAGCCGCCCGGCCCATGGAGGTTGGGGATCAGACGCCGGTGGCGGTGGCCAACTCGACGCCGTAGTCGGCGAGTTTGACGATCTGCGGCTGGCTCAGCACGCCCTGGTACAGCCAGACGTCGTCCAGCTCACCGGAGAAGTACTCGCCCCAGGCGCCGGCCGCCTTGTTCCGGCCGAACTGCACGCCGCCGGTCGCCTCATAGGGCTGCGGGGCGCCGGTCCAGGAGATGTGCGGGGTGCAGCCGGTCGAGCCGTCCGGGCAACCCTGGTTCTCCGGCTGACCGTTGACGTACAGCACCAGCCGGTCCGCGAAGGCGTCGTAACTGACCGCCAGGTGCGTCCAGTTCTCCAGGACGGAGGTGGCCGGGGTGTGTGCGGTGAGGGTGCGCACGGCGCCGTTGGCGTCGGAGTCGCGGACCTCGGCCTGCCACTGGCCGGTGGGCTGTCCGTTGGCGTCGTTGCCCAGGGCGTGCCAGCGCATGGTCACCGCGCTGTTGTTGGCACCGGCGACCGACAGGACCGTCATGTCCCGGGTCGGGACGCCCGCGGTGTTCGCCCAGCCGGCCAGGGTGAAGCTCTGACCGGTGTGCAGCGGGACGGAGCCGGTGGCGGCGTAGCCGGTGGAACCGTTCAGCAGCAGGGTGCCCGGGGTGGGCAGCACGCCGCCGTCGGCCTTGATCGAGGCGCCGCCGCCGAGCTGGGCACCGGCCTTGGCCGGGCCCTCGTCCGGGGTGACCGCCGGGGTTCCGGTGGCCGAGGAGAGCTTCCAGCGGCCGGCCAGCTGCGGACGCTGCTGCACCATCGCGGTGGCCTCCACGCCGGTGACGACCCGGTCGTAGAGCCGGACGTCGTCGATGTCGCCGCCGAAGAACTCGCCGTTGACGCCCTCGCGGTTGACCGCGCCGATCTGCAGCGGGCCGGGGTTGGCCCACGGAGCGTTCTGGGTGTAGTCGGACTCGCCGACCAGGAAACCGTTGATGTAGAAGCGCAGCTTCTTGGCGGCGGTGTCGGAGACGCCCAGCAGGTGGGTCCACTCGCCGGTGGTGCCGGCGAAGCACGGCACGCCGTTCACCTGGGTGCCCGGGGTGCAGTCGGGCTGCCAGGTGCGGACCAGGGTGTCGGCGGAGGTGTCCTCCTTGTAGCGGCCGAAGGCCCAGCGCTTCCAGTACGTCGAGTAGTACAGCGAGAACTCGCTGTTGTGCTGGCCGATCTGGGTGACCGCGATCTTCGCGGTGGTGTCGCCGGCGGCGGGCGCCGGCAGCTTCACCCAGGTGGAGACGGAGAAGTCCCGGCTGCCGTCGACCTGCGGGCGGGTGCCGCGCAGGTAGTCGTCCACGCCGTCCAGGTGGATCGCCTGGCCGGCGATGCCCGGGCGGCCGAGCGCCACGCCGCTGTAGGCGGTCAGGTTGTCGGTCTCGGTGGTGCCGACCGGCTTGGCGTCGGCGCCGTCCAGGTGCCAGACCGCCTTGGCGGGGCGGCCGGTGGCGAGCTTCTTGTCGGCCGCGACGTCGGTGGCCTCGGCCGCGGTCAGGTTGCGGTCCCAGAGCCGGACCTCGTCGATCGAGCCCTTCCACGGGTCGGTCATGTTGCCGTGCCACTTGGAGCGGCCGAGCTCCAGCGGGCCGCGCACGTCCCAGGCGGCGGTGACGGGCACCGGGGTGCCGGGCACGCCGTTGACGTACAGGGTGCCGGTCCTGGCCACCGGGTCGTACACGCCGACCAGGTGGGTCCACTGGTTGAGCGCGACCGGGGCGTCCGAGCTCGCCGTCTCCAGGGTGTACACGGCGTCGGTGTCCTGGGTGGAGGTCCACATCGCCCACTTGCCGCCCATCGTGCCGAGGGCGAAGCGGGCGGCCCAGCTGCCGTTCTCACTGACCGCGACCCGGTTGCGGCTGTTGTCGGCGAGGTTGACCCAGGCGGAGACGGTGAAGCCGCGGGTGGCGTCCAGGACGTTGCCCTGGGTCTCGCCGTAGCCGTTGGCGGTGCCGTCCAGGGCGAGGGCCTGGCCGAGGTGGCCCGGCGCGCCGGGGGTGGCGCCGGAGCCGAGGGTGGCCTCGAAGCTGCCGCCGGTGCCGGTGACACTGGTGCCGCTCGGGTCGTCCATCGCCCAACCGGTGCGCTGGGTCTGTCCGGAGAGCACGTTGAAGTAGTACGTCTCGGGCTGCGAGGCGTTGCCGGCGCCGTCGACCGCCCGGGCGGAGAGGAAGTGCACGCCGGCGGTCTGCGGCTGGACGCGCACGGTCTGCCCGGCGCCGCCGCTGGTCGCCACCTCGTTCGCCGCGGACGGCGACGTGTCGAGGCCCCACTGGTACTTGACCACGTCGGTGGCGGTCGACTTGAGGGTGAACAGGCCGTTCTTGCCGACGCCGTCGGTCCACGGCAGCGCCGCGGTGGCGTCCTTGGAGCCCGGGTAGACGTCCGAGGTGATCGCCGGGCCGTCCGGCGCGGAGGTGTCGACGATGAAGTAGCAGCCGGTCGGGTCACCGTCGGAGGACCACGGCCCCCACTGCGCGCCGTCCCAGGCGCGGGCCTCCCAGTCGAGCTGGATGTTCTGCGGCAGGCTGGTCGGCAACGGCCAGGAGAACATCGAGCCGGAGCCCTTGAAGGTGTTGCCCGCCGGGGCGGCGTCCTCCGAGCCGGTGGACCACCAGCGGCGGCGCAGGCCGGTGCCGTCGTCCCAGCCGACCGCGAACTGCACGCCGATCGCCTCGCCGTCCGGGTCACTGGCCCGGGTGGTGACCTGCGGCATCTTGTTGAGCTTGATGCCCGGGTACTGGCAGACCGAGCCAGGGGACATCGTCATGTCCGACATCGGGATCTGGTTGGGCCGCAGGTTGTAGTACACCGACAGGTAGGCGTCGTCGGTGAAGCGCTTCCAGGCGAGGGTGTCGCCCTCGTTCTGCGCCTTCAGGCCGAAGGTGATGGTCGGCCAGCCCCAGTTGGCGGCGTCCTGGACGAGGTTGCGCACCGCGCCGTCCTCGCCGTACTCCAGCCAGCCGCCGGGGCAGCTGCCGCTCCAGCCCTTGGCGGTGTTGATGGTCTGCAGGTAGCGGCCCCAGAAGCCGGAGGCGTTCTGGCCGTTCCAGTTCAGGCCCGGGGAGATGTAGCCCGTGTTCCAGAGTTCGACGGGCCGGGCGTCACAGGAGTACGACCAGCTCTCGTAGGTGCCGAAGGTGGCGGCGAGGACCTGCTTGCCGACGAACGGGTTCGGCATCTGGAAGAACGCCCGCTTCACGTCGGTCGGCGCGCACCGCGAGGTGTCGCCGCAGTAGCCGACGCCCCAGTCGTGGACGTACGTGCTGTTGTACGTGAAGTGCCAGTAGGCCTGGTTCGGGTAGGTGCGCGAGACACCCGCCCAGTCACCCGCGTGCGGGGTGTTCCACGCCGGGTCGATCATCACCGGGTAGACGGTGTCCGGGGCGTCCAGCATGCCCTGGTCTGGCGACAGCAGCAGACCGTCCTTGGGCAGCTCGACCTTGAGGCGGGTCATCTTGGCGCCCTCGCCGGGCAGATCACCGTAGCCGGCGGCCGGATCGATCCCGCCGGCGGCGGGGGCGCTCGGCGCGGGGCCGGCGGCGGGGGCCTCGGCCTGCGGGGCGGCCTTGAGGGCCTTGGGGGCCGCGGGGGCACTCTGCGCCGGGGCGGCGGGAGCCGGCTTGGAGGAGTCCCACATCACCGGGACGGGCGCCTCGAAGACGGTGCCGCCGCCGGACGGGTCCTTGGCCTTGAGGGTGCCGTCCGCCTCCTGGCTGAACGTCAGGCCGCTGCCCTGGAGGCCGAGCCGGAGCTTGTCCAGCTCGGGGTTCTTCGCGGCCTCTGCCGTGTGCACCACGATGACCTGGGTGAACCCGGTCTTGGTGGCGGACAGCCGCAGGTCCACGTCCGGCAGGATCGACGGGTACTCGGCGGTCGCGCCCTTGACGGTCGGCTTGGGCAGCGGCTTCGGCCAGCTGAGCTTCAGCTCCTTGCCGGCCCGGGCCATCGTGACCAGCGGCGCGCTGCCGCCACCGGAGAACCGCACGTCGGCGGTGGAGCCCTTGGGAGCGACGGCGCCGCCGGGCAACGTCTGCAGCGTCGGGTCGAGGTCCACCCAGGCGCCGTTCTTGCGCACCCGCTGGGGCTGGACGTGGGTGGTGGTCTTCAGCTTGCCGTCGGGCTGGGCGACGGTGTCGCTGGTCTCGCTGCGCTTGGCGAGCACCTCGACCGGCTTGCCCGTGCGGGCGGCCTCGCGGACCGCCTGGGTCTCGGCATCCTCCCGCACCCCCGCCGCGCCGGGCGGGGGCGTCCCGCCCGGGGCGGCGGCGGCCGGCACCACCGCGGTCGCGGCCAGCGCGACCGTGGCGAGTGCCGCGGCGAGCAGGCTGCCCGACCGTCTTGCTGCTGTTCTCACTGTGCGTTAGCTCCGACTTCCGGTACGTGGGCGAAGGTTGGAGCGGATCTTCACGGAAGTCTTAAAGCCGTGTCAAAGGTTCATCAGAACTCCATGAGAAAGCGAGTCCCGCCCTGACGCCATCCGGAAGGGATCAGTCCAGTTAAAGACGGACGAACCACCCCCTCCCGTATGAGGAAGGTCACACCGCGAAGGAGTTTGCGGATCCGCCCCCGTCGCGACTGTCAGTGGTGATCACGGGCGGCCGACGTCATCGACTTGATATCCGAACGGGCTTGCGGGCGCGGCCTTTCGGCGCTACCAGTGCTGGTCAGCTGGGATGCTGCGACGGATAGAGCGGAGGCCGTCGACTCACCCGCCCCGTGGGACGAGGGGTCGACGGCCTCCGCCGTGCTGACGCTCCGTTACGGCAGCGGGACCGACGGGAAGGTGCCGGGCCGGACGCCGTCGAGGGCGCCGTCCATGGCGTCGCGCCAGATCGGGCCGGCCAGGGTGCCGCCGAAGGCCTGGCCGACGACCTTGCCACCGATCTTCTGGCCGTCCAGGGACTTGGGGTTGTCGGTGTCGCTGACGACGGTCGCGCCCGCCATCTCCGGGGTGTAGCCGACGAACCAGACCTGGAGGCTCGAGTTGGTGGTACCGGTCTTGCCCGCGCTGTCGCGGCCGTCGAGGCCCGCCTGCTTGCCGGTGCCGTCCTCCACGACGCCCTTGAGCATCGCGGTGACGGTGTCGGCGGTGTCGGCGGACATCACGGCGGAGCAGTTCGCCTGCGGCACGGCGAGCTGCTTGCCGTCGGGGCCGGTGATCGAGGTGATGGCGGTCGGCGCGCAGTAGGTGCCGTGGGCGGCGAAGGCCGCGTAGACGCCCGCCATCGCCAGCGGGGTCAGGTCGTTGCTGCCGAGCGTCATCGCCGGCACCACCTGGAGCTTCTCGCCGCCCGCCTGCTCGGTGATGCCGAGCTTGTTGGCCATCCGGGCGACGTTGCACAGCCCGGTGTCGGCCTCCAGCTTGGCGAAGTAGGTGTTGACCGACTGCGCCATGGCCGTTTTCATGGTGAACGCGCCGGTGAGGGTCTGGCTGTCGTTGTGCACCTGCCCGGAGGACGGGAACTTGGCGCCCGAGCAGTCCTTCATCGCCGGCCACGGGATGCTGTAGTCGGTGGTGTAGCTCTGGCTCGGCGTGAGACCGCTCTCCAGCGCCGCCGCCGCGACGATCGGCTTGAACGTCGAGCCGGTCGGGAAGCCGAGCCCGCCGCCCATGGCCTTGGTGACGTTGTAGTTGATCTGGGTCTGGTCGGGCTTGTCCTCGACGCCGTACGGGCGGCTCTGGCCCATCGCGAGGATCCTGCCGGTGCCGGGCTGGACGATGCTCATCGCCGTCGCCGCCTTGTCGCCGGCGTCCACGTGGCTTGTCACCGAGTCGTTGAGGGCGGCCTGGGCCTTGGGGTCCAGGGTGGTGTGGATCTGCAGCCCGCCGCGCTTCCAGACCGCCAGCCGCTCGGCCGCCGACTTCCCGAAGGCCGGGTCGGTGAGCACCACCTTGCGCACGTAGTCGCAGAAGAAGCCCTCGCCCTGCTTCGCCAGGATGCAACCCTGCTGCGGGGCCTGGATGTTCAGGCCGAGCGGGGTCTCGATGGCCTGCTGGGCCTGCTCCTTGGTGATGTGCCCGTACTCGGCCATCTTGCGCAGCACGGTGTCGCGCCGCTCCTTGGTCGCGGCCGGCTTGACCGCCGGGTCGTAGCCGCTGGGCGACTGCACCAGGCCGGCCAGCATGGCGGCCTGCGGCAGGGTGAGGTCCTTGGCGTGCACGCCGAAGTAGCGCCGCGCGGCCGCCTCGATGCCGTACGCCTTCTCCCCGAAGAAGGTGATGTTCAGGTAGTTGGTGAGGATCTGGTCCTTGCTCAGCGTCTCCTCGAGCTTGATCGCGTACTTCAGCTCCTGGATCTTGCGGCCGACGGTCTGCCGCTGCGCCTCCTGGACCTTCTGCGGGTCGTCCCCCGCCTCGTCGACGAACACGTTCTTCACGTACTGCTGGGTCAGCGTGGACGCGCCCTGTGCGGTGGTGCCCGAGGAGGCGTTCTTGTCCAGGGCCCGCAGCACGCCCTTGAGGTCGATCGCGCCGTGCTCGTAGTAGCGGTTGTCCTCGATGTCGACCAGCGCGGTCTTCACCAGCGGGGATATCTGGTCCCCCGGGACGACGGTGCGGTCGCGGTCGTACACGGTGGCGATGGTGCCGCCCTGCGCGTCGAGGATGGTCGAGGCCTGCGACAGCGCCGGCGTCTTGAAGTCGTCGGGCAGGTTCTGGAAGTCGTCCGCCGCCGACCGGGCCCCCAGCCCGGCCGCCGCCACCGCCGGCAGCGCGATCCCCGCCGCCACCACACCGGCCACCACACTGATCCCGATCAGCCGCAACCCGTGCCCGAACTTCCGCATGCCCGTCCCCGCCCGCTTCTCTGCCATGAGCAAGGACCCTACGTGCACGTCATGAGGAACTCGTAAGGGATCCGGCATCGATCTGTCACAACTCTGCGACAGCCCACCGCTGCAGGGTTTCGCGAAAGCCCGCCGCTCCCGTCCCCCGGGGGCTGCCAGCGTTTTAGGGCGCGCCAAGGGGCCACTTAGCCCCGCTGCCGAGCATCGTCCGGGGCTTTCGTCAGGACCGGCGAGCCGGCCGGCACCGCGCACACCCGACCGTCTGCGACCAGTCCGAACGGCACGCCCCCGGGACCGTTCCTGCTGTGACCGCACTCGATCATGGGACTGCCAATGGCTACGCCTTCCGAAGAGAAGATCGTCACTGCCCTGCGGGCATCGCTCCTGGAGAACGAGCGGCTGCGGCAGCAGAACGACAAGCTCACCGACGCCGTCTCGGCGCCGGTCGCCATCGTGGGCATGGGCTGCCGCTTCCCCGGCGGCATCGCCTCGGCCGAGGACCTGTGGCAGCTGGTCGCCGACGGCGTCGACGCGATCGGCTCGTTGCCCGACAACCGCGGCTGGGACCTCGACGGGCTGTACGACCCGGACCCGGAGGCCGTCGGGAAGAGCTACACCCGGCACGGCGGGTTCCTGTACGAGGCGGACCGGTTCGACGCCGAGTTCTTCGGCATCAGCCCGCGCGAGGCGCTCGCCCTGGACCCGCAGCAGCGCCTGCTGCTGGAGGTGTCCTGGGAGGCGATGGAGCGGGCCGGCCTCGACCCGCGCGCCCTGCACGGCAGCCGGACCGGCGTCTTCACCGGCCTGATGTACGGGGACTACGGCTCACGGTTGTTCGAACACACCCCGGACGGCTTCGAGGGCTACATCGGCACCGGCAGCGCGGGCAGCATCGCCTCCGGCCGGATCTCCTACACCTTCGGTTTCGAGGGCCCCGCGATCACCGTCGACACCGCGTGCTCCTCCTCGCTGGTGGCGATGCACCTGGCCGTCCAGGCGCTGCGCGGCGGTGAGTGCTCGCTCGCGCTCGCCGGCGGCGTCACCGTGATGGCCACCCCGACCACCTTCGTGGAGTTCAGCCGCCAGCGCGGCCTCGCCGCGGACGGGCGGTGCAAGTCCTTCGCGGGCGCCGCCGACGGCGTCGCCTGGGGCGAGGGCGCGGGCATGCTGCTGCTGGAGCGGCTCTCCGACGCGGAGGCCAACGGGCACCGGGTGCTCGCCGTGATCCGCGGCTCGGCCGTCAACCAGGACGGCCGGAGCAGTCAGCTCACCGCCCCCAACGGGCCGTCGCAGCAGCGGGTGATCCGCGCCGCGCTCGCCGAGTCACGACTGACGGCCGACCAGGTCGACGTGGTCGAGGCGCACGGCACGGGCACCACGCTCGGCGACCCGATCGAGGCCCAGGCCCTGCTGGCCACCTACGGGCAGGACCGGCCGGCGGGCCGGCCCCTCTGGCTCGGTTCCGTCAAATCCAACATCGGGCACACCCAGGCCGCGGCCGGCGTCGCCGGCGTGATCAAGATGGTCGAGGCGATGCGCCACGGCATCCTGCCCCGCACCCTGCACGTCGACGAACCCACCCCCCACGTCGACTGGACCGAAGGCGCCGTCTCCCTGCTCACCGAAACCCGGGACTGGCCCGAGACCGACCACCCACGCCGCTCCGCCGTCTCCTCCTTCGGCATCAGCGGCACCAACGCCCACATCATCCTCGAAGCCGCACCGGAAAACCCCCAGCCCGCGCCTGCCGGAACCGAGCCGGCCGAGGACGTCCCGGCCGCCCTCCCGTTCGTCCTCTCCGCCCGCACCGAACCCGCCCTGCGCGACCAGGCGAACCGGCTGCGCGCCCACCTCCTGGACCGTCCCGACCTCGACCCGGCCGCCGTCGCCGACGCCCTCGCCACCACCCGAGGCCGCTACGAACACCGCGGGATCATCATCGGCCGCGACCGCGACGACCTGCTGAACGGTCTCACCGCGCTCGCCGACGACCAGCCCTCACCGGCCGTCGTGACCGGCCGTACCGACCACCCCGGCCGCACCGTCTTCGTCTTCCCCGGCCAAGGCTCCCAATGGCACGGCATGGCCCGCGACCTCCTGACCCAATCCCCCGTCTTCCGCACCCACATCGAAGCCTGCGCCCAAGCCCTCGCCCCCCACACCGACTGGAAC
>NZ_JBVHHY010000029.1:0-121402 GCF_055560835.1 Kitasatospora sp. NPDC023120 | reverse complement strand
CAGACCGTCGTCATGGTCACCCACGACCCCGTCGCCGCCTCCTACGCCGACCGCGTCGTCTTCCTCGCCGACGGCCGCATCGTCGACGAGCTCCAGACACCCACCGCCGACACCGTCCTGGACCGCATGCGCCGCTTCGACGCCAAGGGCCGCACCAGCTGACACCACGACAGCCCGCGCCCGCCCCACCGAACCTCCCCCAGGACACCCCATGTATCGCACCGCACTGCGCAACGTGCTGGCCCACAAGGGCCGACTGCTGATGACGGCGCTCGCCGTCATGCTCGGCACCGCCTTCGTGGCGGGCACCATGGTCTTCTCCGACACCTTCGCCAAGGCCATGCGGGACAGCAACTCCAAGAGCTACTCCGACGTCTCGGTCCAGGTGGTGGACCGCGCGGCCGGCTCCGGCGCCAGCGCCAGGCAGAAGAGCGAGAGCGGTTCCACCGCGATCACCGATGCCACCGTCCAGCAGCTGGCCGCCCTGCCGGGCACCGCCAACGCCCGCGGCGTGGTCAGCGGCTTCACCGGCGTCGCCGACAAGAAGGGCGAGCTGATCGGCCAGTTCTGGGCCGCGAAGGGCGCCAACTTCGCGCCCGGCCAGGACGGCAAGGACGCGCGCTACCCGATGGCCGAGGGCCAGGGGCCGAAGAACGGCAAGGAGATCGCGCTCGACCGCAAGACCGCCGACAAGGCGGGCTACCGGGTCGGCGACACCGTGCGGGTCGCCGCCAACGGCCCGGTCGTCGAGGCGAAGCTCACCGGCATCTTCACCACCGACGACCCGGTGGTGAGCACCGGCGGCACGCTCACCCTGTTCGACAAGGCCACCGCGCAGCAGCTACTCCTGGAGCCCGGCCGCTACAGCAGCGTCATCCTCACCGCCAAGCCCGGCACCTCGGAGGACGCGCTGCTCGCCCAGGCCCGGCCCGCGGTGCCGTCCGGCCACCAGTTCGACGTCGAGACCGGCGCCAAGCTCAAGGCCGACGAGCAGGAGATGATCACCAAGGGCACCGACAGCATGCGCACCATGCTGCTGGTCTTCGCCTTCATCTCGCTCTTCGTGGGCATCTTCATCATCGCCAACACCTTCACCATGCTGGTCGCCCAGCGCACCAAGGAGCTGGCCCTGATGCGCGCCATCGGCGCCAGCCGCAAGCAGGTCACCCGCTCGGTGCTGGTCGAGGCCCTGCTGATCGGCACCGTCTCGGCGGTGGCCGGTCTGGCCGCAGGCGTCGGGATCGGCGCGGGGATGCAGTCCCTGATCGGCGGCCTGAACGAGAACATGCCGAGCGGCGCCCTGGTGATCAAGCCGCTCACCGTGGTCGTGACCGTGGTGGTCGGCGTCGTGGTGACGGTCCTGTCCGCCCTGCTGCCCGCCCTGCGCGCCGCCCGGATCGCCCCGGTGGCCGCGATGAGCAGCGGCGACCAGCCGGCCTCCCAGAAGAGCCTGGTGGTCCGCAACACGATCGGCTCGCTGCTCGCCGCCGGCGGGCTGGCCCTGATCGGCTTCGGCGCCTCCACCGGCGACGACAGCGGCCGGATGCCGGTTGGCCTGGGCGCCTTCCTGGCCCTCATCGGCGTGTTCGTCCTGCTGCCGCTGCTCTCCCGGCCGGTGGTCGCGCTGATCGGCCCGCTGCTGCGCGGCCTCGGCGGCACCCCGGGCAAGCTCGCCCAGCAGAACGCGGTGCGCAACCCGCGCCGGACGGCGGCCACCGCCGCCGCGCTCACCATCGGCCTGACCCTGGTCAGCGGCCTCACCGTGATCGGCGCCTCGGTGAGCGACGTCGTCGACCGGGCGGTCACCAGCTCGATGAAGGCCGACTACATCGTCTCGGCCGCCAACAGCATGAACCTCTCCGAGCAGGTGCCCGCGCAGATCGCCAAGGCGCCCGGAGTGGTGGCCTCCTCGCCGATGACCGCCGCCTACTGGGAGCTCGACGGCACCACCAAGTCGATCACCGGCCTGGACGCGGCGAACTTCGACCAGCTGGTCGACATCACGCTGACCAGCGGATCCGCCACCGCGCTCGGCAAGGGCCAGCTGCTGGTGGACGAGGACGTCGCCAAGAAGTTCAGCGTCACCACCGGCTCGACGATGACCGTCTCCTACCCGGACGAGACCAAGGGCCGGCTCACCGTCGGCGGCGTGTACAAGACGGGCGGCATGCTCGGCCCGGTCCTGCTGGCCAACAGCGAGATCGCCAAGCACGAGCCGAAGCCGTACATCGCCGACGTCCTGGTCAAGGGCAAGGACGGCGCCACCGGCACGCTCAAGCAGTCGCTCAAGGACGCCACCGGCGCCAACCCGGTGATCGAGGTGAAGTCCAAGCAGGACGTGCGGGACGACTTCAGCCAGACCATCACCTTCGCGCTGAACCTGATGTACGGCCTGCTGGGGATGGCGGTCCTGATCGCGATCCTGGGCGTGATCAACACGCTGGCGATGTCGGTCTTCGAGCGCAAGCGCGAGATCGGGATGCTGCGGGCTATCGGCCTGGACCGCCGGGGCATCAAGCGGATGGTCCGTCTGGAGTCCGTGGTGATCTCGCTGTTCGGCGCCGGCATCGGCCTGTTGCTCGGCTGCTTCATCGCCTGGGCGATCAACGGCACCCTGAAGTCCAGCCTGGCCGGCCTGACCACCGTCCTGCCGTACGGACAGCTGGCGATGTTCCTGGCCCTGGCCGGGGTGGTCGGCCTGGTCGCCGCCGTCTGGCCGGCCCGCCGGGCGTCCAAGCTGGACATCCTGTCGAGCATCAAGACCGACTGACGGCACCCGGTCCCGCCCCGGAGGCGAGCGGGCGAGTCCCGCCCCGAGCCGAAGGGGCGCGCCGGTGCCGAAAGGGAGGAGCGAGGAGGCCCCGAGGTACGAGGGGCATTGGAGCGACGACCGTCGGCACCGGGTCCGAGCGCCCCGGAGGCGAGCGGGCGAGTAGCAGCGAGCCCCTGCCGGAAGGTTCCGGCAGGGGCTCTTCTGCTGCTGTACTCCGCCCGGTCGCACGGCCGGCTGAGCACCACGGAGGTCGTGGTCCGGCAACGTTGCCGGGCGGAGGGCCTCCGACTCATACCCCGGTGCTCCCACACCGGGGTCTCAGTCGCTTACTTGCTCGCGAGTTCCTTGTCGGCGGCCGGCTTGGCGGCCTCGACGGGCTTGGTGGGCGGGGTGACCTCCTGGATCGGAAGCTGCGGCTTCTCCATCTGGGAGAGGCCGACCATCTCGCGCTTCAGGAACATCGCGAGCGTCCAGTCGGTGAAGACGCGGACCTTGCGGTTGAAGGTCGGCACCATCGCACCGTGGTACAGGCGGTGGAACCACCAGGCCGGACGGCCCTTCAGCTTGTACTTGCCGAAGAGGATCGCGACGCCCTTGTGCAGGCCGAGACCGGCGACCGCACCGAGGTTCTTGTGCTTGTACTCCTTCTGCGGGAAGCCGCGCATGCCGGAGATCACGTTGTCGCCGAGGACGACGGCCTGACGGCAGGCGTGCTGCGCGTTCGGCGGGCACCAGGCGCCCTCGCCGGCGGCGAGGTCCGGGACCTGCGCGTTGTCGCCGGCGGCCCAGACGTAGTCGAAGCCCTGGACCTGCAGGGTCGGCGCGGTGTCGACGTGGCCGCGCGGGCCCAGCGGCAGACCGAACTCGGACAGCACCGGGTTCGGCTTCACGCCGGCCGTCCACACGATGGTGGAGGCGTCCATCTCCATGCCGTTCTTCAGCATGACGTGGCCGTCGACGCAGGAGTCCATCGAGGTCTCGATGTAGACCTCGATGTTGCGCTCCTCGAGCTTCTCCTTGGTCCACAGACCGAGGTCCGGGCCCATCTCGGGGAGGATGCGGTTGGCGGCCTCGACCACGACGAAGCGCATGTCGTCGCGGCTGACGGTCCGGTACAGCTTGGACGCGTCGCGCGCCATGTCCTCGATCTCGGCGATCGTCTCGATGCCGGCGAAGCCACCGCCGATGACGACGAAGGTCAGGGCCTTGCGGCGGACCTCGGCGTCCGTGGTGGACTCGGCCTTGTCGAGCTGGGCCATGACGTGGTTGCGGAGGCCGATGGCCTCCTCGACCGTCTTCATGCCGATGCCGTTCTCCGCCAGACCCGGGATCGGGAAGGTGCGGGAGACCGAGCCGGTCGCGACGACCAGGTACTCGAAGGGCAGCTCGTAGCTGTCGCCGGCCGCGGGCTGGATGGTGGCGACCTTGCGGGCGTGGTCGATGCCGGTGACGGACCCGGTCAGCACCTCCGCCTGCTTGAGGGCGCTGCGCAGCGGCGCGACGAGGTTGCGGGGCGCGACGTTGCCGCCGGCCGCCTCGGGGAGGAAGGGCAGGTACGTCATGTACGACCGCGGGTCGACGACCGTGACGGTCGCTTCGCCGTAGCGCATCTTCTTGAGGATGCGCATCGCGGCATACAGGCCGACGTAACCACCGCCGACAATGAGGATGCGAGGACGCTCCGTGGTGCTCATATCCGAAAGTATCCAGCACCGTCCGGAGCAGCCTTCGTGAGCCCGGTCACAAGCTCACGGACCCCCCGTGCTACACTGCGCGGCCACAAATCCGACCCCGGTCCTTGCGCTCACGACCCTCCGCGACCCCTGGTGAACACGCGCCGGAGCACCACCCTGCTGAGCAGCAACGATCCGCACAGTGCCCGGGTTCCCGCGCGTGATTTCGATTTTCAAACCTCGAACGAGCCCTGACCTGCGATCCAGTGGGCCTCACGCCGGGCGGGCCTTCGGTCCCACAATTCGGACGTAGCGGGCGGGCGGGTGCGACGAAAGGCCGGATCGCCATGTGAAGAAATTCACGAACTTTTCCGCGCGACCCCGGGCGCGCCCCGGCCCCGGCCCCCGAAAGGGGCGCCGGGGCCGGCCGGGTAAGGCCCGCAAGGGATCAGGGGGCGATACCCCAGGCGATGCCGTCGAGGATGTCGTGCTCGCTCACGACCACCTCGGCGGCGCCGGTCCGCTCCATGATCTCCAGCAGCTCCAGCGCCCCGGCCGCGATCACGTCCACCCGGCCCGGGTGCATCGACGGGATGGCCGCGCGCTCGGCGTGGGTCGCGGCCAGCAGCTCGCGGGCGATCTCGGCGACCCGCTCCCGGCTGATCCGCGAGTGGTGGATCGCCTCCGAGTCGTAGCCCGGCAGGTCCTGGGCGATCGCGGACACCGTGGTGACCGTCCCGGCCAGGCCCACCAGGGTCGCCGCGCCGGTCAGCGGGACGACCTCCTCGGCCTTGTCCAGCTCGGCCCGCACGTGCGCCCGGGCCTCCGCGATCTGCTCCTCGGAGGGCAGCTCGGCACCGCCGAAGTGCCGCTCGGTGAGCCGCACGCAGCCGATGTCCACCGAGCGCGCCGCCTGCACGTCGTCCGCTCCGAGCACGAACTCGGTGGAGCCGCCGCCCAGGTCGAAGACCAGGTACGGAGCCGGGAGCTGACTACCGGTCAGCTCCTTCGTGGCGCCCAGGAAGGACAGCCGCGCCTCCTCCTCGCCGCTCACCACCTCGGGCTCGACGCCCAGGATGTCCCGCACGCCCTTGACGTACTCGTCGCTGTTCTCGGCGTCCCGGGAGGCGCTGGTGGCGACGAAGCGGAGCCGGTCCGGGCCGACGCCGAAGCCGGAGATGATCTCCTGGTACTCCCGGCAGGCGGCGAAGGTGCGGGCCAGCGCGTCCGGGTGCAGCCGGCCGGTCTGGTCCACGCCCTGGCCCAGCCGGTTGATGATCATCCGGCGGTCGAGGTCGGTGATCTCGCCGGTCTCCGGGTCGAGGTCGGCGACCAGCAGCCGGATCGAGTTGGTGCCGCAGTCGATCGCGGCCACGCGGGTCATGGTCACTGCGACTCCTGGCGCCCGTCGGCGGCCTGCGCCGCCGCGTCCTGCTCGGCGCGCTTCTTGGCGGCGCGCTCGGCGGTCTTCTGCTGCTTGGCGGCGATCACGGACTCGTGGTCCTGGTCCTTGGCGCGGTTGCGGGCGACCCGCTCACCGGCGGCCTGGACCTCGGCCGGGGAGACGCACGGGCCCTTGGCCCACCAGTCCTCCAGCATGCCGATCGCCTCGTCGCCGAGCGGGTTGACGCCCTCGCCGGCCGCCAGCGAGTGGCCGACCAGCACGTGCAGGCACTTCACCCGGTCCGGCATGCCGCCGGCGCTCGGGAAGCCCTCCAGCACCTCGATCGCGTCGCGCCGGGCGATGTAGTCCTCGTGCGCCTTCTGATAGGCGGCGGCCAGCTCCGGGTCCTCGGCGAGCCGGGCGGTCTGGTCCTTCATCACGCCTTCCGCCTCCAGGGTGCCGATCAGCGAGGCGGCCTTGGGGCAGGTCAGGTAGTAGAGCGTCGGGAACGGCGTGCCGTCCGGCAGCCGGGGGGCCGTCTCCACGACGTCCGGGTTCCCGCAGGGGCAGCGGTGCGCCACGCCGCGCAGACCGCGCGGCACCCGGCCGAGCTGGGCGGCGATGGCCGCGACGTCGGCGTCGGAGACGGTGGGGTGGTTCTCAGTGGTCATGGGGGGAGGTGTCTCCAACGGGGGACGGTGGGAGCGGAAGGGGTTTGGCGGGGGCCGGAGCGGCGGTGTCGGCGGCGTCGACCGAGTCCCAGATGCTGGCGTACCAGGGCTTGGCGGCCTGCGCCTGGCCGGCTGCCACACCGGTGGCGGGGGCGCCGGCGGCGGACGAGGAGGGCTTGGCGGAGGCCTGGCCGGCCGGGTCCACCGCGATGTACGGGGTCTCCCCCGGCACCGCGTAGTGCAGCCGGGCGCGCGCCTGCGCCTTGACGTACTCCGGGTCCTGCCAGCGGGCCTTCTCCCGGCGCAGCTGCTCGACCTGCTGGCGCGCGTGGTCGGCCTTCGCCCGCTGGGCGGAGATCTCGGCGCGCTGGGAGATGAACTGCCGCGTCGGGTAGGCGAGGATCGCCACCAGCGAGCAGAGCACCAGGACGAGGACGGTCGCCCGGCTCGTGAACCGAGGCCGGGCCGCCAAGCCCGGGATCCTCCAGCCTGCCATCTCCCGTATCCCCTCCTGGTCGCGACGGTGCCCCGCCGTCCACCCTACGGGGTGAACGGCGGGGCACCGGTCAGGCTTGCGCTACCTCGCGGTCTCAGGCCTCGTGCTTGAACCGGGGGAAGGCGCCGCGGCCGGCGTACTCGGCGGCGTCGTCGAGGATCTCCTCGATGCGCAGCAGCTGGTTGTACTTGGCGACGCGCTCGGAGCGGGCCGGGGCGCCGGTCTTGATCTGGCCGCAGTTGGTGGCGACGGCCAGGTCGGCGATGGTGACGTCCTCGGTCTCGCCGGAGCGGTGCGACATCATGCAGCGGTAGCCGTTGCGCTGGGCCAGCTCGACGGCGTCCAGGGTCTCGGTCAGCGAACCGATCTGGTTCACCTTCACCAGCAGCGCGTTGGCGGTGCCGGTCTCGATGCCCTTGGCCAGGCGGGCCGGGTTGGTGACGAACAGGTCGTCGCCGACCAGCTGGACCTTGTCGCCGAGCTTGTCGGTCATGGCCTTCCAGCCGTCCCAGTCCGACTCGTCCAGCGGGTCCTCGATGGAGACCAGCGGGTACGCGGCGACCAGCTCGGCGTAGTACTCGATGAGCTCGGCGGAGGTGAGGGACTTGCCCTCGAACTGGTAGGCGCCGTCCTCGTAGAACTCGGAGGCGGCGACGTCCAGGGCCAGCGCGACGTCACGGCCGGGCACGTAGCCGGCCTTCTCGATGGCCTCGGTGATCAGGTCCAGGGCCTCGCGGTTGCTGTCCAGGTTCGGCGCGAAGCCGCCCTCGTCGCCGAGGCCGGTGGACAGGCCGCGCTCCTTCAGCACGCCCTTGAGGGTGTGGTAGACCTCGACGCCCCAGCGGACGGCCTCGGAGAAGGACTCCGCGCCGATCGGGGCGATCATGAACTCCTGGATGTCGACGTTGGAGTCCGCGTGCGAGCCGCCGTTGAGGATGTTCATCATCGGGACCGGCAGGACGTGCGCGTTCGGGCCGCCCAGGTAGCGGAACAGCGGCAGGTCGCTGGCCTCGGAGGCGGCGTGCGCGACGGCCAGCGAGACGCCCAGGATGGCGTTGGCACCGAGCGAGGACTTGTCCGGGGTGGCGTCCAGGTCGAGCATGGCCTGGTCGATCAGGCGCTGCTCGGTGGCGTCGTAGCCGACCAGCTCCGGGCCGATCTGCTCGATGACGGCCAGGACGGCCTTCTCCACGCCCTTGCCGAAGTAGCGGTTCTTGTCGCCGTCGCGCAGCTCCAGCGCCTCGAAGGCGCCGGTGGAGGCACCCGACGGGACAGCGGCACGACCCGTGCTGCCGTCGTCGAGGCCGACCTCGACCTCGACCGTGGGGTTGCCGCGGGAGTCGAGGATCTCACGGGCTACGACGACATCGATGGACGGCACGAGGCATCTCCTTGCGGAAGCTGGTCCGGCTGACGGTGGCGCTGACAGCAGGACGATTGCGGAGTCGTTACGCAGCAGAGCCTAACCGCCCGGGCTCCCGGGGCCACGCCGACCTCGGTCCCGTCTCAGCGTGTGGCCCCTCTACCCACCGGTAGTTCACCTGCTTGTCCCAGCTTGTCCGACCGGGGCGGGCGAATGCGGACGAAGGGGGCCGGCAGGGCCGCCCCCCTTCACGCGTCGCGGCGGGAGCGGCTCAGCCGAGGTGCAGCACCTGGCCGGGCAGGATCAGGTTCGGGTCGCCGCCGACGGTGCCGTGGTTCTGCTCGTACAGCGCGTGCCAGCCGCCGGACACGCCCTGGGCGGCGGCGATGGTCGACAGGGTGTCACCGGCGCGGACGGTGTAGTCGTGGCCGGACGCCTGAGCGGCCTGCGGCGCGTACTGCTGCTGCGCCTGCGGGGCGTAGTGCTGCTGGGCGGCGGCGTGGCCGGCGTACTGCTGGTAGACGCCCTGGTGGCTGGTCCAGTACCAGGCGCCGTTGTTCTGGTACCAGTACACCTTCGCGTCCGCGTCCCAGCCGGCCTTGCCGGAGAAGCCCGGGGTCTGCGGCTGCGCCTGCTGCTGCGGGGCGGCCTGCTGCACCGGCTTCGGCGCGGGCTTCTGCGCGGTCGGCTGCTGCACCGGCTTGGGGGCCGGCTTCTGCGCCTGCTGCTTGGGGGCGGACTGCGGCTTGGAGTCCGAGGTGTCGACGGACGCCGGGGCGCCGCCCTTGGTCAGACCGGCCTTGACGGAGCAGACGGGCCAGGCGCCCGGGCCCTGCGAGGCGAGCACCTTCTCGGCGACCGAGATCTGCTGCGCCTTGCTGGCCTGGTTGGCCTGCGGCGCGTAGGAGGTGCCGCCGTACGCCTTCCACGTGCTGGAGGTGAACTGCAGGCCACCGTAGTAGCCGTTGCCGGTGTTGATGCTCCAGTTGCCGCCGCTCTCGCACTGGGCGACGGCGTCCCAGGTGGAGACCGGGGCGGCGGAGGCGCCGGTGGCGGTGAGGAGCGGCATCGCGAGTCCGACGCCGGCCACACCGGCGACGGCGATGGCCTTCTCGGCCTGGGTGCGACGACGGTGGCGGCCAGTTCCAACGAACAGCATGAAGAGGTCCCTCTCCGCACGCCTGCGAGGTGAGCTGTCGGGTTCGGACCGGGAGGTGGCCCGGCCGCCGTACGCGGAAACGATTCCGCTCGGGCGGCTTCACCCCAAGCCGTGGGGACGGCAACAAACCTGGTTCCCCCGCCCCTGCCCAGGGTTCTGGTCGGTTTCCCGTGACGCGGCGGGCAGGATTCGGCGTTCCGCACACGGGGTCCGCAGCTGCGAACTCCAGGGAGAGTAGACAGATCCTCAGACCAATCACAAGCTCATATCACCGATATCACACAGAAATTACGGCGTGTGTCCGATCGCCTACCAACGGCGCCGCTATGTCCGGATTGATGGATGTTCACACCGTCATAGGAGGCTGCCGGGCGACGTTTCGTCAGCGCGCCATCCGGCCCGCCGTCAGCTCGTGTCAGTTCGTCAGGGGCGCGGAAGGGGAGTGCGGAGGCGTATGCGGGGAGCGGCTCTCCGGACTGAATTCAACCGGGAGTTCCCGCAGGCCACGCATGATCAGACCACCTCGCCAGCGAAGATTCTCCGGGCTTTCCGCGAGCCGCAGATCGGGCAGTCGGGAAAGCAGTGTGGCCAGCGCGGCACGCCCTTCCAGGCGGGCCAGCGGAGCACCGATGCAGTAGTGGATGCCGTGGCCGAAACCCAGGTGCGGATTGTCCGTCCGGGCCAGGTCCAGGGTGTTCTCGTCCGCGAACCGGTCCGGATCGCGGTCCGCGGCGGCCAGCACCACCAGCACCGGATCGCCGACCGGGATCTCCACCCCGCCGATGGTCAGCGGCTGCGTCGCGAACCGCCAGGTCGCCAGCTCCACCGGCCCGTCGTAGCGCAGGAGTTCCTCGATCCCCGTCTCCAGCAGCGCGCTCTCCCCGCGCGCCACCGACTCCTGCAGCAGCCGGCGCTGCTCCGGATTGCGCAGCAGCGCGTACGTCCCGTTGCCGATCAGGTTCACGGTCGTCTCGAAGCCGGCGAAGAGGAGGATGAAGGCCATCGCCGCGGCCTCGTTCTCGGTCAGGTGCTCACCGTGGTCGCTCGCCCGGATCAGGCCCGAGATCAGGTCGTCCCCGAGATCCGCGCGCTTGCGGTGGATCAGCTCCAGCAGGTACGCCCGCATCCGCTTCACCGCCCGCCCCACACCGCCGCGTTGGCCGCCTCCGTGCCGGATCATCATCCCGGCCCAGTCGCGGAAGTCGTCCTGGTCCTCGGCCGGCACGCCCAGCATGTCGCAGATCGCGTAGATGGGGAGCGGGAACGCGAACTCGTGGATCAGGTCCGCCGAACCGCGCTGCGCGAAGCCGTCGATCAGCCGGTCGGTGAGCTGCTGCACCCGCGGCTCGAACTCCGCCACCCGGCGCGGGGTGAACGCCTTCGACACCAGCCGGCGCAGCCGGGTGTGGTCCGGCGGGTCGATGTTCAGCAGGTGCGTCATCAGGTCCGCCTGCCGCTCCCCCGGGATGCCCACCCGGCCGGTGCGGTGCGCCTGCTCGCTGTGGTGCGCCGGGTTCTTCGACAGCCGACTGTCCGCGAGCGCCTGCCGGGCGTCCGCGTACCTGGTCACCAGCCAGGCCTCGACCCCGCTCGGCAGCTTGGTGCGGTGCACCGGCGCGTGCTCGCGCAACCAGGCGTAGGCGGGGTACGGGTCGGCGGCGAACTCCCAGGTGAACAGCTGCGGGGCGGAGGGCTGGGCGGGGTCGGGCTGAGCTGGCATGGGTCGACCGTATCCGGTGGGTGCGCGGCCCCCTCCCGTCGGCGGTTCGCCACCCCCGTGTCAACGGTGTGCGACCGGCGCGCCAACGCTCCGTGGACGGACGGCGGACGGCCCGTGGACCGCCGGTGGCCTGTCCGTGGAAGGTCCGTGAACGGCTCTTGGGCAGCTCTTGGCCGGACAGCGGGCGTGAGCCTGGTCACCTGAGGGGTAATCCCTGTTGCGGAGGGTGGGGACGTGCCTACGATCCTCCGCAGTACGCGTGGGCGCCGGTGCGGTGTCGCCCACAGGGAGGAGCAGACCATGCAGGTCAGCGGGTCAGTCGTCGTCATCGCGGTACTCGACGGCGGGTCGGGCGCCGACCTCGCCCGCCGGTTCGCCGCGGCCGGCGCCGCCGGAATGCTGATCGCCGACCAGCACGTCGGCATCGCCGAGGACCTCGCCGCCGAACTCGACCGGCCGGGCTGCCCCGTCGTCGGCGTCTCCGGCGACATCCGCCGCCCCAGCGACGTCGCCGCCCTCGTCGACACCGCGGAGAAGCACCTCGGGCCGATCGACCTGTTCGCCGTCGCCGGCCCGGACGGCGAGCGGATCATCTCCCTCGCCGACCTGCCCGACCACCTCGACCTGGAACGCCTCGCCGAACTCGTCGTCCTCGTCGGCGAAGCCATCGGGGAGCTCGTCCCGCAGCGGCGCCCGGTCGAGAGCCCCGCCACGGCGGCCTGAACGGCTGCTCCTGCTCCGCTTGGCCTGGCATGCCGGCGCCTACTGTCCGTCCGGCTTGAGGCCCTCGGCGGCGCGCACCGCGTCCCGGTAACCGCGCGCGGCCGAACGCAGCGCCGCGTCCACGTCCACCCCGGCGTCGTGCGCCCGCTGCGCCACGGCGAGCAACAGGCGGCCCGCCGACTCCGCCGTCAGCTCGGCCGGCAGCTCGTACAGCTCATCCGACACCCCCGTGAAGCCCGCCCGGCGCACCCGCGACACCAGCTTCGCCGTGTACGCCAGCGAGGGCAGCCCGGCCGGCACGCCGTCCAGCACCGACTCCCGGTCCGACTTCTCCGCGGCCTTCAGCTGCTCCCAGTTCGCCTCCACCTCGGCGGCGCCCTGGGCCTCGGCGTCCCCGAACACGTGCGGGTGCCGGTACATCAGCTTCTCGACGATGTCACCGGCCACGTCGTCGACCGTGAACGGCTCCGTCGGGTGCTCCTCGGCGATCCGGGAGTGGAAGAACACCTGGAGCAGCACGTCGCCCAGCTCCTCGCGCAGCGTGTCCCGGTCCCCCTCCTCGATCGCCTCGACCAGCTCGTACGCCTCCTCGACCAGGTACTTCACCAGGCTCCCGTGCGTCTGCTCGGCGTCCCACGGGCAGCCGCCCGGCGAGCGGAGCCGGTCCATCACCGTCACCAGGTCCAGCAGCCGCGACCCCGGCAGGTCGTACGAGCCCGGCAGCACCTCGATCTCCGGCACCTCGCCGGCTCGCTCCACCGCGAGCCGCGCCAGCGCGTCGGTCAGCCCCGGATCCCCGTCCGGGCTGCCCAGCCACACCGTCGCCCCGGCCCCGGCGGGCTGCTCGGTCAGCAGCCGCGCCAGCGCGGGCGCCGACCCGGCCGCCACCACCTCCACGGCCACCCCGGCCTGCCGCACCGCCATCACCTGCGGATGCCCCTCGTCCCCCACCAGCACCCGCCCCGCCGACCGCAACGCCTCCCACGCCGGCCACGCCAGCAACCCGGGAGCCACCCGGTGGGTGGTGGTCAGCAGAATCAACTTGGCACCCGGAACATTCGTCGTCACACCCCCGAACCTACCCGCCCACCCCCACCTCCGCGGCCCTCACCCGACGCACCCCATCGACAGCGGAAGTCGGCTCGGCCGACCTCCTGCGCCAGGGCCGAAACAGAAGCCTCTCGATGCCCGGGGCGGATGACGTGACGCTGGTGAAGGTGGTCGACAACGCCGAGGGCGCCGACGAGTAGGTGGTGGACGCCCAGGGCCGGGCCTACGGCACGACGATCGCGGACACCAAGGCCGGTCCGAGCTTCCAGGTCCCCGCCAACATCGCCTCCGGCGAGAGCGGCCTCGGCTTCGTCACCTTCGAGGTCCCGAAGGACACCAAGCTCGACAAGGCCCAGTTCGGTCTGGACAGCGGCTTCGCCCCGCAGACCGGCCAGTGGAAGCTCGGCTGACCCGCCTCGGCCCGCTCACAGCCACCCGTCCGCACCCGCCCCGTCCACAGCCGGACCCGTCCGGGCGCGAACGCGGAACGGCGGCCCCGGGCCGAAGCCCGAGACCGCCGTGAACCCGCCCCCGCAGGTGCTACTTCTTCGCCCCCGCCAGGTCGTCGAACATCGCCGACAGGAACTCCCGGCACCAGCCCAGCAGCTCCCGGCCGACCAGCGGCTTGCCGCCGATCCGCCCGGTGCTCGGGCGCGGCACCAGGAGCTGCTGGGCCGCCGCCTTGACCTGGCTGCGCGGGTAGAGCCGGTTCAGTCGCAGCTGCTGCGACTCCCGCAGCTCCACCGGCCCGAAGCGGACGTTGGAGCCCTGCAGGGTGATGTCCGAGATGCCGCACCGCCGCGCGTACAGCCGCAGCGCCGCGACCAGCAGCAGGTTCTCCACCGGCTCGGGCAGCTTGCCGTAGCGGTCCACGAGTTCGTCGCGGACCTGCTGGATGTCGTCCTCCGAGTTGACCGCCGCGATCGAGCGGTACGCCTGCAGCCGCAGCCGCTCGCCGGGCGCGTAGTCGTGCGGCACGTGCGCGTCGACCGGCAGCTCGATCTTCACCTCCAGCGGCTCCTCCTCCGGCTCCCCACCGCTCGCCAGCGACTCGCGGAACTCGGCCACCGCCTCGCCGACCATCCGCATGTAGAGGTCGAAGCCGACGCCCGCGATATGCCCGGACTGCTCGCCGCCGAGCAGGTTGCCGGCCCCGCGGATCTCCAGGTCCTTCATCGCGACGTACATGCCGGCGCCCATCTCGGTGTGCTGGGCGATGGTGGCCAGGCGCTCGTGCGCGGTCTCGGTGAGCGGCTTCTCCGGCGGGTACAGCATGTACGCGTAGCCGCGCTCGCGACCACGCCCGACCCGGCCGCGCAGCTGGTGCAGCTGGGAGAGGCCGAAGGTGTCGCCGCGTTCCACGATCAGGGTGTTGGCGTTGGAGATGTCGATGCCGGACTCCACGATCGTGGTCGACACCAGGACGTCGAACTCCTTCTCCCAGAAGTCGACGACGACCTTCTCCAGCTGGGTCTCCCCCATCTGCCCGTGCGCGGTGGCGATCCGCGCCTCGGGCACCAGGTCCTTCAGTCGCGCGGCCGCCTTGTCGATCGACTCGACCCGGTTGTGGATGTAGAACACCTGGCCCTCGCGCAGGAGTTCACGCCGGATCGCGGCCGAGATCTGCTTCTCGTCGTACGGTCCGACGAAGGTCAGCACCGGGTGCCGCTCCTCCGGCGGGGTGGTGATGGTGGACATCTCGCGGATGCCGGTGACCGCCATCTCCAGGGTGCGCGGGATCGGGGTCGCGGACATGGTGAGCACGTCCACGTTGGCCCGCAGCTTCTTCAGCTGCTCCTTGTGCTCGACGCCGAACCGCTGCTCCTCGTCCACGATGACCAGGCCGAGGTCCTTGAACCTGGTCTCCGAGGAGAACAGCCGGTGGGTGCCGATGACGACGTCCACCGAGCCTTCGAACAGCCCCTCCAGGACGGCCTTGGCCTCGCTGTCGGTCTGGAAGCGGGACAGCGCCTTCACCGTCACCGGGAAGTTGGCGTACCGCTCGGCGAAGGTCGAGAAGTGCTGCTGCACCAGCAGCGTGGTCGGCACCAGCACCGCCACCTGCTTGCCGTCCTGCACGGCCTTGAACGCGGCCCGCACGGCGATCTCGGTCTTGCCGTAGCCGACGTCGCCGCAGATCAGCCGGTCCATCGGGACGGACTTCTCCATGTCGGACTTGACCTCGGCGATGGTGGTCAGCTGGTCCGGGGTCTCCGCGTACGGGAAGGCGTCTTCCAGCTCGCGCTGCCACGGGGTGTCCGGGCCGAAGGTGTGACCGGGGGCGGCCATCCGCGCCGAGTACAGCTTGATCAGGTCGGCGGCGATCTCCTTGACCGCCTTCTTGGCCCGCTGCTTGGTCTTCGCCCAGTCCGCGCCGCCGAGCCGGTGCAGCGTCGGGGCCTCGCCGCCGACGTACTTGGTGACCTGGTCGAGCTGGTCGGTCGGCACGAACAGCCGGTCGCCGGGGTGGCCGCGCTTGGCGGGGGCGTACTCCAGCACCAGGTACTCGCGGGTGGCGCCCTGGACGGTGCGCTGCACCATCTCGACGTACTTGCCGACGCCGTGGGCCTCGTGGACGACGTAGTCGCCGGCGACGAGCGCCAGCGGGTCGATCGCGTTGCGGCGGCGCGAGGGCATCCGCCGCATGTCCTTGGTGGAGGACTTCTGTCCGGACAGGTCGGTCTCGGTGATGACCGTGAGCTTCAGGGCCTCGTCCACGAAGCCGTGCTCGATCGAGCCGCAGGAGACGTAGACGACGTCCCGGGTGGGCGCTTCGGCGAGGTCGGCGACCAGCCGGGCCGGAATGCCCTCGTTGCCCAGCACCTCGGCGAGCCGGGAGGCGGGCCCGTGGCCCTCGGTCACCATGACGACCCGCCAGTCGGCGGCCAGCCGCTCCTTGGCGTCGGCGATCGCCCGGGCGGTGTCGCCCCGGTAGGCCTCGACGGCGTGCATGCCGAGGGTCAGCGTGTTGGTGTCGACCTCCAGGATGCCGTGGATGGTCGACTCGCTGGTCGCGAACGGGCTGACGGACCACCAGGGCAGCCCGATCTCGGCGGCGTGCTCGCGCACCTCGGCGAGCGAGCGCAGCGAGGCGGCGGAGACGTCGATCGTCTCCAGGTCGATCGGCCGGTCCCCGCCCGCCGCGGCCGCGACCCAGGAGGCGTGCAGGAACTCCTGGCTGGTCGCCACCAGGTCGGCGGCCCGGGTGCGGACCCGCTCGGGGTCGCAGACCACCGCGACCGAGCCGAGTGGCAGGACGTCGACCAGCAGCTCCATGTCGTCCACCAGCACCGGCGCCAGCGACTCCATGCCCTCGACCGCGATGCCCTCGGCGATCTTGTCCAGGATCTCGGCCAGCCCCGGGTGCTCGGCGGACAGCTCGGCGGCCCGCGCCCGCACCTCGTCGGTGAGCAGCAGCTCACGGCAGGGCGGCGCCCACAGACCGTGCTCGGCGATCTCCAGCGAGCGCTGGTCGGCGACCTTGAAGTAGCGGATCTCCTCGACCTCGTCGCCCCAGAACTCCACCCGCAGGGGGTGCTCCTCGGTCGGCGGGAAGACGTCCAGGATGCCGCCGCGGACGGCGAACTCGCCCCGCTTCTCGACCAGTTCGACCCGCGCGTAGGCGGCCGCGGCGAGCCGGCGGGCCACCTCCTCCAGGTCGTGCGACTCCCCGCGCCGGACGGCCACCGGCTCCAGCTCGGCCAGCCCCTTGACCTGCGGCTGCAGCACCGAGCGGACCGGGGCGACGACCACCTGCACCGGCCCGGCCGCCGGGTCGTCCGCCCGCGGGTGCACGATCCGGCGCAGTACGGCCAGCCGGCGGCCGACGGTGTCCGAACGGGGCGACAGCCGCTCGTGCGGCAGGGTCTCCCAGGCGGGGTACTCGGCGACTGCGTCGGCGGGCAGCAGCGAGCGCAGCGAGGCGGCCAGGTCCTCGGCCTCCCGGCCGGTCGCGGTGACGGCGAGCACCGGGCGGCCCCGGTCCCCGGCGGCCTGCCCGGCGAGCGCCCGGGCCAGCGCGGCGATGGCGAACGGCCGGGCGGCGGGCGGCCCGACCAGGTCCAGGTGGCGGCGTCCGCCGGCCGCGGCTCCGGTGGCGGTGGCCGCCTCGATCGCCTCGGCGAGCGCCGCGTCCCGCGCGACGACATCGAGCAGTCCGGTCAGGCTCATCTGGGGTCTCTTCTTCGTCCCGTGGCTGGAGCTGCCCCCGGGCGGAGAGGGCCCGCCAGGGCAACGCGAACGGCCCGGCACGCCGAGCGGCCGGGGGTCTCCAGCCTACGCCGCGGCACGGACACGCACGCGGCGCACGGCCCCGGCGGGGCCGGGCGGGGACGAACCAGCCGCGCGCACGCGCCGAACCGGGCGCGGCCATCCGCCACGAACTGGACATATTCCTGTCACTGGCTGTCCATGGAGATCGTTCACCATGGTGAACGTGCCCGTCGCACCCAACCGTGGGGGATGGCTGTGGCGGCACTGTCGCACCCCGATGGGGGTCGGTGGTGCGAGGCCGGGCGACCCTGGGTGGGGGCGCCCGCCCAAGCGCCGGGAACCGTGGCGCCCTTTCCTGGAGGGCGCCACGGGTCTCGGCCTACTTCTGTTTTCGCCTGATTCCGCTTCGCCCGCTTCTGTTTCGCCCGCTTCTGTTCGCCGTGTGCCGGTCGACCGCAACGCGAAGGCCCTGACCGCCCGGCAGGAGGGGTCAGGGCCTGGCGTGAGCCGTCAACGACGGCGGTAGCTCACGGTGTTGGGGGTCGCGTAGTCGCTGCCGTCGTCCACGATGATGATTTTCGGGATGATCCGGGTCTCCTCCTGCGGCTCCCGCTCCGCACCGGCGGCGGCCTTCCCGTCCGTACCGCCGTCCCCGTCTGCCGTCGCCGTGGGCGGCGAGGCGGGCGGCGAGGCGGGCTTCGGCGGGACCGCCACCGGGGCGACCGGCCCGGTCACCACGCCGTCGGCGGACGGCTTGGCGACGCCCCCGCCGACCACCGGCGACCGCAGCACCGCCGTCGCCTTGTCCTTCCGCAGGGCCACGCCCGACGAGCCCGCGACAGGCGCCGGAGCCTCAGCGGGGGCCGACGAGTCCGAGGCGGAGTCCGGAGCCGGGGCCGGGGCCGCGACCTTCACCGAGGCCTTCCGCAGGTCGGCCACCGGGATCTCGCCGGTGTCCGCCTCCGAGTCCACCGGAGCCTCATCGACAACCGCGTCCGCCGGAGCCGCCGCCGCAGCCTCGCCCCCGCCCGCGTCCTCGTCCGAGTCCGCCGCCACAACCGTGGCCTCGATCTGGCCGACCGCCGCCCCGGTGAGCGAGGCCAGCGTGGCCTTGATGTGGTCCAGATGCTGCTGCACCGTCTCCAGCCGGGTGTCGAACTCGCGCTGCTCGCGCTCGCTCTCCGCGTTGATCTTCCCGGCCTCCCGGCGGGCCTGCTCGATCAGCTGGTCGGCCTTGGCCTGGGCGTCCGTCTCCAGCTGCTTGATCTGGTTCAGCACGGTCTCCCGGTGCTGCTCCGCCTCCTTGACCCGGCGCTCGGCGGTCGCGGAGACCTCGGCCTCCTCGGTGTCGGCCTTGGCCTGGGCCGCGGCGAAGGTCTCGTCGGCCTTGCGGCGCCGGGCGGCCAGCTCGGCCTCGGACTGCTCGTCGGCTTCGGCGGCGGCCACCCGCACCTTGGCGGCGTAGGCGGTGGCGGCGTCCCGGGCGTCGCGGCTCTCCCGGTCGGCGTCGGCGCGGATGCCCTCGGCCTCGGCGCGGGTGCGCTCGTCGGTGCGGCGGGCGGCCGCGTCGGCCTCGACGCGGGTGGTGGTGGCGTACTCCTTGGCGGACCGGGCGAGCTCCTGCCCGGCCTCGTAGACCTCGTCCCGCAGGTCCTCGGCGAACCGCTCGGCCTTCTCGCGGACGGCGCGCCCCTCGTTCCCGGCCATCACGGCCAGTGCGGCGGCCTCCTCGCTGAGCACCTGGTAGTCGGGCTCCGGGGCTTCATCGGCGGCCCGGCGGATGTCGGCCAGCCGCGCCTCCATCTGCCGGATCCCGGCTCCCAGGACACTCAGCCGTTCCCACGCCTCGTCGCGCTGCGCGGTGAGCGCGGCGAGGGCTCGCTCGACCTGCTCGGGCGCGTAGCCGCGCCGGGCCTGGGTGAAGCCGTTCTGGGGGACGGCGTCGCTCATGGGCTCTTCCCCTCGTTTCGCGGGCTGCGGAGCCCATGATCGGACGGAACGACCGGATCCGGAACCGGTTCGGAGACCGGGGCCGAATTCGGTCGCCCTGCGGACCTGAATACGTCGAGGACCGGACGAATAGCCCCATCCTCTTGCCCTATTTTGCGCAGATCCGGGCAAAACCCCAACGAGGCACAGCCACCGCGGCACGCCGGAAGGGCCGTCCCGGACACCGGAACGACCCCTCCCCACCTGCGAGGATCCGTGACGGTCCGCTACAGCAGGCCGTCCCAGAACTGCTCCAGCAGCACGGCCCACCAGGTGTCCGCGTTCTGCAGGGCCGCCGGGTCGATCGCGGCGAGCTGGGCCTGGAAGTCGGTCGTCCAGCGACCGGCCTGGTCCGGCGTCAGCCCGTACCGCAGCCGCCACATCCGGCCCAGCAGGGCCAGGGAGCGGACGAACTCCGGTACACCGCTGTTGACGAACCGTGGCGGCTGACCGGTTCCATCGACGTCCACCGCGACCACGTTCGCGGTGCCGTACTGGACGCACAGCTGGCGGCCGTAGTCGTTGCCGAGCACCAGGTAGCCGCCGAAGTCCGGGCCGGCGGGCAGGCCGCGCTCGGCGGCCAGCTCGGCCAGCGTCGGGATCGGGCGGCCCTCCTGCGCCTGCGCCCAGAAGAACGGCCCGAAGTCGCGCGGCAGCCCGGCCCACATCAGGCTCTGGGACACCGGCTCGGGCACGCCCTGGCGGGAGACGGCGCGCTGCTCGTAGCGGAACACGTTCTGCCCGAAGGCGGTGCCGATCTCCTGGGCGAGCTGCTGCGGCGGGAGCGGCGGCAGCGCCTGGACCGTCCCGGGCGCGGGCAGCGGCACCCGGAACGGGCGGACCCGCTGGGCGCCGGAGGCCAGCTGGTGCAGCTCGTCCAGGTGGTCGAGCAGCTCGGCCATCCCGGCCTGCCGGGAGGCGTGGTCGCGGCCGTACGGCGCGGTGTGGGTCAGCCGGACGTTCGGCCAGGACGCGGCGATCATGCGGTTGCAGTAGCCGCCGGGCAGATCGCAGGACTCCAGCTCGGTGTAGAGCTCCAGCACCTGCTCCGGCGGCACGTTGAGCCGGCGCAGGTCCTGGAGGATCTTCCACTCCGGGTGCGGGGTGCCGGGCTCGCTGCGGTGCAGCAGCTTCTGCTCCGAACCGTCCGGGCCCCGGTAGCTGAGCGCGGCGAAGTACCCCGGGCCGACCGCGGGCACCCCGGGGGGCACCGGCGCGGGCTGCGGCGAACCGGTCACCGCGGCCGGGGGGACGACCCCGGCGGCGCCGCCCGCGTTCGGGTAGCCGTAGCCGGCCGCGGGCGCGGCAGGGGCCGCCGGGCCGCCGGGCGGCGGCGGGACGGCGGGGCCGCCGGACGGCGGGGTGCCCGGGTCCGCCGGGCCGCCGAGCAGCGCCGGGTCGATCGCGCTCGCCAGCTGGGTCGCCTCGTACGCCACCCCGGCGGAGGGGGTGCCGCCGGCCGGGGTGCCCTGGGGGGCCGGGGCGTCGCCGCCGCGCAGGCCCGCCGGCGCCGGCGGCGGCGGGGCCGAACCGGTCGCGCGGCCGCCGGAGGCGCCGGCGGGCACACCGGAGCCCGAGGTGTGCTTCAACTCGGCGGGCGGGGGCGGCGGCGGCGCGGAACCGCCGCTGCGGCCCAGCCCACCGGGAGCGACGCCCGCACCGGACGCGCCGGCGGGGCCGCCACGCAGCGCGGCCGGCGGGGGCGGCGGCGGGGCCGAGCCCGGGGCGCGGCCGAGCCCGCCCTGCGGCGCGGCGCCGGCGGGCGTCCCCCCGGGTGGGGTGCCGGGCGGGGTCGCCGGGGCGCCCGGCAGACCACCGAGCCCGGGCACACCACCGGGCGGAGCGAGCATGGTCGGCGCGTGCTCCACCGGGGCACCGGGCGCGGGCGGGGTCGCCGGAGCACCCGGCAGGCCCATCAGCCCGGGCACACCACCGGGCGGAGCGAGCATGGTCGGCGCGTGCTCCACCGGGGCACCGGGTGCGGGCGGGGTCGCCGGAGCACCCGGCAGGCCCATCAGCCCGGGCATCGCGTCCGGCGGCGCGAGCAGCGTCGGCGCCGGCTCGCCGGCCGGGGCAGGAGCCGGCGGCGGGGTCTGCGCGGGAGCCGGGGCCGGCGGTGCGGCCGGGGGCTGCTCGGCGGACGGCGGGACCGGGGGCACGGCGTAGCCGCCGCTCGCCGGCGGCATCAGCATGGTCGCGGCCTCGGCACCGGCCGGGGCGGGCGCGTCCGGCAGGTCCGAGCCGGTGGTCCGCAGCCCGTCGGGCATCAGGACGGTCGCCGCCTCGGCACCGACCGGAGCGGTCGGCGGCGCGACGGGCGGTGCGTACGGCGCGACGGGCTCGACGGGCGGCGGGAGGGGGACGGCGGTCCCCGGCTGCGGCGCGAGGAACGGCTCGTCAGGGCCGGGCGGCGGGGCGAGCATGGTCGGCGCGTCCCCGGCGGGCCGGTCGGAGACCGGCGGCTCGGTCAGCACCGCGGGCGCAGGCGCCACCGCCGGAGCGAACGGCTCCTCAGCGACCGCGGGAGCAGACGCGGGAGCAGACGCGGGAGCAGGCGCGGGAGCGGGAGCAGGCGCAGCCGCAGGCGCGGGCACGGGCGCGCCCTGCGGGGCGGCCGAACCGCTCCCCAGCCGCTCCGCCTCCGCCGCGATCGCCGCGGCCCCCGCCTCCTGCAGCCACTGCGGCGGGCTGAGCAGGAAGGACGTCGCCTCCACCGGCCCGGGCGCGGGCTTCGCCGCACCGGCCGGGTTGGCCGCGACCGGCCGCCCGTAGACCTCCTCGTACTGCCGGACCACCTCGTTGACGGGCAGCGCCGGCCAGAGCGTGCTGGCGCCCGAGTCCCGGGCGATCACCAGCCGCGCCTCACCCGAGCCCGCACCGCTGAGGCCCGTGCTCGAGCCCGAGCCCGGACCGCCCGGGCTGTCCGGACCGGTGTCCCCGTCCCCGGGCGGCATCGCCCAGCAGACGAAGCCCAGGTCGAACTCCCGGACCCGCACCTCGCGCTGCTGCGAGCGCGGCACCCCGCCGTTGATCCACTCCTCGGCGAGTTCCTGCGCCTGCGCGTACGTCACCACGCCCGGTTCACCCCTGTCCGCATCCTCTTCGTCCCCCGTTCCACCAGCACCGTCGCGACCGGCGCGACCACCGAGCCCCCGCGCATCAGCCCACCGGGACGGCCCGGGCGAACCCGCCGTCCACCATCAGCTCCGCGACCGTCTCCAGCTCCGGCGGGCTGCCGGCCAGCCGCAGCAGGAAGGCGTCGAAGTCCTCGCCGCAGGGCAGCAGCAGCCGGGCGCAGCGCTCCTCCGGGGGCTCCGGGGCGCCGGAGTCGCGGGCGTCGTCGTACAGGTGGAACCACACCGAGCCGGTCTGCTCGCCGCGCACCTTGAGGGCGACGAGGCCGCCCTGCGCGTAGGCGATGCCCAGGTAGTCCTTGGTGAGGTGGTCGCGCAGGCACTTGTTGGCGTACACGACGTCCTCGGTGCCGTACTCCTCGGTGAGGGTGAGGAACGGCTGGTCGAGCAGCAGCCCGAGCTCGGTGTCCAGCGCCACCCCGACCGGGGCGCGGCCGCCGCCCAGCTTGAGGAAGGTCCGGTAGGCGCCGGGCAGCCGGTAGCCGAGGCGCTCCTCGGCGCGCTGCACCAGGTCCTCGGGGACGCCGATCGGGTCGCCGCCGTCCCCGGCCAGCGAGAAGTGGACGGGCCGGCGCTCCTGCAGCGGGCGGGTGCCGCGGCGGGTGTGGTCGGCGGCCGAGGTGGCCAGGCCGCCGTGGTGCCGCAGCAGTGCCTTGACCTCGACCGGGACGAGCTCCATCCGCCGCCAGCCGGGGGCCGCCCGGCCGACCGCGTGGTGCCAGGTCCAGCCGGGCGGGGTGGCCACGGCGGTCGCCAGGTCGGCCCAGAGCGGGTGGCCCTGGGTGTAGAGGGCGGCGTTGGCCGAGACGTAGTCGGTCAGCCGCAGTTCGTCCACGCCGAAGCCCTCCGGCGGGTCGGCGACCTCGGCCGCGGCGGCGGCGTAGGGGCCGAAGTCCGGGTAGCCGTACTCGTCCACGCTGACCCCGGCGGGGTGCCGCTCCGCGCGGACCGGATCCGGGAACTGCACCACCTGACCTGCGTACGCCGCGTTCGGTGCGGCGGCGACGCCGGGCCGACCTGTCGTCATCTGGGAGCCCCCACTGGCTGCTGCAAATACTCGGTCCTTGCTGGGCACCAGCCTAGGGCCTGCCTTCAACCCCCCGTCTGCCAGGCGGCGAAGGGACCGGTTCACCGCCGGGCACCCCGGGACTGCGCGGTGTCCTCCACCCTCGGCCGCCCGGCGGCCGCCTCCAGCAGCGTCCCCGTCGGGGCGAGTTGGCCGGGGAGGCGGACGGGCGGCGGCGCGGCGGCGTGTTTCGGCACATCAGCGGACAAGTCGTGACGAGTGGGTGCGTATTCGGTCGGCATCGGGTGACTACCTGTCCGGTCCGCCCCGGTATCCGAAACCGCCGCACCCCGGTTGTACGGATGTCGGTGTCGTTTGACAGGCTTGCCCACGACCGGCCGGGCCACTCCGGCCGACGCCGGGTAACGAGGAGGAGGACGACGGATGACCACCGGTGAGCCGGCGGACCCGCCCGTGCTGCGCCACCACCGCGACAGCCTGCTGCCCGCCGTCGCCGCCGCGCTGTCGGTCAAGGGCGGCAAGGCCGGCGAGGTGCACACCCTGGTGGGCGGCAAGGACGAGCGTCGCCCGGTCCTGCACCACCTGGTCACCGGCTTCCTGGACACCCTGCCGCCGGAGGCCCGCGAGCGGTTCACCGGCCGCTGCCCGGAGGCCGTCCTGCTCTCCCGGTACCTGACCGCGGTCGACGGGCGGCGCTCCAAGCGCGCCGCGCGCAAGCCGATGAGCCTGCCGGAGGCCCGCAAGGCGCTCAAGGGCTCCCGGATGACGACCGTCCGGATCCGTGAGGAGGGCGACCCGGCGCACGGCACCCACGCCCCGCCGTGCCGCTCCTGCGCCCCGATGCTGGAGCACTTCACCGTGCAGAGCGTCGCCGTCGGGCCGCCCGCGCGCTGACCGGCCGAACGTCGGCCCGGCCCGTCCCCCGTCCCCGAGCCCTGGAGTCCACCCTGAATCCGCCCAGCCCGCCCCCGCCCCCGCCGGCCACCCTGTCCGCGACCGCCGGCCCAGCCACCGGTGGCGCAGCCACCGGCACCCTCGGGCGGACCCGCCCACGCTTCCCCGCCGACGTCGCCGCCGAGCTCAAGGCGGCCGGCTGGCACCCCGGCCGCTGGCAGATGGGACAGGCCGAGGAGTGGGCCGACACCCTGGTCGGCTACGGCGCGCCCACCGGCGCGGCGCACGCGGTGTTCCCGGCGGCGGTGGAGGCCTGGGCCGAGTTCGGCGGCCTCGCCTTCGACCTGTCCGGCCCGGGCCGTCAGCTGGCCCGCACCCCGTTCCTGATCGACCCGCTGTGCGGCCTGCACCAGCCGCGCACCCTGCTCGACCTCGGCCGGGCGCTGGGCACCCAGGTCGCCCCGCTGGGCGAGGAGGCGTACGGGCAGGCGCTGCTGGCCGTCGACGAGGAGGGCCGGGTCTACAGCCTGGACCACACCGGCGAGTGGTTCCTCGGCCACGGCATCGACCAGGCGATCACCGCCCTGGTGCTGGGCACCGCCCTGGAACGGCTGCGCACCACCGAGGGGTCCTGAGAAGCCGAGGGGTGCTGAGAAGCCGAGGGGTGCTGGGAAAGAGGCCGGGGACGGCCGGGCGGCCGGGAATCCCTACCGCAGCCGCTCGGCCCGTACCGCCAGCCGGGACGGCAGCACCGCCTCGACCCGGAAGCCGCCGTCCGCCTCCGGTCCGGAGGAGAAGGTGCCGCCCAGCGCGATCACCCGCTCCCGCATCCCGACCAGCCCGTTGCCCCCACTGGGCAGCTGCGCGGCGGCCCGGTCCCCGCCCGGGCAGGCGTTCACCACGCTCACCCGCACCCCGTTCGGGGCGTACGCCAGCAGGACGGACACCTGTGCCCCGCCCGCGTGCTTGTGCGCGTTGGTCAGCCCCTCCTGGACGACCCGGTAGGCGGTCTGCTCGGCCTCGGCGGTGAACTCCTGCCGGCTGCCGCTGACCGTCAGCGTCACCGCCATCCCGGCCGCCCGCGACTGGTCCACCAGCCGCGGCAGCACGGCCAGCGAGTCCGGCTCCGGCGACCGCTCGTCGTCCATCCGCAGCACGCCGAGGATCTCGCGCAGCTCGTTCAGCGCCTGCCGCCCCACCTCGCCCATCAGTTTGGCGCTCTGCGCGGCCTTCTCCGGATCCTTGACGGCGATCCGCTCCAGCGCCCCGGCGTGCACCACCATCAGCGACACCCGGTGCGCCACCACGTCGTGCATCTCCCGGGCGATCCGGGTGCGCTCCTCCAGCCGGGCCCGGCGGGCGCGCTCCTGCGCCTGCTCGGCCAGCAGGTCCAGCTCGGTCTCCAGGCCGTGCGCGCGGTCCTTGAGCGACTCGATCAGGCGCCGCCGCGCGCCCACGTACAGGCCGGTCACCACCGGGGGGACGGTCAGCCCGACCGCCACCAGCACCGCGATCAGGACCTGGCCCCACAGCGGCGGCTGCTCCACCGTCGAGTCGCCGGGCGTCAGCATCGACACCATCATCACGGCGACCGCCTCGGCGAAGGCCAGCGCGGACAGCGCCACCACCCGCCAGCGCCGCGTGGGCCACTCCCAGGTCTCCGCCAGCGTGTACAGCGCCACCACCAGCAGCAGCACGCCGAGCATCCCGGGCATCGCGACCAGGGTGACCAGCACCGGGACGGCCGGCCAGCGCCGGCGCAGCACCAGTGAGCCGCCGGCGAGCGTGCCGAGCACCGCGATCCCGGCCGTGCCCGCGGTGGTCAGGTCCACCCGGGCGGAGAGGAAGGCGATCGTGCTGAGCGCGCACTCCAGCGCGGCGAGCAGGGCCAGCCCGATGTCCAGGAAGGCGCTGCGCGGCCGCTTCCACCACCAGAACGACCGGTCCTGCGCGCGCTCCCCAGGCGACTTGCTCATGACCGACAGCGTATGCGCCAACCCCCACCCCTCCCCACCGGGATTGTCCGGCACACCTCCCCGGCCCGCCAAGTGGTCCAGACCACAGGTGCTTCACGGCAGCCCTGTCCGCCATCCGGCCACCTCGCGGACAGCACACCCCCCGACACCTATGCTGGTCGCGTCGGACAGCGCGGTCCGCACGCGTCACAACCGCCACACGCATGTGGACCTGTGACGATGAGCCGTTGCCGAACCCCACCACCACAGGGAGCCAGCCGTGACCGCTCCGGTCCCCAACCCGGCGGACAGCGCCACTCAGGTCGTCGCCGACAATGCCGCGTTGCGTGCGGACATCCGCCGCCTCGGCGATCTGCTCGGCGAGACGCTGGTGCGCCAGGAGGGCCCCCAGCTGCTGGGCCTGGTCGAGCAGGTCCGCCTGCTCAGCCGCACCGACGGCGAGGCCACCGCCGAACTCCTCTCCGACATCGACCTGGACACCGCCGCCAAGCTGGTCCGGGCGTTCTCCACCTACTTCCACCTCGCCAACGTCACCGAGCAGGTGCACCGCGGCCGCGAGTTCGCCACCCGCCGCGCCCGGGAGGGCTCGCTGCTCGCGCAGACCGCCGACCAGCTCGCCGAGGCCGACCCCAAGCACCTCGAGGACACCCTGGCCCACCTCGCGGTCCGCCCGGTCTTCACCGCGCACCCCACCGAGGCCGCCCGCCGCAGCGTCCTCAACAAGCTGCGCCGGATCGGCGAACTCCTCGACCGCATCCACCGCGAGGAGCTCGCCTCCGGCCTCGCCGCCGCCGACCCGGCCCGGACCAGCAGCGCCAAGCGCTCCGCCGACCGCCGCGTCGCCGAGGTCATCGACCTGCTCTGGCAGACCGACGAGCTGCGCATCGCCCGCCCCGAGCCCACCGACGAGGCCCGCAACGCCGTCTACTACCTGGACGAGCTCTACCGCGAGGCCGTCCCCGAGGTGCTGGAGGAGCTGCAGGAGGAGCTCGCCCGGGTCGGCCTCACCCTGCCCGACGGCGTCCGCCCGCTCACCTTCGGCACCTGGATCGGCGGCGACCGCGACGGCAACCCCAACGTCACCCCCCAGGTCACCTGGGACGTCCTCAACCTCCAGCACGAGTACGGCATCAAGGACGCGCTGGCCGCCATCGACGACCTGCGCAACACCCTCTCCACCTCCGAGCGGCTGGCCGGCGCCTCGGTCGAACTGCTCGCCTCGCTCAACACCGACCTGCACCTGCTCCCCGAGCTCAGCCCGCGCTACAAGCGGATGAACGCCGAGGAGCCGTACCGCCTCAAGGCCACCTGCATCCGGCTCAAGCTGGAGAACACCCGCGAGCGGCTGGCCGGCGGCACCCCGCACGTCGAGGGCCGCGACTACCTCGGCACCCGCGAGCTCATCGCCGACCTGCGGCTCATCCAGGACTCGCTGCGCGCCCACCGCGGCGAGCTGATCGCCGACGGCCGCCTCGCCCGCACCATCCGCACCATCGAGGCCTTCGGCCTCCAGCTCGCCACCATGGACGTGCGCGAGCACGCCGAGGCCCACCACCACGCCCTCGGCCAGCTCTTCGACCGGCTCGGCGAGGAGGCCTGGCGCTACGCCGACATGCCCCGCGAGTACCGGCAGAAGCTGCTCGCCAAGGAGCTCCGCTCGCGCCGCCCGCTCGCCCCCACCCCGGCCCCGCTGGACGAGGCGGGCACCAAGACCCTCGGCGTCTTCAACACCATCCGCGAGGGCTTCGAGCGCTTCGGCGACGAGATCGTCGAGAGCTACATCATCTCGATGTGCCAGGGCGCCGACGACGTCTTCGCCGCCACCGTCCTGGCCCGCGAGGCCGGTCTGATCGACCTGCACGCCGGCATCGCCAAGATCGGCATCGTGCCGCTGCTGGAGACCACCGACGAGCTCCAGCAGGCCGACCGCATCCTCGACGAGATGCTCTCCGACCCCTCCTACCGGCTGCTCGTCTCGCTGCGCGGCGACGTCCAGGAGGTCATGCTCGGCTACTCCGACTCCTCCAAGTTCGGCGGCATCACCACCTCCCAGTGGGAGATCCACCGCGCCCAGCGCCGGCTGCGCGACGTCGCCCACCGCTACGGCATCCGGCTGCGCCTGTTCCACGGCCGCGGCGGCACCGTCGGCCGCGGCGGCGGCCCCTCGCACGAGGCGATCCTGGCCCAGCCCTGGGGCACCCTGGAGGGCGAGATCAAGGTCACCGAGCAGGGCGAGGTCATCTCCGACAAGTACCTGCTCCCCTCCCTCGCCCGGGAGAACCTGGAGCTGACCCTCTCCGCCACCCTCTCCGCCTCCGCGCTGCACACCGCCCCGCGCCAGGCCCCCGAATCCCTCGCCCGCTGGGACGCCGCGATGGACCAGGTCTCCGAGGCCGCCCACACCGCCTACCGCGGCCTGGTCGAGCAGGAGGACCTGCCGAAGTACTTCTTCGCCTCCACCCCGGTCGACCAGCTCGCCTCGCTGCACCTGGGCTCCCGCCCGTCCCGTCGCCCCGACTCCGGCGCCGGCCTGGACGGCCTGCGGGCCATCCCGTGGGTCTTCGGCTGGACCCAGTCCCGCCAGATCGTCCCCGGCTGGTACGGCGTCGGCTCGGGCCTCGCCGCCGCCCGCGCCGCGGGCCTGGGCGACGTGCTGGACGAGATGTACGGCGAGTGGCACTTCTTCCGCAACTTCCTGTCCAACGTCGCGATGACGCTGGCCAAGACCGACCTGCGGATCGCCCGTCACTACGTCGAGCAGCTGGTGCCCGGCGAACTGCGCCACATCTTCGACCAGATCAAGGACGAGCACGCCCTCACCCTGCGCGAGGTGCTGCGGCTCACCGGCGAGAGCGAACTGCTGGAGCACAACCCGGTGCTGAAGCAGACCTTCGCCGTCCGCGACGCCTACCTCGACCCGATCTCCTACCTCCAGGTCGCGCTGCTGCGCCGCCAGCGCGAGGAGATCGAGGCCGGCCGCCACGACGACCCGCTGCGCGCCCGCGCGCTGCTGCTCACCGTCAACGGCATCGCCGCCGGCCTGCGCAACACCGGCTGACCCCGGGCACGGCGAAGGGGCCGACGGCACTCGCCGTCGGCCCCTTCGCGTTCGCTCCGGGCGGGGACCGCTACCGCACCTCGGCCACCAGGGGTCCGTACCTCGCCTTGATCCGCGCCTCGGCGGACTCCCACTGCGGCGTGTCGACCACCACGCCGGCGCCGTCGCCGCCGACCGACACGAACCGGACCTCCACGCCTTCGGACTCCCAGTACGCGCGGTCCCCCTGGATCCTCGACGCGAGGGCCTGCAGCTCATCGCGCGAAGCGACGGCGTCGCTGAACCGCAGCTTCACCGACGGCCAGGCGGCCACCGCGGCGGCCGCGGCGGCGTCCAGACCGCTGCCGGGAACGCGCATCACGTAGAGCGTGTCGGTCGCCGAGTCCCGGCAGCTGCCGAAGTAGTGGTCCCGGTAGCCCGCGTTCGCCATCTTGTCGACGGCTTCGCCCGCCCGCGCCAGGTCGAGCCCGCTCAGCTGGGCGGGCGACAGCGGGGACGGGGCACCCGAGGACGACGGACCGGCGGACGACGGACCGGCAGTCGGGAACCCCGTCGACGGGAGCCCGCTCGACGGGAACCGGCTCGTCGGCGATCCGGCCGTCGGGGACCCGCTCGACGGGCGGCCCGTCGACGGGGCCGTCGGGGACCCGCTAGACGGGCGGCCCGTCGACGGGGCCGTCGGCAGCGAGGTGGGGGGCTGGTGCCAGCCGGGGGTCCGCAGCGAGGTCGGCCCCGCGCAGCCCAGGACCAGGCCCGCCTCGTTCCAGGCCGACAGCCCGGGCGTCGGACTGGCCTCCCCCGCGGGCGGTCGGAGCTCCGTACCACCGCCCCCTCCGCCCAGCTGGCTCAGCACCGCCACCCCGGCGGCCAGCACCAGCACCGCGGCCGTCCCCCGCAGCGCCGTCCGCCGCCGACCGCGCCGCCGACCGGCCTCCCGCAGCGCGGCCAGCGGCGCGCTGCCGCCCACCGACCCCGCCCGCGCGCCGAGCCGGACGACCAGCTCCTCCTCGAACCCGTCCGGACGTTCAGCCGCCATGACCCACCATCTCCCTCGCCGGTGCCAGCTCCTGCCGGAGCGTCCTCATAGCCCGCGCCAGATGCGTCTTCGCCGTGGCCACCGAGCAACCGAGCTCCTGCGCGACCTGCGCCACCGGCAGGTCCACGTAGTAGCGCAGCACCACCACCGCCCGCTGCCGCGGCGGCAGCGCCCGCATCGCCGCCGCCAGCTCCTCGTCCCGCTCGGCCACCGGCGTCTGCGGGGAGTCCGGCAGCACCGGGGTGAGCACCTCACGGCGGGTCCGCCGCCACCGCGAGACGTGGGTGCGGACCATCGCCGTCCGCACGTAGCCCTCGGCCGCCCCCGCGTCCCGGATCGTCGTCCGCTTCGGGTACACCCGCGCCAACGCGTCGTGCAGCAGGTCCCGGGCGTCGTGGACGTCTCCGGTGATCAGGTACGCCCCCCGCAGCAGGGCTTGGTACCGGGTCGCGACGAACTCGTCGAACGGGTCGGATCCGGAGCCCCCCGGGCGCATCGATTCGCGCTTCATACCCTTTCGACGCCCCGCACGACGGAAACGGATGACAAGGACGGACGACAGGGACGGACGACCGTGGCGGACGACAGGAACGGACGACAAAGGGCCGGCGCCCACTCCCGTGGACACCGGCCCCTGAGGACTCGCGTACCGCTACCGCTCCGTGGGCTCGCCCGCGCGCTTGCGCTTCAGCCACAGCGCCGCGCCGCCGGCCACCACGACCAGGCCGCCGCCGACCGCCAGCAGGCCCGCGTCGGGGCCCACCGACTCACCGAGCACCGGCGCGAACTGCGCCGCCGCCGGCTCCGGAGTGGCCGCCGAATCCGGCTCCGCCACCTGGTCCGCGTGCGCCACCGCACCACCCGACAGCAGTACCCCGGCCGCCCCCAGCGCACCGGCCGTACCGACCCGCCGTCCGAGCTGCTTCAGCCGGACCACCCGGCCCCGCCGCAGTCGGCGGACCGGACGCAATCTCCGCATCGAGAACTCCCCAGGACTCGTTCGCGTACCGGGCCGACGGTATCCGATCCCCCACAGGCTTCTCACACGGATTCAGGTTCGGCCGGGCAAGCGTTGTACGACTGTTGCGTACCCGGCGCGCCGTGTTGACGGACGTTCAGGAGTTGTACGTCCCCTGCGCCCGCTCCAGCCCCTCGGACAGCAGCGCCTCCACCGCGTCGGCCGAGCGGTCCACGAACCAGTCCAGCTCCTTGCGCTCGGTCGAGGAGAAGTCCTTCAGCACGAAGTCCGCGACCTCCATGCGGCCCGGCGGGCGGCCGATCCCGCAGCGCACCCGGTGGTAGTCCGGGCCCAGCGACTTGGTGATCGACTTCAGCCCGTTGTGGCCGTTGTCCCCGCCGCCCAGCTTCAGCCGCAGCGCCGCGTAGTCGATGTCCAGCTCGTCGTGGACCGCGATCAGCGCGGCGGCCGGCACCTTGTAGAAGTCGCGCAGCGCCGTCACCGGACCGCCGGACAGGTTCATGAAGGACATCGGCTTGGCCAGCACCACCCGCCTGCCCGCCAGCCGTCCCTCGGCCACCTGCGCCCGGCTCTTGTGCGCCTTGAACTTGGCGCCCATCCGCTGCGCCAGCAGGTCCACCACCATGAACCCGATGTTGTGCCGGTTCCGGGCGTACTGCTCGCCCGGGTTGCCCAGCCCCACCACCAGCCAGGGGCCCTCGTACTCGTCCGCCATCGCGCTCTCACTCCTCGCCTTCACGCTCGACGCCATCATCCCGGACACACCGCTGCCCCGGCCGCTCCAGCGGGAGCGACCGGGGCAGCGGTCTCAGCTACTCAGTGCGGCGAGGCTCAGGCCTCGGCGCCCTCGGCCTCGGCGGCCTCCTCCTCGGCCGGGGCGGCCTGGGCGGCGATGACCTGCAGCACGACGGCGTCGGCCTCGACGGCCAGGGTGACACCGGCCGGCAGGGTGATGTCCTTGGCGTGGATCGAGGCGCCGGCCTCCAGGCCCTCGACCGAGACGGTGACGGCCTCGGGCAGGTGGGTGGCCTCGGCCTCGACCGGCAGGGCCTGCAGGACGTGCTCCAGCAGGTTGCCGCCCGGGGCCAGCTCGCCCTCGGTGTGGACCGGGATCTCGACGGTGACCTTCTCGCCGCGCTTGACCAGCAGCAGGTCGACGTGCTCGATGGTGCGCTTGATGGCCTCGCGCTGGACGGCCTTCGGCAGGACGTACTCGTCCTTGCCCTCGATCGGGACGACCAGCAGGGCGTTCGGGGTCTTCAGGGCCATCATCAGGTCGTGGCCGGGCAGGTTCAGGTGAACCGGGGCGTGGCCGTGGCCGTAGACGACACCCGGGACGAAGCCGGCGCGGCGGGCGCGACGGGCGGCACCCTTGCCGAACTCGGTACGGGTCTCAGCGGCAAGGCGGATCTCGGACACGACTGCACTCCTCGTGAAAGATGGCACGGGGGTGCAGGCAACGCGAAAAACCGCCGGGACCACACCCTCAGTACGTTCGGGGGTCACTCGGCGGCAACGGCCTGCCGGGCGGACGGTAGTCCGGCACCGGCAGCGCGTCGATCACGGAGCGGGCGCCCGCGAGCAGGCACACGGCATCCCTCGCCGAGCAGTTTCACGAGTCTAACCGCATGCACGGCCTCCCGCGAAATCGGCGGCGGCCCCGGCCCCACTGGGGACCGGGGCCGCCTGCGCGCGCTTCGTCAGTGCACGCCCTCGAAGAGGCTCGTGACCGAACCCTCCTCGAACACCTCGCGGATCGCGGCCGCGATCGACGGGGCGATGGACAGCGTGGTGATCTTGTCCAGCTGCAGCTGCGCCGGCGTGGGCAGCGTGTTCGTGAAGACGAACTCGCTGACCCGCGAGTTCTTCAGCCGGTCCGCGGCCGGGCCGGAGAGCACACCGTGGGTGGCCGCCACCACGACGTCCGCGGCGCCGTTCTCGAACAGCGCGTCGGCCGCGGCGCAGATGGTGCCGGCGGTGTCGATCATGTCGTCGACCAGGACGCAGACCCGGCCCTTGACGTCACCGACGACCTCGGCCGACAGGATGGTGTTGGCCTGGGTGATGTCGCGGCGCTTGTGGATGATCGCCAGCGGGGCGTCCAGGCGGTCGCACCACTGGTCGGCCACCTTCACACGGCCGGCGTCCGGGGAGACGACGGTCAGCTTGGAGCGGTCCACCTTCTCGCCGATGTAGTCGGCCAGCAGCGGCAGCGCGAACAGGTGGTCCACCGGACCGTCGAAGAAGCCCTGGATCTGCGCGGTGTGCAGATCCACGGCCATCAGGCGGTCGGCACCGGCCTGGCGCAGCAGGTCGGCCACCAGCCGGGCCGAGATGGGCTCGCGGCCGAGGTGCTTCTTGTCCTGGCGGGCGTACCCGTAGAACGGCAGGATCGCGGTGATGCTCTTGGCGGAGGCCCGCTTCAGAGCATCGATCATGATCAGCTGCTCCATGATCCACTGGTTGATGGGAGCCGTGTGGCTCTGCATCACGAAGCAGTCCGCGCCACGGGCGGACTCCAGGAAGCGGACGTAGATCTCGCCGTTGGCGAAGTCCAGGGCCTTGGTGGGGACCAGCTCGGTCCCGAGCGCCTCGGCAACCTCCTTCGCCAGCTCCGGGTGGGCACGGCCGGAGAAGAGCTTCAGCTTCTTCTCACCCGACGTCGTGATCCCGCTCACTGCACCGTCTCCTCGCGTTGCGGACGCTGAACCCTCGACCCGGTGCGGGCAGGCGAGGCCCACGCGCGGTACGGGGTCGGGGGAATGTCGGTACGCCTGGACACGGGCGGAAAGCCCAGTGGCGCACGTATGTCCCCAAGGTTACGCGCCCGCGCAGAAACCGTCCGCCTCGGGACCGCTCCTCGGTCTCCCGCCCGTCGCGTCAGGCCTTGCCGGTCCCGTCCGTCGCAGCCTTCGCGGCCTGCGCCGACGCGGTACCGGGGCGCTTGCGCTCGACCCAGCCCTCGATGTTGCGCTGCTGTGCCCGGCTCACGCCCAGCGCGCCCGCCGGGACGTCGGCGGTGATCACCGAGCCGGCCGCGGTGTAAGCGCCGTCACCGACGGTGACCGGGGCGATGAACATGTTGTCCGAGCCGGTGCGGCAGTGCGCGCCGATGACCGTGCGGTGCTTGTTCACGCCGTCGTAGTTCACGGTGACCGAGGCCGCGCCGACGTTGGTGCCCTCGCCGATCGTGGCGTCGCCGATGTACGAGAGGTGCGGCACCTTGGCGCCCTCGCCCAGCTCGGAGTTCTTGATCTCGACGTAGGTGCCGGCCTTCGCCTTGCGAGCCAGCTTTGCGCCCGGGCGCAGGTAGGCGTACGGGCCGGCGCTGGCCTGCTCGCCCACCTCGGCGCGGTCGGCCGTGGTGTTGCTCACACGGGCGCCGGCGCCGACCAGGGTGTCCTTCAGGGTCGAGTTCGGGCCGACCTCGCAGCCCTCGGCCAGGTGGGTGGCGCCCTGCAGCTGGGTGTTGGGCAGCACCACCGCGTCCGGCTCGTAGGTCACCTGCACGTCGAACCAGGTGGTCGCCGGGTCCACGACGGTGACGCCGGCGCGCATCGCCCGCTCCAGCAGACGGTCGTTCAGCAGCCGACGGGCCTGCGCCAGCTGGACCCGGTCGTTGATGCCCAGGATGTCCCGGTGGTCCTCGGCGACGACGGCGCCCACCCGGTGGCCCGCCTTGCGCAGGATCTCCAGGGTGTCGGTCAGGTACTCCTCACCCTGCGAGTTGTCGGTGGTGAGCTCGGCCAGCGCCTCGACCAGCAGCTTGGCGTCGAAGGCGAAGACGCCCGAGTTGATCTCGGCGATCGCGCGCTGGGTGTCGCTGGCGTCCCGCTCCTCGACGATCGAGGCGACGGTGCCGTCCTCGTCGCGCAGGATCCGGCCGTAGCCGAAGGGCTCGGGGACGACGGCGGTCAGCACGGTGACCCCGTTCTGCTGGGCCGCGTGGGCGTCCGCCAGCCGGCGCAGGGTGGCCCCGGTCAGCAGCGGCGAGTCGCCGGCGGTGACGATCACCGTGCCGTCGAGCTGCACGCCGTCCGCGGCCAGTGCCTCCAGCGCCGTCCGCACCGCGTGCCCGGTGCCGTTCTGCTGCTCCTGCACGGCCGTGCGAACCGCCGGGTAGTGGGCGGCCAGGTGCTCCTGCACCTGCTCGCGCTGGTGCCCGACGACCACCACGAGCTGCTCCGGCGTCAGCTCCCCGGCAGCCGCCACCGCGTGACCCACGAGCGACCGCCCGCACACCTCGTGCAGCACCTTGGGCAGCTTGTTCGACTTCATCCGGGTCCCGCCACCGGCGGCGAGCACGACAACGGCGGCAAGCGAATTGGCACCCATGCGGGGAGGCTCCTCGGTAGGTTCACAGAGAGGGCAGAGCAGGCCCGGCCGGGACCCAGGCCGGTCACCATACGCAAAGTCCGCCGAGCAGCACCGACAATACCGGCGCGGTGGAAGACGCCCGAACCAGAGGCGTGCAGAGGCTCCGCCGCTAGGATTCGAACCCAGACAAAGGCCTCCAAAGGGCCCTGTGCTGCCATTACACCACGGCGGACAGTCGTGTCAGACCCTACCCGAGCGGACCCCACCGTGGGTATCGACTTGCACCGATCCGCACGGCTCGGATTCGCCGTCCGCTCCGCCCCGGCCGACCGAACTCCCCGGGGCTCCGGTTCATCCATCCAGTCGGGTGAATTCACTCAAGCGCCGCGCGGCGACGTGTTCCCCTGGACACGGAGCGCAACCTACGATGCCGTAAGTTACGCCGACGTAGGCTCTGCCTCCTTCTCCTTCTCTCCCGTTCCCGGGACGCCGCAAAGGGACGCCCATGACCATCCAGGCAGGCGAGGCGCGCGCGGGGACCGCCGCGCCCCGCACTCCGTCTCCCGACACCGATCCCGAGACCGCCCCCGAGATCGCCACCGACGCCGGCACCGCGGCCACGCGACTGTCCGCCACCCGCGGCGGGGAGAAGCAGGGCCCGGCCGAGCGGATCGCACTCGGCCTGTTCATCCTCGTGCCGTTCGCCGCGCTGCTGGCCGCCGTGCCGGTGGCCTGGGGCTGGGGGCTGGGCTGGACGGACCTCGCGATCGCCGTCGTCATGTACTTCCTCACCTGCCACGGCATCACCGTCGGCTACCACCGCTACTTCACCCACAGCGCCTTCAAGGCCGGCCGCCCGATGCGGCTCGCCCTGGCGATCGCCGGCAGCCTCGCGGTCGAGGGCCCGCTGGTGCGCTGGGTGGCCGACCACCGCAAGCACCACCGGTTCAGCGACAAGGAGGGCGACCCGCACTCGCCCTGGCGCTACGGGGAGAGCATCCCGGCCCTGATGAAGGGCCTGTGGTGGGCACACATGGGCTGGATGTTCGACGAGGAGCAGACCCCTCAGCTCAAGTACGCCCCGGACCTCGTCCGCGACCCGGCCATAAGGCGGATCTCCCGGCTGTTCTGGCTCTGGACCCTGATCTCGCTACTGATCCCGCCGCTGGTCGGCGGCCTGGTGGCGCTCTCCTGGACGGGCGCGCTGTCCGCCTTCTTCTGGGGTTCGCTGGTCCGGGTGGCGCTGCTGCACCACGTCACCTGGTCGATCAACTCGATCTGCCACGCCGTCGGCCGGCGCCCGTTCCGTTCCCGGGACCGCTCCGGCAACGTCTGGTGGCTCGCGGTGCTCTCCTGCGGCGAGTCCTGGCACAACCTGCACCACGCCGACCCGACCGCGGCCCGGCACGGGGTGCTGCGCGGGCAGATCGACTCCTCGGCCCGGCTGATCCGCTGGTTCGAGCTGGCCGGCTGGGTCCGGGACGTCCGCTGGCCGGACGCGCAGCGGATCGCCGCCCGCCGCGCCGCATGAGGCGGCGCTTCCAGCATGATGTAGGGGTGAACGGGAGCAGCGCAGACAGCACAGGCGGTCACCACAGCACGCGGACGGACGCGGCGCCCGCTGCGGCGCCGACCCGTTCGCGGGCCGCTGCACCGACGGGCGGGACCGCCGCCGGGGCCGCGGACCGGAGTTCCGGCGGCCCCGCTGCCCCGACCCCGCGCCGCCGGGGCGGGCGGGTCCGGATGACCGGCAAGCAGCGGCGCGAACAGCTGCTGGAGATCGGCCGGACGGTCTTCGCGGAGCGCGGCTACGACGGCACCTCGGTGGAGGAGATCGCCGAACGCGCCGGGGTGTCCAAGCCCGTGGTGTACGAGCACTTCGGCGGCAAGGAGGGGCTGTACGCGGTGGTGGTGGACCGCGAGATGCAGCTGCTGCTGGACATGGTGACGGGGGCGCTGACCGGCGGGCACTCGCGCGAGCTGCTGGAGCAGGCCGCGTTCGCGCTGATGGACTACATCGACACCTCGACGGACGGCTTCCGGATCCTGGTCCGGGACTCGCCGGTGGCCCAGTCGACCGGCACCTTCGCCTCCCTGATCAGCGACATCGCGACGCAGGTGGAGGACATCCTGGGCCTGGAGTTCAAGTCCCGCGGCTTCGACGCGCGGCTGGCCCCGATGTACTCGCAGATGCTGGTCGGGATGGTCGCGCTGACCGGGCAGTGGTGGCTGGAGGTCCGCAAGCCGGACAAGGCGACGGTGGCGGCGCACCTGGTGAACCTCGCCTGGCACGGGCTGGAGGGCCTGGAGCGGCACCCGAAGCTGGTCGGCGACCGCCGGGCCTGAGCGCCGCTCGGGGGCTCGCCGCTCGGTGGCCTACCGCTTGCCCGCTACGGCCTGACCCCGACCGCGAAGATCCGGCGGAACGGGAAGACCGTCCCGGACGGCCCGGACGGGTAGGCCTCGCGCAGCAGCCGCCCGTACTCGGCGAGGAAGGCGGCCCGGTCGTCCGGGTCGGCGAGCCGGGTCAGGACGGGGCGCAGCGCGGTGCCCTTGACCCACTCCAGGACCGGGTCCGGCCCCGGGAGCGGGGTGAGGTAGGTGGTCTCCCAGACGTCCGGGCGGCAGCCGGCGGCGGCCAGGGCGTCGAGGTAGCGCTCGGGCGGGTGGACGGCGGCGCGGACGGCGTCCTCGCCGAGCCGGGCGCGCCAGCGGGGGCTGCGGCGCAGCTCGGCGAGCAGGGTGTGGCTGGGGGCGTCGAAGTTGCCGGGCACCTGGAAGGCGAGGGCTCCGCCGGGGCGCAGGGCAGCGGCCCAGCGCGGGAGCAGCCCGAGGTGGCCGTCGATCCACTGCAGGGTGGCGTTGGAGACGATGAGGTCGGGCCGGGCCGGGGCGGGGTCGTAGTCGTGGGCGTCGGCGAGCAGGTAGTCGGCGGTGGGTTCGCCCTCGGTACGGGCGGTGGCGAGCATCGGGGCGGAGTTGTCCACGCCGGTGATGCGGGCGTGCGGCCAGCGTTCGCGCAGGACGGCGGTGGAGTTGCCGGGGCCGCAGCCGATGTCGAGGATCGTCTCCTCGCCGGGGTGCGGGAGGACGGGGACGCGGGCGAGCAGGTCGTGCAGGGGGCGGGTTCGTTCGTCAGCGAAGCGCAGGTACTGCGCCGGGTCCCAGACGGGGGTGGTCATGGTTCACCTCGCAGGTATCTCGATATCAAGATATCCCCTGAAGCCTCGCGGGCACATTTCTCGATGTCAAGAGACTTCACATCGACACATCCACCGATACACTGATCGTCATGGAGGACGAGGTCGACAGGCTGGTCGCAGCGTGGCGCCGGGAGCGCCCCGACCTCGACGTGGAGCCGCTCGAGGTGCTCAGCCGGGTCAGCCGGCTCGCCCGGCACCTGGACCGCGCCCGCCGCACCGCCTTCGCCGAGCACGGCCTGGAGCCCTGGGAGTTCGACGTCCTGACCGCCCTGCGGCGGGCCGGCCCCCCGTACCAGCTGTCCCCCGGCCAGCTGCTCACCCAGACCCTGGTCACCTCCGGCACCATGACCAACCGGATCGACCGGCTCACCGGCAAGGGCCTGGTCAAGCGACTGCCCGACCCGGACGACCGGCGCGGCGTACTGGTCCGGCTCACCGACGACGGCCGCGACCGCGCCGACCAGGCGCTCGCCGGACTGCTCGCGCACGAGCGCGAACTGCTCGCCCAGCTCAGCTCCGGCCAGCAGACCGAACTCGCCGCGCTGCTGCGGCAGCTGGTCGCCCCGTTCGACAACATCCCGGGCTAGGCCCGTCGGGGATCAGGACCGCTCGACGCCCGTCGCGACGGAGGGCGGCGCCGCGGGCACGGCCGGTTCGGCGGGGCTGACCCCGGCTCGGCGGGCGACCGCGACGGCGGCCAGCGTGGAGTGCACCCCGAGCTTGCCGAGCACGTTCTGCATGTGCGTCCGGACGGTGTGCGGCGACAGGTAGAGGCGCTCGGCGACGGCCTGCCGGCCCAGGCCCGCGACCATGCAGCGCAGGATCTGCTTCTCCCGCGGGGTGAGGGTGTCCACCAGCCGCTCGCTCTCGGTGCGGTCCCGCCGGGCGGTGGTCAGCTCCCGGATCACCCCGGTGAGCAGCGCGGGCGGCAGGTGCGTCTCGTCCCGCAGCACGCCCCGGACCACCGAGAGCAGCCGGGCCAGTGAACTCTCCTTCGCCACCCAGCCGGTGGCGCCCGCGTGCAGGGCGCGGGCGGCGCGGTGCGGGTCGTCGGCGGTGGCCAGCACGACGGCGCGCAGCCCGGGGTGGGCGCGGCGGAGCCGGGCGAGCAGGGTGATGCCGTCGGGCGGCGGGGCGGCGGGTCTCAGCTGGTCGGCCCGGAGCTGGTCCGCCACCGGGCGGACGCCCACGGGCGACGCTCCCGGTACCGCGGAGGACAGCGGGGACGGCACCCCGGGCGGCACGCGTCGCGGCGGCGGTACGGGCGGAGCGGCCCGGCGCCGGACCTCCTCGGCGGGCTCCGCACCGGGCCGTCGGCGGGCCGTCGGCGGCGCCGCCCCGGGCGGACCGACCGCGGAACCGGACCCGAGGTCGGCGTCGATCAGCGCCACGTCGTAGGGCCTGCCCTCGGCGCCGGCGCGTTCCAGCGCCCGCTCGGCGGCGGCCGCGCTGCCGGCCGCGCCCACCTCCACGTCGGGCTCGGCGGCGAGCGCCGCGGCCAGTGCCTCGGCGAAGATCCGGTGGTCGTCGACCACCAGGACGCGAATCCGCCCCATCGTCCCTCCCCAGCTCAGACCGCCCGAGCCCGGGAGCGGGGAACCGGCCCGGCGTCCGCGTTCCGGACTCGCCGCGCCGCCCGCCCACCGGTGGTCGGTGAGGTCGAAAGGGCGCCGGCCCCCACCGGTACCGCACTCAGCGTACGGCGTCCGGAAACGCCCTCGTGGCGATTTGGTGAAGTTTCGTCAGGAGGTGCGTGAGTGACCGGACTTGCGCCCGCCGGCCGGTGCCGAGCCCCGCCGCGGGCACCCGCACCCGGACGGTCCGGGTGCGGGTGCCCGCGGCGGCGCGGCCTTCGTGCCCTGCCGGACTACCGGGCGTTCTTCTCCAGGGTGAACTTCCAGGCGTCGGCGACGATGTCGTCCAGGTTCGGACGGCGCGGGGTCCAGCCCAGCGCCTCGTGGGCGCGGGCGGCCGAGGCCACCAGCACCGCCGGGTCGCCGGCGCGGCGGCCCTCGACCCGCACCGGGATCTCCCGGCCGGTGACGCGCTTGACCGACTCGATCACCTCGTGCACCGAGAAACCGCTGCCGTTGCCCAGGTTGCAGATCAGGTGCTCGCCCGGCTTGGCGGCGTCCAGCGCCAGCAGGTGGGCGTCGGCCAGGTCCGCGACGTGGATGTAGTCGCGGATGCAGGTGCCGTCCGGTGTCGGGTAGTCGTCGCCGTACACCGCGATGTGCGGGCGCTGCCCGAGCGCGGCCTGGAAGACCAGCGGGATCAGGTGCGACTCGGGGTCGTGCCGCTCGCCGTACGCACCGTACGCGCCGGCCACGTTGAAGTAGCGCAGCGAGACGGCGGCCAGGCCGTGCGCGACGGCCTCGCTGGTGATCAGGTGGTCGACGGCGAGCTTGGTGGCGCCGTAGGTGTTGGTCGGCGCGGTACGGGCGGTCTCGGCGATCGGCACGGCCTCCGGCTCACCGTAGGTGGCGGCGGTGGAGGAGAACACGAGCTTGCGCACGCCCGCCGTACGCATCGCGGTGATCAGCTCCAGCGAGCCGGCCACGTTGTTGCGCCAGTACTTCTCCGGGTCCACGACCGACTCGCCGACCTGCGAGGAGGCGGCGAAGTGCAGCACACCGTCGAAGGAGCCGTCCAGCACCTTGCCGGCCTCCTGGATCCGGCCCTCGACGAACTCGGCGCCGGCCGGGACGCCCTCGCGGAAACCGGTGGAGAGGTCGTCCAGGACGGTCACCTGGTGCCCCGCCTCCAGCAGGTGGGCGGCCACCACGCTGCCGACGTAGCCGGCGCCACCCGTGACCAGGTACTTACTCATGTTGAGACCTCCAGCGGGCGATGGTCCGCGCGGTCGGCGGGGCCATCGACGGAATGCGTACGACTGGGGCCATTCTCCCAACCCACCGGGGTGCTCCGGACCACGCGGGCGGCCGCGCGCAGGCTCTTCACCAACTCCTCAGCCGCCGGACATCCCGGCCCGCGCCCAGCCGCCTGCGCGGGCGCCTCCCCGGGCGACTCCCCCGGGCGGTTCCCCGGCCGGCCTCAGCCGCCCGACATCCGCTCCAGCAGGCCCGTACGCGCCGCCACCGCGGCCGCCTCCAGGCGGGTCCGCGCGCCGAGCTTCATCAGCACCCGCTGGACGTGCGTCCTGGCGGTGCTGGCGGCGATCCGCATCCCGGCGGCGATCGCGGCGGTGTCCTCGCCGTCCGCGATCCGGGCCAGCACCTGCACCTCACGCCTGGTCAGCAGTCGCAGCAGCCGGACGGCCTCGTCGTCCGGTTCGGCCGCCGGGCGCAGCAGTTGGTCGAAGGCCCCGCGCAGGATGTCCACGGCGACCGCGGCCTCGCCCGCCCGGGCCCGCCCGATGGCCCGCTCGACCACCTCGATGCGCTCGTCGCTGGGCACGTACCCGGCCGCCCCGGCCGCGAACGCCCCCGCCACACCGCGCAGTTCGCCCACCGGCCCGAGCACGATCACGGCCACCTCGGGGCGCTCCCGGCGGATCCGGCGCAGCCCGTCGAAGGCGCCCGGCTCCCCCGGCGCGGCCACGCCCAGCAGGCACACCTCGGGCCGCCGCCCGGCCACCAGGTCGGCGGCGACACCGGCCGGGGAGCCGACCGCGAGCACCCGGTGACCGCGCAGCTGTAACGCGGTGGCCAGCGCCTCGGCCAGCAGCCGGTGGTCGTCCACCACCACGAGTCGAACGCCCATGACGCCCTCCCGGTCGGGGTCCGGCTCGCGCCCGCACCCGTCGGGCGGGCGGCCGATGACGCACCATCACAGCGCATTCCGTACCCGACCCGCCAGCCCGTCGCGCGTCGGACGTCAGCGGAAACGCGAAAGACCCCCGCCCTGAGGCGGGGGTCTTCCAGTTGAGCCCCCATGCGGAATCGAACCGCAGACCTTCTCCTTACCATGGAGACGCTCTACCGACTGAGCTATAGGGGCTTGCCGGGTTTTGCTTTCCCGGGCCGGTCGAACAAGGAAGACATTACACGGCCGTCGGCCCGGAAGGGAAATCGGCCCCCAACGGGGGCCACCCACCCCCTCCCACCGCCCTCCCGCCACCCTCTTGCGTCCCTCTTGCGTGCCTCTTGCGCGCCCAGTCCTCGGCGCGCGGCGTGCTCAGTCCTCGGCCTGCGCCGCGCTCAGTCCTCGGTGTGCACCGCGTGCGCGGCGTCGAACTCCTCGCGGGCCGCCATCATCTGCCCGGCCCGTCGCTCCGTCCACCGGCCGAGCGGCGTGACCAGCTCGGCCAGCTCGCAGCCGAGCGGCAGCAGGTCGTAGACCACCCGCGGCGGTGTCTCCGGGAAGACGGTACGGAGCACCAGGCCACTGCGCTCCAGGTTGCGCAGCGACTGGGTGAGCATCTTGCGGCTGACCCCGCCGATCCCGCGCTGGAGCTCGGAGAAGCGCTGCGGCCCGCAGGCGGCGAGGCTCATCAGGATCAGCAGCGACCACTTGTCGGCCAGCTCGGCGAACATCCCGCGACTGGGGCAGAGCTGGGCGAAGACGTCGAACGCCTGCTGCCCTTGGTGCTCCTGGTGCTCTTGCCGTTCCTGGTGGTCCTGGCGCCCCTCGCGTTCCCGGCATCCCTCGCGCTGCCCCGCCCGGGCCCGGATCGCTTCCTCGGTCGTCATGCCCTCCAGGGTAGCCCTCCGGTCTCCAATCCATCCCTGGTAACCGATAGAGACCTGGTCTATATTGGAGACCGTTGACGGTCCGGGGCCGCACCAGTGCGGCCTGCCCCCGATCCGTCGCCCCACGCCCTCGCACCGGCTCCCGCCGGTCCACGCCCCGCCCCTCCCTGGAGTGCCCGCATGACCGCCATCCGCCCGACCGTCGCCCTCGCCTACCACTCCGGCTACGGCCACACCGCCGTGATCGCCGAAGCCGTCGCCCGCGGCGCCGCCGCCGCAGGTGCCGAGGTCGTCACGATCGCCGTCGACACCATCACCGACGAGCAGTGGGCCCAGCTCGACGCCGCCGACGCGATCGTCTTCGGCTCCCCCACCTACATGGGCACCGCCTCCGGCGCCTTCCACGTCTTCGCCGAGGCCAGCAGCAAGCGCTGGTTCACCGACGCCTGGAAGGACAAGGTCGCGGCCGGCTTCACCAACTCCGCCTCCAAGAGCGGCGACAAGGCCGGCACCCTCGGCTTCTTCCAGACCCTCGCCGCCCAGCACGGCATGAACTGGGTCAACCTCGGCCTCAAGCCCGGCTGGAACGCCACCACCGCCTCCGAGAACGACCTCAACCGCCTCGGCTTCTTCAGCGGTGCCGCCGCCTCCTCGCCGTCCGACGCCGGCCCGGAGGCCGTCCACAAGGCCGACATCGCGACCGCCGAGCACCTCGGGGAGCGCGTCGCCCGGCACACCGCGGTCGTGCTGGCCGGCCGCGCAGCCCTGGCCGGCTGACCGGTCCGCCCGTCAGCCCACGAGCCGTCCGCGCACTCGCGAGGCTACGCCGCCGGATCCGCCCCCAGCAGGGGCGCCCGGCGGCGTCCGCCGTCCACCGCCCCCAGCTCGGTGCCGGTGGTCTCCGGCAGCAACCGCAGGCACCCCAGGGCCAGCACGCCCAGCACCGCCAGGTACCAGCCCGCCGGCTGCGCCGTCCCGTACGCCTCGGTCAACCGCGTCGCCACCAGCGGAGTCGTCGCGCCGCCGATCACCCCGCCCAGGTTGTACGTCAGCGCGGCACCCGTGTAGCGCACCCGGGTCGGGAACAGCTCCGGCAGGAACGCCGCCACCGGCCCGAACACGCAGCCCAGCACCACCATCGCCCCCGCCAGGGCGAGGAACATCAGCGCCCGGTTCACCGTCTCCAGCAGCGGGAACAGCACCGGCGACCACCCCACGGCCAGGCCCGTCGCCCACCACAGCGTCCGCCGTCGCCCCCACCGGTCACTGCGCGAGGCGCTCAGCCACACCGTCGCGGCCATCCCCACCGCACCGGCCAGCAGCATCGACAGCACCACCGTGCTCGCCACCCCGAGCCCGGACGTCGCGTACGCCAGCGCGTACGTCGTGGTCAGGTAGAACAACGCGTACCCCACCGTGATCGCCCCGCCGCCCGCCAACACCGGCCGCCAGTGTTCCCGCACCACCTCCAGCACCGGCGGCCGCACCCCGCGCTCCGCCGACCGGAACAACGGCGACTCCTCGATCCGCAACCGCACGAACAGCCCCACCGCCACCAGCGCGAACGAGGCGAGGAACGGCACCCGCCAACCCCACGCACGGAACGCCCGCTCGTCCAGGCCGAGTTGGAGCGCCAGGAACACCCCGTTCGCCAACACGAAGCCTGCCGTCGGCCCCAACTGCAGGAACCCCCCGTACCACCCGCGCCGCCCGGCCGGCGCGTTCTCCGCGATCAACAGCGCCGCCCCGCCCCACTCCCCGCCCAAGCCGACGCCCTGGCACACCCGCAACGCCACCAGCACCCCCGGCGCCCACCACCCCCAGGACGCGAACCCCGGCAGCACCCCCACCGCCGCCGTCGCCAGCCCCATCAGCAGCAGCGACACCACCAGCGTCGCCTTCCGCCCCACCCGGTCCCCGAAATGCCCGAACACCACCGCCCCCAACGGCCGGGCCAAGAACGCCACCGCGTACACCGAGAACGCCGCCAACAGCGCCCCCACCGCACCGAGACCGGGAAAGAAAACCGGCCCGAACACCAAGGCGGCTGCCGTCCCGTAAATGAAGAAGTCGTAGAACTCGATCGCCGTCCCGATCAGCGCCGCGACCGCCGCCCGCCGCAACTGGCCTGACTGCCCTGGCGGTTCCGTCTGCTCCGACGACCAGGTACCCTCCGCATCCATACCACCACCCTCACCAGCCGGCCCCACGCCGACCAGCCCCCACCCGGGTGACCCCGGCGCACCCCCACGACCCCCACGCCCGAGTCGCACGCCCCTCGTACTCCCCGGCCATCCGGCTACCGCGCGTACGGCTCCTCCCCCGACGGCCTCCGCACACCCCTCCGCCGCCGCACAACGACTACCCCCGCACCACCCACCAGCCCCAACCCACCCGCCACAGCTGCCACAACCGGCACCGCACTGCCCGCCCCCGACGCCGCATCAGCCTCCGGCTGCGCTGTCGGCGCGCCGGCAGCCACCGCGGTCGGGCTCTCGGTAGGACTCGGCACCGACGCCGGACGGGTGGACGAAGTCGCAGCGACGGATGGGACGGCAGACGGCGAGGCCACGTCGGCCGGAAGCGGGGACTGGTCCGCGGACCCGGATCGCCGGGAGACGTCAAGGCGATCCGTGGCCGGACCATTCCGTATCCGGTGTCATCATTGCGATTGGATCCATCGTTCGGCTTACCCGCCGTATTGATAAGAACCCGCAGGATCTGATTCGCCGTCCAGTCCGGATGTGCCGACCACACCAGTGCAGCCGAAGCTGAAACCATGGCTGTCGCGTCGGACGTACCGTGCCCCTTGCAGTAGCCAGTCGAACCAGCGCAGGACGCGATCATGTCCATACCGGGCGCAATGAGAGCAACCTGCGGACCGTGCTCCGACTCGGCGGTTACTGTCCCGTTGCGATCAGCGGCACCTACCCCGACAACGTTGGGAAGTGCGCCCGGGTACTCAACTGGATTCCCCGACTGCGCCTCGTTCCCGACGCTGGCGACCACGAGGGACCCACGGGTACGTGCCCAGGCCATGATTTTGCTCAGCCTTGCGACATCTTCTGGGGAGATCAGAACCGCATTCGTCCCCTGCCTATGTTGATGACCTTGGCTCCCTGCTCGACCGCAAACGTAACGGCCTGTCCGATCTGCGCCATGAAGTCGGACTCGAGTACCGATCCCTCGTCACCATTGGCAATCTTCAGCGGCAGGATCTTGGCGCCAGGGGCCAAGCCGTAGGCACCCTTTCCACCGTTGGCCTTGCCACTCCCGGCAATGAGGCCGGCCATTTGCGTGCCATGCCCCTTGTGTAGGACCCGACGCCCCCGGAACTTCCACTGAAGTCCTTGCCGGGAAGGAACTGTCCCACCAGGTCCGGGTGATCCAGTTTGAATCCGCTGTCGATCACTGCAACTGTGATGTCCTGCCCCTTGGAAACCTTCCACATCTCCGGAGCATGCATGGCATCCAAGTGCCACTGCTGCTGCCGGATCGTGTCCTCGGCGACCGCCGGCGACACCTCAGCCCCCGCCAAACACAGGCTCGCAACCCCAACGGCCGCAAGCCTCCGACCCCACAGCCAGCAACTCCCCACCCGATCCCCCACCACAAACGGCTCGAACTACTTCGTGTACGGGTTGTCCTCCGGCGGCGCCGGCGGCTGGTACGGCGACGGCGGCATCTGAACCCCGGGCTGTGCAGCCGCCTTCCGCCGCCGCAACACGACGAACACCACGCCGGCCACCAACACCAGCGCAGCGGCCACGCCGCCCACGATCGGCACCGCACTGCCGCGTGACCCGGACGACGCATCAGCCTTCGGCTGCACCGTCGGCGCGCCGGGCGCCGCCCTGGTCGAGCCCGGCATCGGAGTAGCGGTCACACTTGCCGAAGCTGGCGGAACAGCCGCCGGCGGAACCGCATCAGCCGGAATCGGCGATACATCGGCCGGACCGGGATCCCCCGGATCCGTCAGCGCGATACGCGGCCGAACCACGCCGTAACCGATGAGGTCGCTGCGTGCCGACCCATCCTGCGGCTTCCCGGCCGTATTGATGAGAACTCGCAGAACCTGGTTCGCAGTCCACTCCTTGTGGACCGCCCAAACCAAGGCAGCCGAAGCCGAAACCAGAGCGGCTGCGTCCGACGTACCATGGCTCTTGCAGTACTCAGTGGATGAGGTGCAGGCTGCGAGGATGTCCTCCCCAGGGGCAACCAGAGAGACATGAGGACCGGTTTCCGACTCAGTCGTTACAGCGCCTTGGCGGTCTACAGCGCCAACACCCACCACGTTAGGCAGCCCGCCCGGGTATGACAGCAGATTCCCGGATTTCGCCTCATTACCCACGCTGGATACGACCAGGACTCCCTTGGAGCGGGCAGCAGCAAGGATCGCGTTCAGTTTGGCCACATCATTCGGGGTCGCCGTCACGGCGGCGATACCCTGAGAGATGTTCACAACCTTCGCGCCCTGATCCACCGCATAGTTGACGGCCTGACCGACCTGGTCCAGGAAGTCGCCGGAGACAACCGAGCCCACAGAACCGTTGTTGATCTTCAGTGGGAGGATCTTCACCCCGGGAGCCAGGCCGGTGGCTCCTGTTCCTCCGACACCCTTTCCGGTTCCCGCGATCAGGCTGGACATCTCCGTGCCGTGCCCATCACCGAACGATCCCACGCCACCTGGGCTACCACTGAAGTCCTTGCCCGGCAGAAACTGCCCGACCAAATCAGGATGGTCCAGCCTGAACCCTCCGTCGACCACCGCAACGGTGATTCCCTGCCCCGTGGAGACCTTCCACATCTCCGGGGCGTGCATGGTGTCCAGGTGCCACTGGCGAGCGCGGACTGTATCGTCCGCGACTGCTGACGCTGCGACCGGGCCGACCACGGTTCCCGCCGCCAGAAGGGCCACAGCAGCCGTTCGCCAACGCATGCGCATGCTCGTCCGCCCCATCACTACTCCTCGTCACTCTCTCCACCGACCGGGAAAAGTGCCCCGAACAAGACTGCCCGGCCACCGGGATAGCCCAGTGGCCGGGCAGTCGTTGCCGTCCTACTCAATCACGTCCGGGTTGCTCTCCGGCGTACCGCTGGTCCAGGTCTCCTCGTCCTCGTGCAGGTAGTCGGCCCGCTGGCGGCGGTTGCGCTCGTTGCGGCCTCCGTGGCCCCCCATGCCGGGTGCCATCATGCCGTTCTGGCCCGAGCGGGTGCCGCCCTCGGCCGCTCCCGTCGCAGCGGCGCGGTTGCGCAGGCCGGTACCACCGGGGGTGAACTCCCCGCCGACGGCCGGCCCCTTGTGCCCTCCGACCGTTCCGCCGGTGGTCGAGGCCAGGCCCCGGCCGCGCGAACCTCCGCCCGCACCGACGGCTCCACCGTGGCCGCCCCCCATGCCGGGGTGCATGCCCGTGCCGTTGCCGTTGGGCCCGCCGCCGACTCGACCGCCGCCCGGTCCCGCCTCACGGGAACCAAAGACCGTCCCGGTGGGAATGCCCGGGGTGCCGTTCTTCCCGGATGTCTGGCCGCCGAACGGCGTGCGGGGGTTGACGGTGCCACCCTTGCCGGGGAAGTAGTCGCTGCCACCGCCCTTCGACTTGACCGAACCGCCACCGGGCCCGACCGGGAGGCCGGGCATCGGCCCCCCACCGGGACCGTTGGGCCCGCCACCGGGGCCGGTGGGGCCGCTCGGGTAGACGGGGCTGGTCGGCCCGGTCGTCGTCGGCAGAGGACCACCGCCAGGGCCGTTCGGGCCCGTTTGGGTCGGCGCCGTCGGGAGGCTGTCCAGTCCGGTACCCGGACGGTTGACCGGGTCCGACGGGTGGGACGGCGGGATCGTGGAGCCGGGGTCCTGCGGCGCGGGCGGCAGCTGACCGCCGCCCTGCGGCGGGATCGGGCCGGTGTGGCCGCCAGACGGACCGGTGGGATCCGATCCCGGGTGGTACGCCGTGACCGAGCCGCCGCCGTACCTGCCCCCGCCCGAGGGGCTGTAGCTGCCGCCGCCACCGGTACGAGGACTGCGCACGGAACCGCCATAGCCACCGGTGTCTCCGCCGCCACCTCTGGATGCCGCGACGGAGTCGTTCTGGTTGCTCTCCTTCCCCGGTGTCCCGGGCAGCACCACATCGGAGGGGATCCCGTTCAACGTCGTCGTCGCGGCGCTGTACGCCTGGGCGAGTTTCTCCATCTGGAGAACGGCGTCCTGGTGCTCCTTGGCGATCTTCGTCTGAGCCTGGTTGGCCTGATACTCGGTGACCCAGTTCTTGTTGACGGACTTCATGTAATCGTCGACGGACTGCCCAACGGCGAGTTGCGCTCCCGCCGGAATGTAGACCGTCTGCGAGTTGCGCTTGGCCACCGTGTCGATCTCCGTCTGTGGCGGCGCAGGAACAGCGGATTTGGCGGTGCTGAGCGCCTCACCTGCCTGGTGCATCGCGTCACCGGCGGTCGTGGCGTGGTCGCCGATGATCTGCGCCGACTGCTGGAGGTTGCTCGCCCACGTCTTGAAGTTCTCGGCGGCAGGGCCTTCCCAGGTGACGCTGCTGACGTGCGATTTGAGCGCCGAACTCAGCTCCTTCAGCACCCTGCCAGCCGCCTGCAGCTGGGTGCCTCGGCTGAGGACCGTCGCAGGATCCGTGCTGTCGACCATCTTCCGCAGCTGGGCGTGATCAATGCTCTCGAAGTTCGTTCCGCCTGACACTACTTGCTCCCCGTTTCCCCGTAGAACTCTCCCCAGACCACCATCAGTACTGGCCGTTACCCGACCCCGGCGGCCGAACGGCGGCACCTGCGCTACTGGCGACAGCGTTCTGCGCGGCCGTCGTGTGATCCTCGTTGGCCGCGTAGTTTCCGGCCGTCTTCGAAACCGCCGTCTGCATCGCTTGGATCTGGCTCGCAAAATCCTTGTGCAGTTGGACGAGCTGGGCATGCACCTTCTCGTAGGCGGTCGTCAGCGCCGTCGCCTCCGCGAACTTCGCACTGGCGAAGCTCTGCTCGGTGAGTTTCTGCTCCTGGACCTTGTACGGCGCCGCCGCCGAGCCCTCCATGACCTGCAGCAGGGCCTCGACCTTCTTCGAGAACTCGGTCAGCGTATCCAGCTCGACCTTGACGTCGTGATTGCCGAAGGCCGCGACCAGCGCGTTGGCGTCCCCGTAGGTCTGCGACTCGCTGATCGTGGGACCGTACATCTTCGGATTGGTGGGCAGCACGTACGGTTTGGCGTCAGCGGACGGAGGCGCGGGGTTCGTTCCCGCGGGCTCCGTCGGGTTGGTGGTCGTCCCCGGCTTGCCGTCATCTGCCACAGCAGTTCACCTCTCCCCCGTACGGCCGGGCACCGACCCGGGCGTACCCGGGTGGTTCCGTGCCGCAACACACCGTCAACTTCTCGGTCGTACCGTCCTGGTCGGCGCACCGCCCGCCGTCTGGGCGGTTTTCGCCTCCGTCATGGTAGCCACCGCCCCTGTCGAACGGGCAGGGACCTTGGCCCGCCCGTACGCGATCGGTACGAACTTGACACGTACAAACGGTCGTCGGGGCCTCGGTAGACTGGTCCGGTACGCCCATCTGCCGCGCAGCGTCGCACAGCAGCGACCCGAGGCCGCAGAACGGACGTGACCGCATGAGTTTGGGCTCCCCGGAGGCCCCCTGGTGGGTGCGTGCCGTACGGCCGGCGCGGGTGCCGTTGCCGTGGGCGTTGATGGTCCGGGCGGCGGTGGGCATGGCGGTGCCGTTGGCGGCCGGTCTGTTGGCGCACCGGCTGGACCTGGGGGTGTTCGCCGGGCTCGGGGCGATGCACGCGACGATGAACGACCGGGTCGAGCCTTCGCGGCTGCGGGTGGTCCGGATCGGGGCGGCGGTGTCGGCCTCCGCGCTGGGCATGCTGGTGGGCACGGCCCTTCAGTACGCCGGGGTCGGCGGGGTCGCCCTCGGGGTGGCGCTGACGTTGACGGCTGTCGTCTCCGGTGCGCTGAGTGCGACGGGTCCGCGTGGGTCGGCGGCCGGGATGTTGTTGTTGGTGTCGGCCGCGCTGGGGAGCGGGATGCCGCTGCCGCACCCGTGGTGGGCGGCGGCGCCGATGGTGCTCGCCGGTGCGGCGTTGGTGGTGGTGCTGGGGCTGCCGGCGGGGGTTCCGGGCCGGCCGGGGGCCGATCCCCGGGTACGGGCGCTCGCGGCCGCGTACGACGCGCTCGGCCGTACTCTCGCCGACTTGGGCACGTCGCGAGCGGCGGGCTCGCGGCAGGTGCTGACGGCCCGCCTGAACCAGGTCCAGGACCTCCTCCCGGGGAGGGGCCCCGGGGGCCGCACCTCCGACGGCCGGTACGAGGCCGCGCTCGCCGCCACCGAGGCGGCGACGGGCCTGTTGTGGGCGCGTCGTCCCGTCCCGCCGGAGGTGGCCGGGGTGCCGGGCCGTCTGGCGGCGGCGGTTCGTCGGGGCGGCGGCGAGGTCGACGTTCCCGACTGGCGGCCGGACACGCCTGCCCGGCGGGCCCTGGACGTGGCGTTGCGCGCCGCCGCGGACACCGTGGCGGGCCGTGCCACCCGTCTCGACACCGCACCCGCGCCAACACCCACGCCGGTACCGGGCCCGCTGTCCCGGTCGTCCCTCCGCTACGGCCTGCGCGTCGCGCTGTGCATCGCGGCCGGTTCGGCGGTGACCGTCAACTACCCTCTCAGCAAGGCCTACTGGGTCCCGATGACGATCGCCTTCGTCCTCAAGCCGGACCTCGGGTCGGTGTTCCTGCGCGCGGTGAGCCGTGCGATCGGCACCGTGCTCGGGGTCGCGGTGACGGCGGCGCTGCTCGTGCTGACCACCGACCCGTGGGCGTTGACGGCGGTCGCCGCGCTCTGCGTGGCCCTGCTGCCGTACGTCACGGCGGTGCACTACGGGTTGAACACCGTGGTGATGACGCCGATGGCGCTGGTCCTGCTCCAACTCGGCAGCCAGAGCGGCGCGGCGGAGTTCCGGCCCCGGGTCCTGGACTCCGTGCTGGCGAGCGCGATCGTCCTGCTCTTCGGGTACCTGTTGTGGCCGGAGCGTCCGCGTCACCGGATCGAGCCCCGGCTGGTGGACGCGACGACGGCACTGCGGGCCTACCTGGACGCGGTGGTCACCGGACGCGCCGACCGCGCCGAGGTGTGGCTGCGCCGTACGGCGTACCGCTCGCTGGCGGACGCCCGCCAGGAGGTACGGCAGGGGCTGGCCGAACCGCCGCCGGCCGGCCGGCTGGCCGAGCGGTGGCTGCCGGCGACGGCGGCGCTGGAGCGGCTGGGCGGCGCGGTGGCGGCGTTCGCGGCCCAGGTCCGGTACGGCGGCCGCGTGCCGGACCCGGCCGAGGTCGACCGGGTCCGCCGGGCACTGGACGAACTGACCGCCGCCGCCCGCGCGCACCGGCCGCCGACCACGCCGGCGGACCGTCCGACCGGGCCGCACGACCCGACGCGCAGCGCGCTGGGCCGTGCGGCGGACGAACTCGAAGCGCTCCTCGCGAACGGCTAGCCGACCCCAACCGCCGGCCGACCCGAACCGCTGGCCTAACCGAACCGCCGGCCGACCCGAACCACCGGCCTAACCGAAGGGCAGCGCTCAGACCTGCTCGGCCAGCTCCAGCCAGCTCATCTCCAGCTGCTCCTTCTCGTCCCGGACGGCGCGCAGCTGCGCGTCCAGCTCGGCGACCTTGGAGAAGTCGGCGGCGTGCTCGGCGAGTTGGGCGTGGAGCTTGGACTCCTTCTCGTCCAGCTTGGCGATCTGCCGCTCCAGCTTCTGCATCTCCTTCTTCGCCGCCCGCAGGTCCCCACCGGACAGCCCGCCAGCGGCGGCGGTCTCGACCGCCGGGGTCGCGGCGGCGGCGACGGCCGCGGCCTCGGCGGCCATCCGCGCGCGCCGCTCCAGGTACTCGTCGACGCCGTTCGGCAGCATCCGCAGCTTCTTGTCGCCGAGCAGCGCGTGGACGACGTCCGTCGTCCGCTCGATGAAGAAGCGGTCGTGGCTGATGACGACCATCGAGCCGGGCCAGCCGTCGAGCAGGTCCTCCAGCTGGTTGAGCGTCTCGATGTCCAGGTCGTTGGTGGGCTCGTCCAGGAACAGCACGTTGGGCTCGTCCATCAGCAGCCGCAGCAGCTGGAGGCGGCGGCGCTCGCCGCCGGACAGGTCGCCGACCGGCGTCCACTGCTTGTCCTTGCCGAAGCCGAACTGCTCGCACAGCTGGCCGGCGCTCATCTCCCGGCCCTTGCCGAGGTCGACCCGCGAGCGGACCTGCTCGACGGCCTGCAGCACCCGGGTGGCCGGGTCCAGCTCGGCGACCTCCTGCGACAGGTAGGCCAGCCGCACCGTCTTGCCGACCTTGATGACGCCGGACGCGGGCTGGACGTCGCCCTCGGAGACGTACGCGTCGCGCAGCGCGCGCAGCAGCGAGGTCTTGCCGGCTCCGTTGACGCCGAGCAGGCCGATCCGGTCGCCGGGACCGAGCTGCCAGGTGAGGTTCTCCAGCAGCAGCTTCGGGCCGGCCTTGACGGTCACGCCCTCCAGCTCGAAGACCGTCTTTCCGAGCCGCGCGTTGGCGAACTTCATCAGCTCGGACTTGTCGCGCGGCTCCGGCACGTCGGCGATCAGCGCGTTGGCCGCCTCGATCCGGTAGCGCGGCTTGGAGGTACGGGCGGGGGCCCCGCGGCGCAGCCAGGCGAGTTCCTTGCGGGCCAGGTTCTGGCGCTTCTGCTCCTCGACGGCTTCGATCCGGGAGCGCTCGGCGCGGGCGAAGACGTAGTCGGAGTATCCGCCCTCGTACTCGTGCACCTCGCCGTGCTGGACGTCCCACATCCGGGTGCAGACCTGGTCGAGGAACCAGCGGTCGTGGGTGACGCAGACCAGCGCGGAGCGGCGCTTCTGCAGGTGCGCGGCGAGCCAGTTGATGCCCTCGACGTCGAGGTGGTTGGTGGGCTCGTCCAGGACGATCAGGTCGGGCGAGCCGAGCAGCAGCTTGGCGAGGGCGATCCGGCGGCGCTCGCCGCCGGAGAGCGGGCCGATGACGGTGTCCAGGCCGTCGGCGAAACCGGGCAGGTCGAGGCCGCCGAACAGGCCCTCGATGATGTCGCGGATGCGGGCGTCGCCGAGCCACTCGTGGTCGGCGCGGTCGGCGATCACCTCGTGCCGGATGGTGGCCTTCGGGTCGAGCGAGTCGTGCTGGGTGAGGACGGCCATCTGCAGCCCGCCGGAGTGGGTGATCCGCCCGCCGTCGGGCTCCTCCAGCTTGGCGAGCATCCGGATCAGGGTGGTCTTGCCGTCGCCGTTCCGGCCGACGACGCCGATCCGGTCGCCCTCGCTGACGCCGAGGCTGACCGCGTCCAGCAGGGCGCGGGTGCCGTAGACCTTCGTGACGGACTCGATGGTGGCGAGGTTGACGGCCACGTGTGCTGCGCTCCTGGGTTCGGCGGTCGAAGGGCGGCTCACCGCCCCTGGCTCGGGAGACCCCGATCTCCCCAGCCTAATGGGCTGGCGGCGACACCCTCACCGCGCTGCTCCCGCCGCGGACAGCGGAGAGCAAGCCGGAACCCCGGCGCTACGCCACGACCGCGGCCCCCGGCACCGGCCCGTACGTCGCGTGTGCGGTCCGGCAGGTGCCGGAGGCGCGCAGTGCCTCGGCGACGGCGGCGGCCGTGTCGGCGTCCTTGGCGAGGAAGGCGCAGGTCGGCCCGGAGCCGGAGACCAGCGCCCCGAGCGCGCCCGCCTCGGTGCCGGCCCGCAGGGTGTCGGCGAGCGAGGGGCGAAGCGAGAGCGCTGCGGGCTGGAGGTCGTTGGCGAGGGCGGCGGCCAGGGCGACGGCGTCGCCCTGGCCGAGGGCGGCGAGCAGAGCCGGGTCGGCGTCGGGGGTGGGGACGTCGGTGTCGCTGGAGCCGGTGCCGGCCTCCTCGCGCAGCCGGTCGCACTCGCGGAAGACGGAGGGGGTGGACAGGCCGCCGTCGGCGACCGCGAAGACCCAGTGGAAGGTGCCCTCGACGGGCAGCGGCTCCAGGATCTCGCCCCGGCCGCGGCCCAGCGCGACCCCGCCGACCAGGGCGAACGGCACGTCGGACCCGAGTTCGGCGGCCAGGTCCAGCAGCGTCTCCGTCGGGGTGTCCAGCTGCCACAGGGCGTCGCAGGCGACCAGCGCCGCCGCACCGTCGGCGCTGCCGCCGGCCATGCCACCGGCCACCGGGATGGCCTTGGCGATGTGCAGGTGGACGCCCGGGTCGGCGATGCCGTGGTGGGCGGCGAGCAGCCGGGCGGCGCGGGCGGCGAGGTTGCTGTCGTCCAGGGGGACGGCGGCGGCGTCCGGCCCGGAGCACGTCAGGGTGACGCCCTCCCCCGGGGTGGCGGTGACCTCGTCGCCGAGGGCGACGGCGAAGAAGACGTTGGCCAGGTCGTGGAAGCCGTCGGCGCGCAGCCCGCCGACCCCCAGTTGGACGTTGACCTTGGCCGGCACCCGTACGGTGATCACTCGCTGTCCTCAGCAGACTCGGCGGACTCAGCGGGCTCGGCGGGCTCGGCGGACTCGGCGGGCTCGGCAGGCTCGGCAGGCTTGGCGGGCTTGTGCTCGGCGATCGCGGCGAACTGCTCCACCGTCAGCATCTCGCCGCGCAGCTTGTGGTCGATCCCGGCGGCGGCGAGCGCCTGCTCGGCCCCGGCGGCGGAGCCGGCCCAGCCGGCCAGCGCGGCGCGCAGGGTCTTGCGCCGCTGGGCGAACGCGGCGTCGACCACCGCGAACACCTCCGCGCGGCTGGCGCTGGTCTTCGGCGGCTCGCGGCGGATCAGCGAGACCAGCCCGGAGTCGACGTTGGGGGCGGGCCAGAACACGTTCCGTCCGATGGCGCCGGCCCGCTTCACGTCGGCGTACCAGTTGGCCTTGACCGACGGGACGCCGTACACCTTGTTGCCCGGCTTGGCGGCGAGCCGGTCGGCGACCTCGCTCTGCACCATCACCAGGGTCCGCTCGATGCTGGGGAAGGTCGCCAGCATGTGCAGCAGGACGGGCACGGCCACGTTGTACGGGAGGTTGGCGACCAGCGCGGTGGGCGCCGGACCGGGCAGTTCGGTGACCTCCATGGCGTCGCTGAACACCAGGTCGAAGGAGTCCGCCTTGCCCGGCATCCGGGCCGCGACGGTGTCCGGCAGGTGCTGCGCCAGCACCGGGTCGATCTCGACCGCCGTCACGTGCCGCGCCACCTCGAGCAGCGCGAGGGTCAGCGAGCCGAGCCCGGGCCCGACCTCCACCACCGCGTCCTCGGCCGTCACCCCGCCCGCCCGGACGATCCGCCGCACGGTGTTGCCGTCGATGACGAAGTTCTGCCCGCGCTGCTTGGTCGGCTTCACGCCGAACGCGGCCGCCAGCTCCCGGATGTCGGCGGCGCCCAGCAGGTGGCTGTCAGGGGTGGGATCGGTGGTGCTCACGCGCCAAGGATACGGGCGCGGGAGCCGCCGTCCGGACGCGCCGATCCGGACGGGCACCGCCCGCCCGCCCCCACCGGCCAGGACCCGCGGGCTCAGTACCCGAAGGCCCGGGCCGTGTTCTCCGCGATGGCTGCCGACAGTTCGTCCTCGTGCAGGCCCAGGGTCGCGGCCATGGAGCGCACCGTGACCGGGATCAGGTACGGGGCGTTGGGGCGGCCGCGGTAGGGGTGCGGGGTGAGGAAGGGGGCGTCGGTCTCGACCAGGACGCGGTCGAGCGGGGTGGCGAGCAGCGCGTCGCGCAGCGGCTGGTTGGACTTGAAGGTGACCGGTCCGGCGAAGGACAGGTACCAGCCGTGCTCGGCGCAGGTCTTGGCCATGTCGGCGTCGCCGGAGTAGCAGTGGAAGACCGTCCGTTCCGGGGCGCCCTCCTCCAGCAGGACGGCGATGACGTCCTCGTGGGCGTCCCGGTCGTGGATGACCAGGGCCTTGCCGTGCCGCTTGGCCATCTCGATGTGGCGGCGGAACGACTCCTTCTGGATCTCCACGCCCTCCGGCCCGGTGCGGAAGTAGTCCAGCCCGGTCTCGCCGACCGCCAGCACGTGCGGCAGGGCGGCGAGCCGGTCGATCTCGGCGAGCGCCTCGTCCAGTGCGGCCGCGCCGCCCGCCTTGCGCTGCTGTCCGGACCAGCCGTCCGCGTCGCCGAGGAAGATCCGCGGCGCCTCGTTGGGGTGCAGGGCGACGGCCGCGTGCACCTGCTCGTACTGGGCCGCCAGCTCGGCGGCCCAGCGCGAACCGGGGACGTCGCAGCCCACCTGGACCACCGTGGTGACCCCGACCGAGGCGGCGCGGGCCAGGCCCTCGGCCGGGGTGCCGGACTGCATGTCGAGGTGGGTGTGCGAGTCGGCCACCGCCACTGCCAGGGGTTCCGGCAGCGGCGGCGGGGTCGACCGGTCGTCGTCCTTGGCGGCCATGTCAGGCGGCCGGCTTCTCTTCGAGGCGGGGGAAGAGGATCTCGCCCTTGGTGACGGTGGCACCGGCGGGCAGCCGGCCCCAGTCGGCCACGGTGGCGATGGTCTGCGCGGACAGCGCGCCCAGCCCGGCGGCCTCGGCGCCCAGCGAGGTCCACAGCTTCTCGGCGGTGGACGGCATCACCGGGTTGAGCAGGACGGCGGTGGCGCGCAGCGACTCGGCGGCGGTGTAGAGGATGGTCGCGAGGCGCGCCCGGCCCTCCTCCGAGTCGTCCTTGGCGACCTTCCAGGGCTCCTGCTCGGTGATGTAGCCGTTGACCTGCTTGACGAACTCGAAGATCGCCGCGATGCCGCCGGCGAAGTCCAGCTCCTCGCCGATCTTCCGGTCGGCCGCCTCGACAGCCTTGGTCAGCCCGTCGGCGACGGCCTGCTCGGCGTCCCCCGCGGCAGCGGCGGCGGGCAGCACCCCGTCGAAGTACTTGCCGACCATCGCGGCGACCCGGGAGGCCAGGTTGCCGAAGTCGTTGGCCAGCTCGGAGGTGTAGCGGGCGGTGAAGTCCTCCCAGGAGAACGAGCCGTCCGTGCCGAACGGAATCGCCCGCAGGAAGTAGTAGCGGTACGCGTCCACGCCGAAGTGCGAGGTCAGGTCGGTGGGCGCGATGCCGGTCAGGTTGGACTTGGACATCTTCTCGCCGCCGACCATCAGCCAGCCGTTGGCCACGACCCGCTTGGGCAGCGGCAGCCCGGCGGCCATCAGCATGGCGGGCCAGATGACGGCGTGGAAGCGGAGGATGTCCTTGCCGACCAGGTGGACGGAGGCCGGCCACAGCTCGGCGAAGCGCTCCGGGTCGCTGCCGTAGCCGGCCGCGGTGATGTAGTTCTGCAGCGCGTCCACCCACACGTAGAGGACGTGCTTCTCGTCCCAGGGCAGCGGCACGCCCCAGTTGAAGGTGGAGCGGGAGATCGAGAGGTCCTTCAGGTCCTGCTCGACGAAGCGCAGCACCTCGTTGCGGGCCGAGGCGGGCTGGATGAAGCCCGGGTTCGCGGCGTAGAACTCCAGCAGCTTCGGGCCGTAGGCGGAGAGGCGGAAGAAGTAGTTCTCCTCCTCCAGCCACTCGACCGGCTTCTTGTGGACGGAGCAGAGCTTCTCGTCCTCGGTGGCGCCGTCGAGCAGTTCGGCGGGGAGCTTGAACTCCTCGCAGCCGACGCAGTACGGGCCGGAGTAGCCGCCCTTGTAGATCTCGCCCTTGTCGTACAGGTCCTGGACGAACTCCTGCACGCGGTCGGTGTGCCGCTGCTGGGTGGTACGGATGAAGTCGTCGTTGGCGATCTCCAGGTGCTCCCAGAGCGGCTTCCACGCCTCCTCGACCAGCTTGTCGCACCACTCCTGCGGGCTGACGCCGTTCGCCTCGGCGGTCCGCATGATCTTCTGACCGTGCTCGTCGGTGCCGGTCAGGTACCACACCTTCTCGCCGCGCTGGCGGTGCCAGCGGGTGAGGACGTCGCCCGCCACGGTGGTGTACGCGTGGCCCAGGTGGGGGCGATCGTTGACGTAGTAGATCGGGGTGGAAACGTAGTACGCCGGGGCGCTCGCCCCGGTGGTGCTGTGGTCTGCAGTGGCCGCCATGGTCGGAAAGCTTAGTCGGGCACGCGCACCGCCCTCGACCGAGTTGTGTCCCGGTCGGGGGCGGTCCTTCCCGCGTCCTGCGATGGCGGCCCGCCGCGGCTCCCGGCGTCAGCCCAGCAGCCGCGACCAGAACCGGGCCCAGCGTCCGCGCGGCTCCGCGGGCGGCGCGGGCACCAGGGGCGCCCCGGCCGGCTCGGCGGGCGGCGCGGGTACCAGGGGCGCCCCGGCCGGCTCGGCGTGCGCCGGGTAGCCGGGGGCGTGCTGCCAGGGCTGGTCGGCGACGGCCACCCGACCCTCGCGCATGATCCGCACGGTGTGTCCACCGCATCCGGGGCAGGTCGGCTTGAGCAGCGGGGACGGCACCCGGACACCGTTGGCGTGGTACTCGAAGACGACGTGGCCGTCCTTGGCCACGTGGTGCTCGATGTCGTACGCCTGCTCCCAGCCGTACCCGCAGCGCAGGCACGCGAAGGAGTAGGCCTCCCGTACGGTCTCGACGGGAGTGTTTCCGCGGCCGGCCAGGCCCGCGGTGCTCAGGGGGCTACCGATCGTCTCGCTCATAGCCGTCTCCCAGCGCCCGCCGGGCGCCCGCCCGGCTGGGTCTTTCCTTCCCAGGAAATGCCCGGACCGCCTCGACCGATGCCCCGCTTGTGAAGACTTGGACGCGGGTTGGGGAGCCCTATACGAAGACCCTCCGGCGTTGCGGAAACCGCGACCGAAGCTTCAACTCAGCGGGTGTTTACCGAGGCCTTCACTCCAAGGTACGACTACCCGTGCGCATCGCAACCCATCGCATTCACCCCTTTTTCGGGCTCCCGTCCAGCCCCTCCTTCTTCGCCGCCACGACGGCGTCGAAGACCTCCCGCTTGGGCAGCGAGAGCTCGACCGCGACCGCCGCGATGGCCTCCTTGCGCCGCTCGCCCGCCTCCTCGCGCACGGCCACCAGCCGGGCCAGCTCGGCCGGGGTCAGCTCCTGCGGCGCGGCCGGCGGGGCGCCCGCGACGACGACGGTGATCTCGCCCTTGACGCCGCCCGCCGCCCAGGCCGCCAGCTCGCCGATCGGCCCGCGCTTGACCTCCTCATAGGTCTTGGTGAGCTCGCGGCAGACCGCGGCCGGGCGTTCCGGCCCGAACGCCTCCGCCATCGCGTCCAGTGCCTCGGCGATCCGGTGCGGCGCCTCGAAGAAGACCATGGTGCGCGGCTCGGCGGCGATCGAGGCGAGCTGCCGGGCCCGGTCGCCGGTCTTGCGCGGCAGGAAGCCCTCGAAGGTGAAGCGGTCGACGGGCAGGCCGGACAGCGCGAGCGCGGTGAGCACCGCGGACGGCCCGGGCACCGCGGTGACCTTGACGTCCGCCGCGACGGCCGCGGCGACCAGCCGGTAGCCGGGGTCGGAGACGGAGGGCATGCCGGCGTCGGTGACCAGCAGCACCCGGGCGCCGCCGAGCAGCGCCTCGACCAGTTCGGGCGTGCGGCCGACCTCGTTGCCCTCGAAGTAGGACACCACCCGGCCCGCCGGGGTCACCCCGAGCGCCTGGGTGAGCCGGCGCAGCCGCCGGGTGTCCTCGGCCGCGATGACGTCCGCCGTGGCCAGTTCGTCGACCAGTCGGGGCGGGGCGTCCGAGACGTCGCCGATGGGGGTGCCTGCGAGAACCAAAACTCCTGTCACAGACCCCATCCTTGCAGTTGCGAACGCCCGGGGCGTTTGGTGACGATTCGGTCAGCTTCCGAGGGAGCGGACACGCGTACGAAGTGCGCCCCTACGATGTGGCGGATGAACGGCGACACGGCGGCGCAGACGCCCACTGGTACGGACCACTCCGCGCGGGGCGGCGTCGGCCTGCCGTCCCCCCGCCCGCCGGAGTCCGCCGCCCCCGCCGCCGCCGCGACCCCCGCCGCCCCCGCGGCACCGACCTGGCGCGAGCGCCTGGTCCGCCACGGCTACCGCCCCCGCCCGACCGTGCCCCTCGCCGAGCGCCTGGTGCCGCCGATGCCGGACGGCCCCCGGGTGACCCCGCGCGACGTGCCGCAGTCGCCGCTGCTGCTGGGCATGGGCATCTCGCTGCCGCAGGGCCTGTGGTACTTCCTGTGCCGCTGGTCCGGCTGGCTGGGCCCGGTCGCGGTGGCGGTGTTCGCCGGGATCCTGCGCTTCGCCGACCTCGGGCAGCCGCACGCGATCATCTTCGACGAGACGTACTACGCCAAGGACGCCTACGCGCTCTGGCACGGCGGCTACGAGATCAGCTGGCCGGAGGACGCCAACACGACGATCATGACGCCCGGCGCGGCCGTCCCGTACCGGTCGACGGCCTCGTACGTGGTCCATCCGCCGGTGGGCAAGTGGATCATCGGTTTCGGCGAGCAGCTGTTCGGCATGAACCCCTTCGGCTGGCGCTTCGCGGTGGCCCTGCTCGGCACCCTGTCGGTGCTGATGCTGGCCCGGATCGCCCGCCGGATGTTCCGCTCGACCCTGCTGGGCTGCGTGGCCGGCCTGCTGCTCTCGGTGGACGGCTTGCACCTGGTGCTCAGCCGGGCCGCCCTGCTCGACCTCGTGGTGATGTTCTGGATCGTGGCCGCCTTCGGCTTCCTGCTGCTCGACCGCGACCGCACCCGGGCGCTGCTGGCCCGGCGGCTCGGCGGGGTCGAGGACCCGGAGCTCGCCCAGCGCGTCGGCCTGGGCTGGCGCCCGTACCGGATCGCGGCCGGCGTCTGCATCGGCCTGACCTGCGCCACCAAGTGGAGCGGCCTCTACGTGATGGCGGCGTTCGGCCTGATGACGGTGCTCTGGGACGTCGGCGCCCGCCGCCTGGCCGGAGCCCCGCGCCCGTTCCGGGCCGTGCTCGCCCGGGACGTGGCGCCCGCCTTCGTCTCGGTCGTCGTGGTCCCGATGGTGGTCTACGTCGCGTCCTGGTGGGGCTGGTTCGCCAGCAGCAACGCCCCGGGCAAGGGCGGCTGGGGCCGGGACTGGGCGGTCGGCCGCTCCACCGACTTCCCGTGGATACCCGAGGGCCTGCGCGCCCTGTGGCACTACCACTCGACGGTGTACGAGTTCCACCTCCACCTGAGCGACCCGCACACCTACCAGTCCAATCCGTGGTCCTGGCTGGTGCTGGGCCGGCCGGTCTCCTTCTACTACGAGTCCCCCAAGCTGGGCCAGGCCGGCTGCACCGCCGCCGACTGCGCCCGCGAGGTGCTGGGCATCGGCACCCCGCTGCTGTGGTGGACGGCCCTGGCGGCCCTGGTCTACTGCCTGTGGCGCTGGGCGTTCCGGCGGGACTGGCGGGCCGGCGCGCTGCTGTGCGGCCTGGCCGCCGGCTACCTGCCGTGGTTCGCCTACCAGCAGCGGACGATCTTCCTCTTCTACGCGGTGGTCTTCGTCCCGTTCCTGGTGCTCGCGGTGACGATGCTGGTCGGCGCCCTGATCGGCCCGCCCGGCGCCTCCCGGGACCGCCGGATCATCGGTTCCGCGACCGCCGGCCTGCTGGTGCTGCTGATCGTCTGGAACTTCCTGTTCTTCTTCCCGCTCTTCACCGGCCAGACCATCCCGCTGGAGGACTGGCGCCGCCGGATGTGGTTCAACAGCTGGATCTGACGCCGGCCCGCCCCCGCGCGCGGTGCTCCGTCCACACCGCGTCCCCGCGAACCGTCCGTATGCGGTCCACGACACGTACCAGATCCGTCACAAGTCCCGGGCGTTTCGTCGGCGCACCGATTCCGCCTGCCTAGGGTGGGGGCGTACCGCGTTTCCGGCCCTCGCCGGTTGCGCCCGGCCGCGAGACCCCTGGGGGAACTGCACCATGCGCAGTGGCGCGAAGATCGGCATCATCACCGGCGTGTCCATCGCCGTCCTCGCGGGCGGCGGCTACGGCGCGTACAGCCTGCTGGCCTCGGACGGCTCCGGGTCCGGCGACAAGCCGCGTACGGTGCTCGCCGAACCGCCCTCGGCCGAGCAGGCGACGGCCGGCGCGAAGGACTTCCTGGCGGCCTGGGCCTCCGGGGACATCGCCAAGGCGGCCTCGCTGACCGACGACCCGGCCGCGGCCACCACCGCGCTGACCGCCTTCCGGGACCAGGTGAAGCCGAGCGCGCTGACCCTCACGCCGACCGGCCCGACCACCCAGCAGGTCTTCGCCGCCGCCACCGGCACCCCCAGCCCGGCCAAGCCCGCCGCCGGGGCCTCCGCGACGCCCGCGGCGGCCGGCACCCCGGGCGCCACCGACTCGCCGTCCCCCTCCGCCACCCCCGGGCCCACCGGCACCCTGATGAGCTTCAAGGCGCGCGCCGAGTTCGAGGGCACCAACCGGGCCTGGGACTACCAGGGCTTCCTGGGCGTCGTGAAGATGAGCGACAACACCCCGGCCGTGCACTGGGCGCCCTCGGTGATCCACCCCCACCTGTCCGGCAACGAGACCATCGCCGCCCAGCCGGTCTTCGCCCCGCCGTCCACCGTGGTGGACCGCAACGGCAAGCAGCTGCAGGCCGCCTCGCTCACCGCGGCGCTGATGAACAGCGTGCAGGAGAACGCCCAGAAGCTGCTCCCGCCGGACCCGACCAGGGACCAGGACGCGGGCAAGGCCGTGGTGATCAACGACCCGGCCGGCAAGGCCGCCGCGGACAAGCTGTTCACCATCGTCGAGCCGAAGCCCGGCAAGCCGTTCAAGGTGACCATCGACAACACCGTCCAGGCCGCCGCCGAGAAGGCGATGACCGACCTGGGCGGCAAGCCCGGCTCGGTCGTGGCGATCGAGCCGAGCACCGGCCAGGTGCTGGCCTTCGCCAACTCGCCCGCCATCGGTCAGAACCGGGCCTTCGCCGGGCTGCTCGCGCCGGGCTCGACGATGAAGATCGTCACCTCGGCGGCGCTGCTGGAGGCCGGGATCAACCCGGACACCGTGGTGGCCTGCCCGGAGAAGAGCAGCAACGCGGTCGCGATCCCGAACGACTTCCCGGGCGCCTTCCCCAACAACACGCTCCAGCAGGACTTCATGGTGTCCTGCAACACCGCCTTCATCAACCAGGGCCTGGCCAGCCTCAAGCCGGAGACGCTGTCCAGCACGGCCAAGGACGTGTTCGGCATCGGCCTGGAGTGGAAGACCGGCCTGCCGAACGCCGACGGCAAGGTCCCGGCGACTCCGGGCAGCAAGGACGAGCAGGCCATGAACTACATCGGCCAGGGCAAGGTCCAGATGAACCCGCTGGCCATCGCCTCGATCACCGCCACCGTCCAGAGCGGGGCGTTCAAGCAGCCGATCCTGGTCGCGGGGCTGCCGCAGCAGGCCGCGGCCCGCCAGATCTCGCCGGACGTCGCCGCCAAGCTGCGCGCGATGATGAACGCCACCGCCACCGGCGGCACGGCCAGCCAGGTGATGGCCGGGATCACCGACAACGCGGGTGCCAAGACCGGCTCCGCCGAGGTCCAGGGCGCGTCCACCACCAACAGCTGGTTCACCGCCTTCCGCGGCAACATCGCGGTGGCCGCCGAGGTCCAGGGCGGCGGCCACGGCGTCGACGCGGCCGGCCCGGCGGTGGCCTCCATCCTGAAGGCCGCCGCCGGCCGCTAGCGGTTCGTACGGAGCCCGCTCTCAGCCTCTCGGCAGGGCGGGCTCCGGCGCGTCCGGTGCCCGTCCGGGCGCGACCGGGCGTCGGCTGCTCCAGCGCCGGGCTGCCAGCCGGGGCCAGATCACCAGCACCACCGGCAGCGCGAGGTACCCGAACCGTCCGGCCGGGGCGAGCATGAAGGCGATCGCGAGCCCGGCGGCCAGCAGGTCGGCCGCCGCGATCGCGGAGACCGGCGGCCGGGCCAGCAGCCAGATCGCCACCCCGATCAGGGCGAGGGTCATCAGCGCCATCGAGATGGAGTGCCCGGTCGGCCCGAAGCCGGCCAGCACCTTGCCGGGCAGCGGGCTGCCGGCCGGGGTGCGGATCGCGGTCATCCCGAGCGGGAAGCGCACCACCTGCTCGGCCAGCGCGTCCGCCTGGGTGAGCACGGACGGCAGGATCACCGCCGCGCTCACCCCGACCCCGATCAGCGCGGTCCGGGCGGCGGGACGACGGCCGTACAGCCGCCACAGCAGCAGGACGGCGACCGGCAGCGCGGGCCAGGCCGTCCACTTCAGGGTGCAGGCGAGGGCGAGCACCAGGCCGGCGCCGACGGTGCGGTCCCGTTCGGCGAGCGCCATCGCGAGGCAGCAGACGCCGATCAGCGGCAGGTCCACGCCGCCGACCGCCAGGGCGAGCGCTATCAGCGGCGAGGCGGTGAGGACGGCCAGCGGCAGCAGTGGCGCTCGGTCCCTGGTGGGGCGCAGCAGCCGCCAGGCGGCCAGCAGGCAGGCGAAGAAGGTCAGGGCGAACCAGATCCGGGCGTCCCCGGCGACCCTGGCGAAGCCGGTGGAGTCGCCGAGCAGCTGGCGCGGCAGCCCGAACAGGGCCATCGCCGGCAGGTACGGGTTGTAGTCGGTGACCACCACCGGGTGCGGCAGGTAGGCATCGCCGGTGGTGAGCAGCAGGTGGGCCGAGCGTTCGACCACCATGACCTCGGACTGGTGGCGGCCGGTCAGGGCGAGGAGCCCGAGCGGGACGAGGACGGCGCCGACGAGGGCGACCGCGGCGGCGGCGTGGGCCGCGAAGCGGCGCGGCAGGGTCAGGCAGAGCAGTCCGGCCAGGGCGTAGGCGGGGGCCGCGATCAGGCCCCACAGCCGCTGGTTGGGCAGGTCGGAGACGAGCGGGAAGGCGGCGGCCCAGCCGGCCGCGATCAGGCAGCCGAGCAGCTGGACGGTACGCGTCGAGGCGAGCGTGGCGGGATTCAGTCGATCGGGCGTGGGCGGAAAGGTGTTCTCGCCACGCTGTCGGGGGAACGGGCGGACCGAGAAGCCTCTCGGCGGTCGTCCCGGTCGGGAGGACGTCTCGGTCGCGAAGGTCTGGGCCGGCGTTCTGCTGCGGCCGGTGAAGCGGCCGCGCGGGCGGGAGTAGCCGGGCGTGCGGGTGCTCACCATGGTGGAAGGTTATGGGTGCGGGCCCGGCCCTGTCGCCATGACGTCGGGCACTGGGCGTGTGATGGCACGAAAAGGGCCGCCGAGTGTCCTGTCGGTCGGCGGCCCTTCACGTCGGATTCGTCTGCTCGTCAGCCGGCGGTGCGGTCGGCGGGTTCGGCGGCCTGCTCGGCCTCCTGGCCGGCCTCCTGCCCGGCCTCCTGCCCGGCCTTCTCCAGCCGGGAGTGCTTGATGCTGTAGCCGAAGTAGACGACCACGGCGACGGCGAGGGCGATCCCGCCGGCCCGGAAGGTGTCGGCGTGCAGACCGGTGATCAGGTAGATGCAGAAGCCGACGCTGAGCAGCGGGACGACCGGGTAGCCGGGCACCTTGAAGCCGCGCGGCAGGTCGGGCTGGGTGCGGCGCAGGATGATCACGCCGATCGAGACCACCGAGAAGGCGATGAGCGTGCCGAGGCTGGTGATGTCGGCCAGGACGTTCAGCGGGATGAACGCGGCCAGCGCGCCCACGCCGAGGCCGACCACGATGGTGTTCCAGATCGGGGTGCCGGTGCGCGGCGAGAGCTCCGCGAAGCGCTTGGGCAGCATGCCGTCGCGGCCCATCGAGTACAGGATGCGGGTCTGGCCGTAGATCACCACGAGGGTGATGCTGAAGATCGAGATGATCGCGCCGATCGCGAAGACCATCGCGGGCCAGCTCTGGCCGGTGATGTCCTGCAGGATCTGGGCGAGGCCGGCCTCCTGGCCGTCGAACTTCTCCCACGGCTGGGCGCCGATGCCGGCCAGCGCGACCAGGATGTAGAGCAGGGTCACCACGACCAGCGAGATGATGATCGCCATCGGCAGGGTGCGGCGCGGGTTCTTGACCTCCTCACCGGCGGTGGACACGGCGTCCAGGCCGATGAAGGAGAAGAAGATGCTGGACGCGGCGACCTGCACGCCGCCGATGCCGAGCGGCATGAACGGGGTCAGGTTGCCGGAGTGGAAGCCGGTCAGCGCGACGCCGATGAAGAGGATCAGGATGAGGATCTTGATGCCGACCATCGCGGCGTTGACCTTCACCGACTCGCTCACGCCGCGGATCAGCAGGAAGCAGACCATCGCGACCAGCAGCAGCGCCGGCAGGTTGAACCAGTGGCCGCTGTCCGGCGCGCCGGAGAGCTGCTCGGGGATCTTGACCCCGAACGCCAGGTCGAGGAACTTGTTCAGGTACTCGGCCCAGCTGACCGCGATCGCGGAGGCGGAGACGCCGTACTCCATCAGCAGGCAGATGCCGACGCCGAAGGCCACGCCCTCGCCGAGGGTGGCGTAGGCGTAGGAGTAGGAGGAGCCGGAGACCGGGATCGCGGAGGCCATCTCGGCATAGCAGAGCGCGGTGAGTCCGGCGGTGACCGCGGCGATCACGAAGGACAGGATGACGGCCGGGCCGGCCGACGGCACCGCGGTGCTGAGCACGAAGAAGATGCCGGTGCCGATGGTGGCGCCGATGCCGATCGAGGACAGCTGCCAGAGGCCGATCGAGCGGCGCAGGTGGATGCCGGAACGCCCGCCCTCCTCGGGCGCGCCCGCCGGAAGGGCGTCGTGCCCCTCGCTCTCCGCGATCAGGGTCGAGACGGGCTTGCGTCGCAGCAGACGCGCACCGAGGGTGTTGCTGGCCAAAACTGCGGTCCTTCTAGGCGAGGGAGGGTTCCTAGCGGCCGGTCACCCGAGACCCTGAGGGGTGTCATCGTGAACCAACCGAACAAACATGGGACAGTACCCCGCGAAAGCACCAGTGTCGCAAACGAACAGTCCGGATACGCGCATTGTCCGAAATGGCACATATGGATGTACAAACCGGACACTTCGCAGACGGCGGATCCGCCATCGAGCAGCTAAAGCAGCAGCTCAAGGCCACTGAGGGGCCCTGCTCCTCTCACTGCGGCCCGCTCACTCCGGTCGGCGTCCGGCCAGTGCCGCCGCACCCGCGGCGCCCACGCCCAGCAGGGCCCCGGCGAGCAGCAGCTCCGCCCAGGGCGCCGCGACCCGGCCGGTCCGGGCCGCCTCCACCAGCCCGCGCAGCGCCGCGTTGGCCGGCGAGGCCGGCACCACCAGCAGCAGCGCGGCCAGCGTCAGCGCCGCCGGGATGCCGTACGGCCCGCGGGTCAGCACCGGCCGGTCGGCCAGCGCTCCGGCCAGCACCCCCAGCAGCGCGCACACCGCCGAGGTCAGCAGCCCCGCCAGCAACGCCGGCCCGACTCCCGGCTGCCTCGGCGCCCCCGGGTTCGCCACCGCCCCGCCGGCCCACCACAGCGCCGCCACCTGGCCGACCGCCAGCACCAGCGAGACCGCCAGCGCCGCCAGCAGCGCGCCCAGGTGCACCCGGGCCGGGCCCGCCACCGCGACCAGGCAGGCCCGCGAGGCCGGCGGCTCCGCGGCCAGCGCGGCGCGGACGTACCAGGCGCTCACCGGCAGCAGCGCGCCCGCGCCCAGGCCGAGGCTGCCCAGCAGCGGATCGCCCGCCGTCGTCCCGATCACCAGCAGCAGCACGTACGCCAGGAACGGCGACAGCCAGGCGTGCGAGCGCAGCAGCAGCTCCCCGTGGTACCGCGCCAGCGAACCGACCTGCCTCACCGCTCCCCCTCCGCTTCCCCGCGCCGGCGCACCGCCAGCACCCGGACCGCCGGGCGGCCCAGCAGCAGCCGGCGCAGCAGCGCGTCCGAGTGCGCGGCCGGTACGGTCAGCCGCACCGCCGTCCCCGCCAGCGCGGTGCGCTCCGGCGCGCCGGGCAGTAGCTCCGGCAGCGGGTCGCCGTCCGGGACGTCCACCTCGACCTCCATCACCGGGCCGCCGTCGGCCGGCACCGCCGTCCCGTCCTCGACGGGCCGCAGGCCACCGTCCGCACCGACCCGGTAGGCGGCACTGGTCAGCCCGGCCAGCCGGGCCGGGTCGTGGTCGACGAACAGCACCGTGCCGCCCGCCGCCGCCCGTTCGGCGGCCGCCGCGTCCAGCACCGCCCGGGCCTCCGGGTCCAGCCCGGTCCAGGCCTCGTCCAGCAGCAGCACCCGGGCCTCGGCGAGCAGCCCCTGGGCGACCGCGACCTTCTGGCAGGTGCCCTTGGACAGCCGGCTCAGCGGGGTGCCCGCCCGGTCCGCGATGCCGAACCGGTCCAGCCACTCCCCCGCCCGCCGCCGCGCCCGCTCCGCCGACAGTCCGTGCACCCGCCCCACCCGCAGCAGGTACGAGGCGGCGTCGAACGGCAGCGCCGGCGGGAAGCGTTCGGGCACGTACGTCGTCGGACCGGGCCGCACCACCCGGCCCGCGCTCGGCCGCTCGATCCCGGCGGCCAGCCGCAGCAGGGTCGACTTGCCGCTCCCGTTCGCCCCGGCGATCCGCACCAACTCCCCCGGCCCGACGGCCAGATCGACCCCGCGCAGGATCCACGGCCTGCCCCGCCCGTACCGTTTGCCGACCGCCGCCAGCTCCATCGCACCCCCGCTTCCGTCACCGGGTACGAAGGCTATCGACGGCGCGTAAGACCGCCGTGAGCGCGGACTCCCCGCCCCCGCGCCGGAGTTCACACCGGAGTCCGCGCCGGAGCGGCCCGGCGCACGATCCGGACTCGGATCGGTACGCCGAACCGGTGATCCCCAGGGTGTGTCAGACACGCCCTAGGATCGGCCGGGTGACTACCGGACGACGACCACAGACCAGGCTCGGCAGCCTGCTGGCCGCCCTGGCGATATCGGGCGCCTCGCTGCTCCTCGGCCTGCCCGCCCACGCCGACGAACCATCAGCCGGCGCCGCTCCGGCGTCCAAGGAGGCCCCCCGGGTCGACCTCGTGCTGGACGTCAGCGGCTCCATGCGCGAGCCGGACATCCAGGGCAAGAGCCGCATCTCGGTGGCCCAGCAGTCGCTGAACGAGGTGATCGACGCGCTGCCTGCGGAGACCGAGTTCGGCATCCGCACCCTGGGCGCGAACTACCCCGGTGACGACAAGGTCCAGGGCTGCCAGGACACCAGGCAGCTCTTCCCGGTCGGCAAGACCAACAAGGTCGAGGCCAAGACCGCCGTCGCCACCCTGCGCCCGACCGGCTGGACCCCGATCGGCCTGGCCCTGCGCGGCGCCGCCCAGGACCTCGGCAAGGGCGAGACCACCCGCCGCGTGGTGCTGATCACCGACGGCGAGGACTCCTGCGCCCCGCCCGACCCGTGCGACGTCGCCCGCGAACTCGCCTCCCAGGGCATCCACCTGGTCGTCGACACCCTGGGCCTGGCCCACGACGACAAGACCCGCCAGCAGCTGCTCTGCATCGCCAACGCGACCGGCGGCACCTACACCGACGTCCGCACCCCGCAGCAGCTCACCGACAAGGTGAAGCAGCTGGTCGACCGCTCCAACGACACCTACACGGTGACCCCGGTCAAGACCTCCGGCACCGACAAGTGCGAGAGCGCCCCGGTGCTCGCCCCGGGCGTCTACACCGACCGCGAGAAGTTCTCCGAGCACCGCGTCTACAAGGTCCCGGTCAAGTCCGGCCAGGAGCTGCGCGCCTCGGTCAGCGTCGCGCTGGACCGCGCGGTGGCCCGCGACTACGGCGTCCTGCTGCAGGCCACCAGCGCGACCGGCCAGGAGCTGGTCCGCGGCACCGACGCCGCCAGCGGCCGTACCGACCTGGTCTCCACCGGCCTGCGCTGGTCCACCGACGACTCCAAGGGCTACGTCACCGCGAGCCCGACCTCCTCGAAGGAGTCGAAGGACAAGCCCGCGACCACCGTCTGCCTGATCGTCAGCAACTCGCTGGCCCCGCAGGCCGGCGTCCAGGCCGACCCCGGCCTGCCGCTGGAGCTGACCGTGGACCTGACCTCCTCCTCGCCCGCCCCCGAGGGCGCCGCGATGGGCCTCGGCCGCGGCTGGATCCTGCTGCTCACCCTCACCCTGGCCGGCCTGGTCTTCGGCCTGCTGTTCGGCTGGATCGCACGTTGGCGGATCGCCGTCTGGCGGGAGAACTGACCATGCGTACGACGATTCGCGGCGCCCTCGCCGCCCTCGCCCTGCTGCCCGCCCTCGCCCTGGGTGCCCCGGCCGCCTCGGCCGCGCCGTCCCCCTCGGCCACCGCGAGCGGCACCCCGGCCCCGGCCACCAAGGCCGGCACATCCTTCCTGACCGCGGTCAACCTCTCCCCCGGCCAGGACGCCAACGTCGCGGCCTCCACCGGTGACTACCTGTACTGGGCGTTCGGCGCCTCCGAGGGTCAGACCCCGACGGTCAACCTGGCCGTCAGCCTGGCCCCCGCGACCGACCGGCACGGCCCGCAGACCTGGTCCGTCGAGGTCTTCGACGGACTGCGCCGCCGCCAGGCCTGCACCGCCGGCACCCAGAACGCCACCGCCGAGCAGGGCGCCACCACCGTGGCGCTGAACTGCACCCTGCGCGAGGTCCGCACCTGGGCCGAGCCGTGGTCCGGCGACCCGCTGCCCGGCACCTACTACGTGCGGCTGTCGGTCACCGACGTCCCGCAGCCGGACCTCGGCCTGGCCTCCTCCGTGCAGCTGCACGTCGCCGCCAAGGGCGACTCCGACAACGCCCAGCCGGAGGGCGGGGAGCTGAAGGCCCCGCTGGTCCCGCCGGCCGGCGGCGGCGCGAGCACCGCCAAGGCGGCCGCCCCGGTGGTGGAGGAGGAGCACTGGTACACCGGCTGGTTCTCCGGCTGGAACAGCCGCTGGTACTGGACGATCGGCGGCGGCTTCCTGGCCGCCCTGGCGGGCGTCCTCGGGTACAACCTGACCCGGCACCCGCACGGCCGCCGACCCGGCCGCTACGGCGCCGTCCCGCCCCAGGGCACCCACCAGAGCGGCTCCTACGCCGACCGCCCCTGACCGCCGGCGCACTGCCCCGCACAGCCCGAGGGCCGGCCGGAGAGCTCCTCCGACCGGCCCTCGGCCGTGTCCGGCCCCGCGGCGGGCGTCAGCCGCGGAAGAGGTTGTGCCCCACGTCGGACGGGACGACGTCCTGGACCGGCTCGCTGTCCGGCCCCGGCACGTGCTCGCCGGGCACCGGCTCGCCGCTCTCCCGGTGCAGCAGCACCACGCCGTCCTCGGCCCACAGCTGCCGGTACCCGTGGTCCAGCAGCAGCCGGATCCGCTGGGCCTGCTCGGTGTCCGCGGCGAACGGGAAGGAGCGTTTGTTCGACCGGGTGAGCACGTAGTCGCGCCCGCGCGGGGTGCCGTCCACCAGCACCACGTCCGTCCGGGCGGTCAGCCGCGGCGCGATCTGGTTGTCCGCCTCCACCGAGGCCCCGTCCGGGATCAGCGCGGCCGCCCGCACCAGCGCGGCCTCGCTCGGCTTGGCCGACCAGGAGGCGGGCACCGCCAGCTGCAGCAGCCCGATCGGTACGGCGGCCACCAGCGCGATGCCGGCCGCGCCGAGGCCCAGCCGCCGGGCCCGCTGGACGGTCCGCGCGGGCCGCTCGGCACTGCTCAGCCGGCCCAGCACCTCGATGGCGGCGGTGAGCAGGATCGGCCAGAGCATCGAGTCGTAGTGCCGGGCGATCGACCAGTGGTTGGGGTTGCTGGACAGGATCCGCTCGGCCAGCAGCGGCACCGCGCACAGCACGGTGGCCGAGCGCAGCGGCAGCAGGAGCGCCGTGCCGAACAGCCAGAGCAGCAGCAGCGGCTTGAGCGGCTGGTCGAAGGCGGCCTGCACCAGCAGGAACGGGTTGTGCAGCAGGTGGCGCAGCGCGTCCCCGCCGTCCGCGCCGAGCGCGTCGTAGTTCCAGTAGTAGCCCGGCTTGCCGCCCATCGCCGGGATCAGCCAGGTGATGGCGGCCGCCGAGGCGATCGGCCCGCCCAGCAGCAGTCCGAGGCCGGTGAAGCGGCCCGCCCGGTCCCCGGTCCGGCGGGTGCGCAGCAGCAGCACCAGCCCGTACGCCCCGACCATCAGGCCGAGGTCCTCCTTGGTGCAGCACAGCAGGACGGCGGCGAGCACCACCGTGCCGTACCGGCGGGCCAGGCCGCGCTCCAGCATCAGCAGGGTCAGCGGCACCGCGAAGGCGACCTCGTGGAACCCGACCCGGGCGGCGACCAGCAGCGGCCAGCCGAAGGCGTAGACCAGCCCGGCCAGGTCCGCGGCCCGCCGGGCGGTGCGCGGCGGGGCGGCGGCGAACCCGTGCGCGGCGATCCGCCGGACCAGCGGCACCCCGGCCGCGAAGAGCAGCGACTGCCCGATGATCAGCGAGCGCGGGTCGTCCCAGATCCAGTACAGCGGCGCGAGCAGCGCCAGGACCGGCGAGAAGTGGTCGCCCAGCAGCGAGAAGCCGGGCGGGAACTCGTGGTGGTAGCTCTTCAGCGAGGAAACCGGCAGCCCGAAGTGGGCGTAGCCGCGCACGCCCTGGTCGAAGATGCCGAGGTCGAAACCGCCGAGCGACACCGACGTCCAGCCCTGCAGGCCGATGGCGCACATCACCGCGAAGCAGAGCGTGCTGAGCAGCGCGGTGCGCCGGGCCGGGCCGGTCAGGAGGGCCGCGACGGCGTTCCGGGCGGCGGGCGCGGCGGCGGGCGGCGACGGGGGTGCGGTCTGGGTGGTCACGTCAGGTCTGATCCGTCCGGTCTGGGCCCGTCGGGTCCGGTTGGTCGGGGCCGGGTCGGGGCCGGTTGGTCGGGGCCGGGTCGTCAGGTCCGGTTCGTCAGCGCGGGGTCGCGGTCGAGCTTGGCGACCAGGAGCGCCCAGGCCCCGCCGCCGGCCCCGTCCACGGCCTGCCGCCGGGCGCGGTACAGCCGCACGCCCAGGACCACCAGGACGGCGACCCCGATCGGCGGGTAGATCGCGCCGGGCAGCTGCCAGTACCAGTCGACCCCGCGCCCCCAGCGGTGCGGCACCGTCCACATGACGTGGGAGAGGAACACGACCAGGGTCACGCCGAGCAGGACCTGCCGCGCCCTGGTGCGGGCCTCGACCACCAGCAGGGCGATGAGCGGGATGCACCAGACCCAGTGGTGGGTCCAGCTGATCGGCGAGACCAGCAGCGCGGTGAACGCGGCGCAGACCCCGCCCCAGGCGTCGGCCCGGCGCAGCACCCGCGCCGAGCGCCCGGCCAGCACCGCCACCCCGAGCCCGAAGGCCCCGACCAGCGCGGAGGCGGCCAGCCCGACCGGGCCCGGGTCGTTGACGTCGAGCAGCCGGCAGACGGCCCCGCGCAACGACTGGTTGTCCACCAGGACGGTCACGCCGACCCGGCTCGGGTCCCAGAGGTACTTGCTCCAGAAGCCGTACGAGGCGTCGGGCAGCAGGGCCCAGCCGATCAGGCCCGCGGCCAGGAAGGTGCCGGCCGAGACCAGCGCGGCCCGGACCCGTCCGGTCAGGAACAGGTAGACCGCGAACAGGCCCGGGGTGATCTTGATGGCGGTGGCCAGCCCGATCCCCACGCCCTTGAAGCGGTTGCGGTCCGGGCGGGTCAGGTCCCACAGGACCAGGCAGAGGATGCCGAGGTTGACCTGGCCGTACTGGAAGGTGGTGAAGACCGGCTCCAGCCAGATGCCCAGGCCGGTCGCCAGGATCACCACGGCCGTGCGGTGCTGCTTCGCCCACCCGGCCAGCTTGAGCGACAGGTGCACGGCCAGGGCGAGCAGCGCGTAGTTGAGCAGCATCACCAGGACGCGCAGGGTGCTCACGTCGAACCAGGTGCTCGGCACGAACAGCATCGCGGCGAACGGGGGGTAGGTGGCCGGCAGGTCCCAGCCGGGCAGCCGCATCGCGTACAGGTCCTCGCCGCGGACGACGGCCTGGCCCTCTGCCCGGTAGACCAGCATGTCGACCATGGTGGCCCCGTGGGTGTGCCGGAAGAAGGCGAACACCGCCAGTGACACCGCTGCGACGCAGCTCGCCGCGAGGGTCCGGGACTTCGGTCTTCCGGTTGCCGGGGAGTCGCCGGGCTCTTCCGGGCCCGACTGCCGCGCCCACCGTGTCAGACCGAACTCGCGCACCGCGATGGCACCCCGTTGAGATAGACCAGATCGTTCCGTCGTCAGCGTCTGGGCCCACCCACCATAACCGACCCCCCTGAGGCCCAAACGGCGTCAGAAACCGCGCCCGGGAAGGAGTTGTGATCTCGACCACAACGGGTCCTCCGCCGCCGCCGAGCCGTCCGGAACCGACCCGGCGCCACAAAACGCGAAATCCCGCCGGGAGTTGCCTCCCGGCGGGATTCGGTGGACCGGCCGGAGCCGATCCGTTGGGTGGAGCTGAGGGGATTCGAACCCCTGACCCCCTCGATGCGAACGAGGTGCGCTACCGGACTGCGCCACAGCCCCAACGAGAAGAAACTCTAGCACCTTTCGGAGGGGGTCTGTGACCACCCCCCGGATGCGGTGCTGGTCGGGGGGTGGCCCGGGGTCATTCGTTGGCCGCGCGGGGCCGGGACTCGGGGGCCTGCGGCTCGGCGTACTGGTCGAAGAGCGGGGTGTTGCGGGACTCGGCGGGGCGCCCCGCGGTCCAGGTGCCGGGGGCCGACAGGTCGAGCCCGCGGGAGACCCGGGGGGCGACCGGCGCGGTGACGTAGGTCGGCAGCGGGACGGGCACCGGTTCCCAGGAGTCCGGGCCGGCCGCACCGCGCTCGCGCATGCCGTCGACCCACTCCTCGTGCTCGGTCGCCTCGGCCACCGCGGAGGCGGAGGGCACCGCGACGGTGGCCTCCTCCGGATCTGCGGCCAGCCGCAGGTGCGGACGGCGCGCGACCCGCTCCTCGGCGGCCGGGGCCGACTCCTCCGCCGCGGGGGCCTCCGCCGCCTCGGCGTCGCCCGCCGGGGCCTCGGCCCGCTGCTGCTCGCGCTTGCGCAGCCGCTCGGCCGCCTGGGCGGCCCGGGTGCGGTCGAGCTTCACCTCGTACCGCTGGCGCTCCAGCCTGCGCAGGTGGCCGATGTACAGGGTGAGGAGGACCGCCGGTACGGCCGGGACCCAGAGGAAGGACAGCCCGGCCACCGCCGCGGCCACCGCGCCGAGCGCGAAGGACAGGAAGAGGGCGGTGACCATCCGGCGCCGCCGGGCCAGCAGCCGCGCCCGGCGCTCGACCCCGACGCGTGGCGCGGGGGCGGGCCGTTCGGCCGGCCGCTCCGCCGGTGGTTCGGGCTCCCGCGCCGCGGGGTCGCCGGAGGCGGCCTCGTCCCGTCCGGGAGGGCCGTCGTTGCTGTGCTCGTCGTCACGCGGTTCGTCGCCCAGGGCCCGGGCTGCCCGTCGCTCCATCGCCGAACGCCCGGCCAGCAGGCGGATGGCGGTGCTGAAGCGTTCCGTCGGGCGAGCCTCGTTGAGTTCGTCCTGTCTGCGGAGCCACATCGGCACCAGATAGGCGGCCCAGGCCCCTACGATGACGGCGTAGATAAGGCCGCTACTGCTCACGATTCACACCGTACGGGCGCCGGGGAAGGCCTGGCAGCAATTTGGCGCGGCGTGTCGTGTGATCAAGCTGATTCTCCGACTATTTTGCCGCCATTTGTGACGGTCCGCCACCGGCCCGATGCCATATCGATATTTCTTTCGAACATATATTCAATTACTCGGTTCATGCCCGGAACTGAGCTTCCGCCAGCGCTCCAGCATCCCCTCCGGAACCTCCTCGTCGGTCAGCGCGTACACGAGGTGGTCGCGCCAGTCGCCGTCGATGTGGAGGTACCGCGGGCGGATTCCCTCCGAGCGGAAGCCGAGCTTTTCCACCACGCGCCGGCTCGGGCCGTTCTCCGGGCGGATGCAGACCTCGATCCGGTGCAGTCCGAGGGTGCGGAAGCAGTAGTTCACCGAAAGCGCCACGGCGGTCGGGATGATGCCCCGGCCGGCCACCGCTTCGTCCACCCAGTACCCGACGTTCGCCGAGCACATCGAGCCCCAGGTGATTCCGCCGACGGTCAACTGACCCACCAGCTGGCCCTTGTAGAGCACGACGAAGGGCAGCATCCGGCCGGCCGACGCCTCGCCGCGCAGGAAGCGGACCATCTGCCGGTACGTCGGGCGGGGCCCGGCGACCTGTCCGGCCTGGCCGGGCGGCACGGTGGCCTCCCACCGCCGCAGCCAGTCCCGGTTGCGGCGGCTCACCTCCTGCCACTCGCGCTGGTCACGCGCCCTGATCGGGCGCAGCGTGACCTCCCCCTCATGGAGTTCTACCGGCCAGCCGGCGTTCAGTGCCCTCTCCCGGATGCTGGAGCCCCGGGCGCCGGGGCGTCGGGCCGGGGGTGGTCCCCGCCGCCGAGCTGGTCGACGGCGTGGGCGAGCAGCGGCTCCAGGACGGCCAGGCCGTCCTTGACGCCGCCGGTCGAGCCCGGCAGGTTGACGATCAGGGTACGTCCGGCGAGCCCGGCGAGCCCGCGGGAGAGCGCCGAGGTGGGCACCTTCTCCCGGCCGTACGCGCGGATGGCCTCGGCGATGCCGGGGACCTGGCGGTCGATCACCCGGGCGGTCATCTCGGGGGTGAGGTCCATCGGCGAGATGCCGGTGCCGCCGGTGGTCAGCACCACGTCGTAGCCGGCCGCGACGGCCTCGCGCAGCACCGCCTCCACCGGCTCGCCGTCCGGGACGACCCGGGGGCCGTCGGCGGTGAAGCCCATCGCGGTCAGCCCGGCGACCAGCAGCGGGCCGCCCTTGTCCTCGTAGACCCCGGCCGAGGCCCGGTTGGAGACCGTCACCGCAAGGGCCCTCATGCGCCCACCTCGCTTCGCCTCGCTGCGCTCCCTCACGCCTCCACCTCCGGGGCGAACCAGTCGCCGCTCTTGCCGCCGGTCTTGCTGAGCACCCGGACGGACTCGATCTCGGCGCCCTTGTCCACGGCCTTGACCATGTCGATCACGGTCAGGCCGGCCACCGCGACGGCGGTGAGCGCCTCCATCTCGACGCCGGTGCGGTCGGCGGTCTTCACGGTGGCGGTGATCTCCACCGCGTCGTCGGCGACGGCGAGGTCGACCTTGACGCCGGAGACGGCGATCGGGTGGCAGAGCGGGACGAGGTCCGGGGTCTTCTTGGCGCCCATGATCCCGGCGATCCGGGCCACCGCGAGGGCGTCCCCCTTGGGCACGCCCTCGCCGCGCAGCAGCTCGACCACCTTCGGGGAGACCCTCACCCGCCCGGCCGCGACGGCGGTGCGCGCGGTGGTGGCCTTCTCGGAGACGTCGACCATCCGGGCCGCGCCCTGGTCGTCGACGTGGGTGAGGCGGTCGCCGGGGGGAGGTGTCGTCACGGGTAACTCCAGGGGCGCGCAGGTCGAATACCGCGCTACCGTACCGCCAGCCGGCTCGTCGGCCGCTCAGGAGTCCAGCAACACCACGTCGACCTCACTGCCTGCGGGCAGCTCGGTGACGTCCTCGGGGACGGTGATCAGGCAGTCGGCCAGGGCCAGTGCGCCGACCAGGTGCGACCCGCTGCCGCCGACCGGACGGACGGTGCCCTCCGCCGCCGAGTAGCGGCCGCGCAGGAACTGCCGGCGGCCGGCCGGGGAACGCAGCGCCGCCGGGCAGAGCGCGCGGACGACGGGGCGGTGCACGTCGGCGGCGCCGAGCATGGTGCGGATGACCGGGCGGACGAAGAGCTCGAAGGAGATGTAGGCGCTCACCGGGTTGCCGGGCAGGGCGAGCAGCGGCACCCCGGTCGCGCCGCCGATCCGGCCGAAGCCCTGCGGCTTGCCGGGCTGCATCCGCAGCTTGCGGAAGTCCACGCCGCCGTAGGTCTCGAAGACCTCCTTGACCACGTCGTACGCGCCGACGCTGACCCCGCCGCTGGTGACGATCAGGTCGGCCCGGCCGAGCTGGTCCTCCAGGACGGAGCGCAGCCGGTCGGCGTCGTCCGGGACGGCACCGACCCGGTAGGCGATGGCGCCGGCCTCCTGGGCCGCGGCGGTGAGGGTGAAGCTGTTGGAGTCGGCGATCCGGCCGGGACCGACCGGCTCGCCGGGCTGGACCAGCTCGCTGCCGGTGGAGATCACCACCACCCGGGGGCGCGGGCGGACCTTCACGGTGGGCCGGCCGATCGCGGCGAGCAGGCCGAGCTGGGTGGGGCCGAGCCGGGTGCCGGCGGCCAGGACCTTGGCGCCGGCCGCGACGTCGCTGCCGCGGCGGCGGATGTGCGCGCCCTCGGCGACCGGACGCAGGACGCGGACCTCCTCGTCCGGGACGGGCGCGGTCATCGCGGCGGCGGCCACTCCGGTGCCGGTGCCGCCGTCGGTCCACTCGACCGGGGCGACGGCCTGGGCGCCGGGCGGGAGGGGGGCGCCGGTCATGATCCGGGCGGCCTGGCCGGGGCCGACCTTGGGCAGCTCCGCGGCGCCGGCGGCGATGTCGCCGACCACGGAGAGCACCGACGGGTAGGTGTCGGTGGCGCCCTCGGTGTCCGCGGTGCGGACCGCGTAGCCGTCCATCGAGCTGTTGTCGAAGGGCGGCAGGTCGCCGTCGGCGACCACGTCCTCGTCGAGCCGGCAGCCCTGGGCGTCGAGCAGCTGGAGCTCGATCGCGGGCAGCGGGCCGACGGCGGCGAGCACGTCGGCGACGTGCTCGTCCACCGTCCAGAGGCGGGGGGCCGCCGGTGCCGGGTCCGCTCCGTCGTCGCAGCAGGCTGCGGGCGTGGTGCTGTGCTCGGTGGACCCGGTCATCGGCGGCTCGCTCTCTGTCGTGTCAGTCCTGCATCTCGGAGCCGACGAACTCCCGCAGCCAGGTCCGGAACTCCGGGCCCAGGTCCTCGCGCTCGGCGGCCAGACGGACGATAGCGCGCAGGTAGTCGGCGCGGTCGCCGGTGTCGTACCGGCGGCCCTTGAAGAGCACGCCGTGCACCTGGCCGCCGTCGGCCGGCTCGCGGGTGGTCAGCTCGCGCAGGGCGTCGGTGAGCTGGATCTCGCCGCCGCGGCCGGGCGGGGTCTCGCGCAGCACGTCGAAGACCAGCGGGTCGAGGACGTAGCGGCCGATGACGGCGTAGTTCGAGGGGGCCTCGCCGGGCTCGGGCTTCTCGACCAGGTCGGTCACCTGGAAGACGTCCTCGCCGAAGCCGTTGGCCTTGACGGCGGCGCAGCCGTAGAGGTGGATCTGGGAGGGGTCGACCTCCATGAGGGCGACGACCGAGCCGCCGAGCTCCTGCTGCACCTCGATCATGCGGGCGAGCAGCGGGTCGCGCGGGTCGATCAGGTCGTCGCCGAGCAGGACGGCGAAGGGCTGGCCGGCGACGTGCTGCTCGGCGACCGAGACGGCGTGGCCGAGGCCCTTCGGGTCGCCCTGGCGGACGTAGTGCATGTTGGCCAGCTCGACGGACTCGCGGACCCGGGCCAGGCGCTGCTCGTCGCCCTTGCGCGCCAGCAGTTCCTCGAGCTCGTAGGCGCGGTCGAAGTGGTCCTCCAGGGCGCGCTTGTTGCGCCCGGTGACCATCAGTATGTCGGACAGGCCCGCGGCGGAGGCCTCCTCGACGACGTACTGGATGGCCGGCTTGTCGACGACCGGCAGCATCTCCTTCGGGGTGGCCTTGGTCGCCGGGAGGAAGCGGGTGCCCAGTCCGGCCGCGGGTACCACGGCCTTGGTTACCGGAACTCGGGAGTTGGTCGTCGTCATGCGTTTACCTTACTCAGGCACGTTTTCGCCGGGCCGAGCACGGTCGGACGGCTAGGACAGCACGTCGCGGGGCCCGGCCACAGTGGCTGGCGTATGGGAAGGGACCGGCTGGGCGAGGGGGTCCCCTCCGGCACAGGGCGACAGACTACCCGGCTTTTCCGAACGGTCACGTTCGGCAGTCGGAGCGTGATCCGTACCGGAAGTGACCGGGGTGCGGGGCCCGGTGGCGGGGCGGTCGGAAGGCCGCGGCGAGATCCGCCAGCAGTCGCCGCCGGCCGCCCGGGCCTCGGCGAGCGCCGCGTCGGCGGCGCGCAGCAGGACGGCGGCATGGGTGCCGTCCTCGGGCAGGACGGCGACACCGGCGGCGGCGGTGAGGCCGTTGCCGTGCGCCGGGCGGGATTCGCGCGTCCCGGAGGACCAGTCGAGCAGCAGGTGACGGCGGACCGACCAGACCAGCCGCTCGGCGACCTGCGCGGCGCCGTCGGCGCCGGTGTCGGGCAGCACCACCAGGAACTCCTCGCCGCTGTAGCGGCCGAGGGTGTCGGCCCGGCGGATCTCCATCGCGAGGCGCTGGGCGAGGTCGCGCAGTATCGCGTTGGCCCGGCCTCGGCCGTGCTCGGCGATGACGGCGTCGAAGCCGGAGATCGCGAGCATCAGCACGGCGAGCGGGCGGGGGCCGTCGGCCTGGTCGGTGTGCTCGGCGCGGCGGGCCCGTTCGATCTCCCGGTCCAGGGTGAGCTGCAGGTGGCGGTAGTTCCACACCCCGGTGAGCGGGTCGCAGGAGGCGGTGCGCTCCAGCTCGGCGCAGCGGTCCTCCAGCTCGCCGATCCGCGTGCGCAGCCGCTCCGCCCCGGCGGCGGCCGCGGCCCGGTCCCGTCGTGCCCGTAGTCCCAGGACGGTGGCGCCGGCCAGCGCCGGGGCGCTCAGCGCGGCCAGGGCCTGGACCAGCAGCGGGGTGGACAATCGGGGCGCCCTTTCGCGTGGCAGGCTCTGCGCGTCGACGGTCTGGAGACGTGGAGGATCCGATGCACAACGAGAAGAGCGACCTGAGGACACGGCTGTTGACGGAGCGCCGCACGCTCTCCCCCGAGGAACGCGCGGAGGCGGCCCGCGCGCTGGCCGGGCACGCCTGGGAGCTGGCCGCGCGGGGGGCCACCGTGGCCGCGTACGTCTCGGTGGGTGCGGAGCCCGGGACGAGGCCGCTGCTGGACGCGCTGCGCGAGGAGGGGGTGCGGGTGCTCCTGCCGGTGCTGCTCCCCGACAACGACCTGGACTGGGCCGAGTACGCCGGGCCCGAGGAGCTCGCCCCGGCCGGGCGCGGGCTGCTGGAGCCGTCCGGTCCGCGGCTCGGACCGGACGCCGTCACCCAGGCCTCGGTGGTGCTGCTGCCGGGCCTGGCGGTGGACCGCGGCGGGCTGCGGCTGGGCCGCGGCGGCGGCAGCTACGACCGGGTGCTGGCCCGGCTGGGGCGGGCCGGGGTGCGGCCGGTGCTGGCGGTGCTGCTGTACGAGCACGAGCTGCTGGAGCGGGTGCCCGCCGAGTCGCACGACCGGACGGTGGACCTGGCGGTCACGCCCGCCGGGGTGCGGACGCTCGGGTAGCCGCGCCTCTTCTCGCAGGGGAACGACGACGGCCCCGCTCCCCCGTGAGAGGGGGCGGGGCCGCCGGGTGGCCGTGCGGGCCTCAGCCCGCGGTGAGCACCAGCTTGTGCTTGGTGGCCTTCTCGACCGCGTCCGCGCCGTAGGCCCAGGGGAGCAGCCTGCCCTTGAGCCAGAGGTCGGTCTGGTCGTTGTAGTTGTCGTGGAAGGCGTGGCCGGAGGCGCCGCCGACGTTGATCCAGCGCGAGGAGTCCAGGTCGTTCAGGTCGACCACCATACGCATCGACGGGATCCAGTCCACCTGGTAGCCGGCGGCCGCGTTCCAGCCGGCCGCGTCGACCGCCGCCGAGCCGCCGGAGAGCCGGTACGGGCCGCGGTTGAGCAGCTTGTGGAGCACGCCCGAGGCGATCGAGGAGTCGTCGGTGCCGAGGGTCTGCTCCTTCAGCTCCAGCTTGTGCAGCCGGCCCCAGCTCCAGGTGGAGATGTCCTTGCTGAGCAGCGAGGTCAGCTCCTGGCGGGCGTTCTTCATCGCCTCCTTGAGCAGGTTGTCCAGGCCCTTCTGGACGGTGTGCTGGGAGTCGATGTACGTCCACCACGAGCTGTCGGGCTTCTCCAGCTGCTGGCGCACCACCTCGGTCCAGCGGTCGCCGCCGTCCGGCTGGGCCTTGCCCGGATCACGGGTGCCGCACTCGGTGACGATCCTGGTGGTGCTGTCCGGCTTGGTGGGGTCGTCCTGCTGGCGGACCAGCAGGCAGTTGTCCTTGGCGCGGAGGTCGGCCGGGAACTTCTGGCCGAAGGCGAGGGTGAGCAGCTGGCGCCAGACGCCGTTGTAGTAGGCGGCGGCGGCCGAGTCGGCGTCCTGGTGGTAGTTCCAGTCCTTCAGCAGGTCCTGGGCCTCGCGCACGTACGGGTCGTCGATCTGCTGCTTGAGCAGGAGCGGGACCAGCGACTTGGCCATGATGCTGGTGTTGTCCAGCTGCAGGGTCTGCATGTCGTCCGGCGAGATCTTGCCGTTGTTCTTGAGCAGGCCCTCGATCTGGTCGGTGATCTCCTTGGCGCGGGTGCCGTACTCCCAGTCCTTGGTCAGGCTGGGCTTGTAGCTCTGGTCCACCACGGCCTGGTTGGCGGTGACGATGTAGCCGGCGGCGGGGTTGAGGCTCCACGGCAGCGCGGTGAAGGGGATCGGGTCCTTCCACTGGTACGCGGAGTCCCAGCCCAGCGCGGGGTAGGTGCCGTCGCCCTTGCCGCGGACCGGGATGGTGCCGGGGGCCTGGTAGCCGATGTTCTTGGCGTCGGCGTAGATGAGGTTCTGCGCGGGGACGGCGAAGTCCTTGGCGGCGGCGCGGAACTCGTCCCAGTTCTTCGCCTTGTCCAGCTCGAAGACGGCGTCCATGGTCTTGCCGGGGCTGAGCGCCGTCCACTGCAGGGCGACGCCGTAGCCGCCGGTGCCGCGGTCGGGGGCGGAGGTGCCGTTGGGGGCGTACTTGCCGACGTTCTGCTGCTCGCTGCTCTGGTCGGAGATCAGCGGGGCGCCGGTCTGGGTGGTGCGGACGGTGATGGTGCGGTCCTCCCCGCCGGCGACCTTGATGGTCTCCTTGCGGAGGTCGAACTTCACGTCCTTGCCGTCGACCTGGTAGGTGTCCGGGCCGGTGACCTTCTCCAGGAAGAGGTCGGTCACGTCGGCGCCGAGGTTGGTGAAGCCCCAGGCGACGTCCTTGTTGTGGCCGATCACCACGCCGGGCATGCCCGCGAAGGTGAAGCCGGAGACGTCGAACTGGCAGGCCGCGGAGGCGGTCCGGCAGTGCAGGCCCATCTGGTACCAGACCGAGGGCAGGCCGGGGCCGAGGTGCGGGTCGTTGGCCAGCAGCGGCTTGCCGGTGGTGGTGTGGGAGCCGGCGACCACCCAGGAGTTGGAACCGATGCCCTGGCCGGGGCGGCCGAGCAGCTGCGGCATCGCGTCGATCCGGTCGGTGAGGCCCTGCAGCATCGCCTTGGTGGTGGCCGCGCCCTGGGTGGTGGCGGTGCCGTTGCCCGGGACGGGCTGCGCGGGGCCGTCGGCGGGGCGGTAGGTGTCGCCGCTCACGGTGCCGGTCTTCACGATGGTGCCGTTGCGGGCGTACGGGTAGTCCGGGTACAGCTCGGCGATCTTGTCCGGGGCGAAGTCCTGGGCCAGCAGCGAGCGGTCGACCTCCTCCTGGAGGTTCCCGGAGAGGTTCCAGGCCATCGCCTTGAGCCAGGCCACCGAGTCCACCGGGGACCACTGCTCGGGCGTGTAGCCGCTGTTGACGACGCCGAGCAGGGTGTACTCCAGCGAGGCCTTCGCGCCGCCGGGGTGCTCGGAGAGCCAGGCGTTCACGCCGTCCGAGTAGGCCTGCAGGTACTTCTTGGTCTCCGGCGACAGCTTGGTGTCGAACTCCTTCTGCGCCACCTGCCGCCAGCCCATCGTGCGGATGAAGGTGTCGGTGTCGACCTGGCCGTCGCCGAACATCTCGGAGAGCCGGCCGGCGGTGATGTGCCGTCGGACGTCCATCTCCCAGAAGCGGTCCTGCGCCTGGACGTAGCCCTGGGCGCGGAACAGGTCCTCGGGCGTGTCGGCGTACAGCTGCGGGATGCCGTTGGCGTCCCGCTTCACGTCGACCGGCGCGCTCAGGCCCGCCACCTTGACGTTGCCGTCCACCTCCGGGAAGGAGGCGCGGACCGCGGTGACCCCGCGGTAGCCGCCGTAGCCGACGCCGGCCACCAGCAGCACGACCAGCACGATCACGAACAGACGGGCGCGCCGGAACTTCTTCGAGCGGGGCATCTGGGTCCTTGCGGTCCTGACTTCGGGGCGGGCGGGGCGTGTCCAGGGCCTGCGGCCGTGACAGGGCACCACATTAGGCCGAGTCGGCCGGGCACTGTGAACGGGGGACCAGGCTAAAGATCTGGCAAAATGTTAGACTGAGTAACGATCCGCAAGGGGAGCATTGACGACTTCTTGACGGGCCCCCCTTCGTCACACCCACAGCACCACCTGACACCCCGCCCGCCCATGCCTGCCCGAGGTGCCACTGCGTGAACGTCGCCCACCTGAACCAGCTCCTCCTCGAGTCCTCCGTGATCCTCCTCTTCGCGGTGGTCGCCGTACGGATCTCCACCCGATCAGGGCTGCCCAGCCTGCTGATCTACCTGGGGATCGGCGTGGCACTGGGCCAGAACGGGATCGGCTTCACCTTCAACAACGCCGAGCTCACCCAGGTGATCGGCTACGCGGCGCTCGTGGTGATCCTGGCCGAGGGCGGCCTCAAGACCAGCTGGCGCGAGATCAAGCCGGTGATGCCGGCGGCCACCGTGCTCGCCACCGTCGGCGTCGGGGTCAGCGTGTTCGCCACCGCGGCCGGCGCGCACTGGCTGGTCGGGCTGGACTGGCGGACCTCGATGCTGCTCGGCGCCATCGTCTCCTCGACCGACGCGGCCGCCGTCTTCTCGGTGCTGCGGATGGTCCCGCTGCCGCACCGGCTCACCGGCCTGCTGGAGGCCGAGTCCGGCTTCAACGACGCGCCCGTGGTCATCCTGGTCGTCGCCTTCGCCACCACCGGCGAGCTGGACCCCTGGTACGTCCTGATCGGCACGATCCTCGCCGAGCTGGCGATCGGCGCCGCGATCGGCTTCGCCGTCGGCAAGATCGGCGCCTACGGGATCAAGCACGTCGCGCTGCCCTCCTCCGGCCTCTACCCGATCGCCGTGATGGCGCTCACCGTGCTCGCCTACGCGGGCGGCGCGCTGCTGCACGGCTCCGGCTTCCTCGCCGTCTACACCTGCGCGGTGATCCTCGGGAACTCCAAGCTGCCGCACGGACCGGCCGTCCGCGGCTTCGCCGACGGGCTGGCCTGGATCGGCCAGATCGGCATGTTCGTGCTGCTCGGCCTGCTCTGCACGCCCGCGACCATGGGCTCCGCGGTGGTGCCCGCCCTGGTGATCGGCGGGGTGCTGGTCTTCCTCGCCCGGCCGCTGTCGGTGGTGGCCTCGCTGACGCCGTTCAAGGTGCCGGCCCGCGAGCAGGCGCTGCTGAGCTGGGCCGGACTGCGCGGGGCGGTGCCCATCGTGCTGGCGACCATCCCGGTGGTGTCCGGCGCGCACAAGGCCGCGGACGTGTTCAACATCGTCTTCATCCTGGTCGTCGTCTTCACCCTGCTGCAGGGACCGACCCTGCCGTGGGTGGCCAAGCGGCTGCGGATCGGCGAGGGCGCGATGGGCCAGGACCTCGGCATCGAGTCCGCCCCACTGGAGAAGCTGCACGGGCACCTGCTGTCGGTCGCGCTCTCCCCCACCTCCCGGATGTCCGGCGTGGAGATCGGCGAGCTGCGGCTGCCCAAGGGCGCGGCGGTCACCCTGGTCGTGCGCGAGGGCAACTCCTTCGTGCCGGACAAGGCGACGGTGCTGCGCGGCGGGGACGAGCTGCTCGTGGTGACCACGGACGAGGTCGGCGAGGCGGCGGAGCGGCGGCTGCGGGCCGTGGACAGGGGCGGCAAGCTCGCGGGGTGGCTCAACGGGCGGTGAGGCCGGGTGGCTCGACCGGCGGAAGGACGGCCGGGCCGCCGGTGGGCCGCGCAGGGGCGGGGCGGGCCGGCGGCGGGCCCGGGTGGCTCGACCGGCGGCGGGCCCCCGGACCTGCGGGAACGGGATGGGCTGGCGGAATCTACGCGCGTAACTGTATGCTGGTTCGACCACGCCGTATAACCAACGCTAGACCACCCCCAGCATCTGCCTGACGCAGAGTTGGCGCGACCGCTCGGCGGCCGCGGTCCGGCCCCCGGCAACCGCACCGGGCCGACCCGGTATCTACCCCGGTCGACGCGCGAGAGGACGACTCTCGGCGCCGTCGGGGCCACCCCATGCCCTGCCGCGCTACCAGGCAGCAGGAAGGACCGACCGTGACGGCCCGCCGAACGGTCGACACCGCCGCGGACACCACCGCGGACACCACCGCAGCCCAGGCCCCCGCCCGCGTCGGGTACGGCGAGCTGCTGCGCACCCCCGGGGCCTGGACCTTCCTGGCCCCCGCGCTCGTCGCGCGACTGCCGTACGCGATGCTCAGCATGGGCATCCTGCTGCTCGTCACCAAGACCCACGGCTCGTACGGCACCGCCGGTACCGTCACCGCCGTCGCCGCCGTCGCCCAGGCCCTGATCGGGCCGCAGACCGGGCGGCTGGCCGACCGCTACGGACAGGCCGCGGTGCTCGTGCCGACCGTCCTGGTGCACGGCGCCTCGGTCGGCGTGCTGATCGCGCTGGCGCTCGGGCACGCGCCCGCCTGGAGCCTGTTCCTGGCCGCCGTCCCGGCCGGTGCGAGCGTGCCGCAGATCGGTGCGATGGTCCGGGCCCGCTGGGTGGCCCGCTTCACCGCGGACGGCCCGTCCGACGCCTCGGCGGCCCGGGTGAGCACCGCCTTCGCCTTCGAGTCCGTGACGGACGAGTTCACCTTCGTGATCGGCCCGATCCTGGCCTCCGGGATCGCCGCCCTGGCCAGCCCGGCGACCGCTCTGGTCGCCGAGGCCGCGCTGACCCTCGTCGGCGGTCTGGCCTTCGCCGCCCAGCGGCGCACCGCCCCCGCCCGGATCACGCCGGAGCCCGGCACCAAGCGCGCCTCGGCGCTCGCCTCCCCCGGCGTCCGGCTGCTGGTCGGCGCCTTCCTCGGGGTCGGCGCGGTGTTCGGCGGCATGCAGGTCTCGGTCAACGCCTTCGCCGACTCGGTCGGGCAGCACGACGCGGGCGGCACCGTGTACGGGATCTTCGCGGGCGGCTCGATGCTGGCCGGTGTGCTGTACGGCGTGATCGCCTGGCGGCGGCCCGTCCAGCAGCGGATGCTGATCGGCTACGCACTGCTGGTGCTGGGCTGCTCCACGCTGTGGGCGATGCCGAACCTCATCGCGCTCACCGTCGCCGGACTGGTCTGCGGTCTGGCCATCGCACCGACCCTGATCAGCGGCTACACCCTGGTCGAGACGCTGGTCGCGGACGGCGCCAAGACGGAGGCCTTCACCTGGCTGACCGGCGCCATCGGGCTGGGGCTCGCGGTCGGCTCGATGGCGGCCGGCAGGCTGATCGACGGGCACGGGCCGTCCACCGGGTTCCTGGTGCCGCTGATCGGCGCCGGGCTGGGGCTGGTCGCGCTGTTCTCGCTGCGGCACCTGCTGGTGGCTCCGCGGACGGGGCACGGCCGGATCGTCGCGGGCTCCGCGGCGGCCTCCGGGGAGCGCGCGGACGCTGCGCAGCTGGTGGGCGCGGCCAAGGGCTGAGCGACGGTGGTCCGGGGGCGGTGGTCCGGCGGCCCGGCCGGTCGCATGTCACACCGGAGTCGCTGGACTGATCCAGCGGAATGCCGCATCATTGACCATCGTTAGCACTCATCAGGCGAGAGTGCCAGGAGGAAGACAAGTGCCCACGTACCAGTACCAGTGCACCGAGTGCGGCAACGGCCTGGAGGCGGTGCAGAAGTTCACCGACGAAGCGCTGACCACGTGCCCCGACTGCCAGGGACGGCTCCGCAAGGTCTTCTCTGCCGTGGGCGTCGTGTTCAAGGGCTCCGGCTTCTACCGGACCGACAGCCGCTCCTCCTCCAGCAGCTCGGTCGGCTCCGGGTCGTCGTCGACTTCCTCGACGTCGTCCTCCTCGTCGTCCGCTTCCTCGTCGTCGTCGGCTTCGGGCACGGGATCCTCGGCCCCGTCCAGCCCGGCTCCGGCCGCGAGCTGAGGCGCCCCAGCAGCCCCAGTAGTCTTCGGAAAGGCCCGTCGGCCCCGCTTTCACGCGGGACGGCGGGCCTTTCCGCGTCTTGTCACACCACTTTCGTCACCCCGGACGGGCGGGATCCACCCGTGCGGGTGTACGAATTCGTCAACAGGGGCCGGTTATCCACAGGCTGGGGAAAGGGCTTTCCGGAATCGTCCGGAGGGCGCATCGTGAGGGTCGCCGGCCGGCCCATCGGGGGTCGGCCGCCCGACCCTTCGGAGGTGCGTCGATGACGACCGTGAGCTTCTCCGTACCGCTGCCCGCTCCCGCCGTACCACCCCGGCAGGAGGTGCCCGGCTTTCCGCCGATCCGGCGCGGGTGCGGCGGGTGGCACCGCTGGCGCAGCGCGGTGCGGCACCGGGCCGGGGTGCCCGTGCTGGTGCTGCTCGCGGTGGCCGCAGCGCTCGCGCTCGGGCCCGCGCGGGCCGGGCTGCCGCCGCCCGGCGGGGGCGCGCTGAGCCGGACAGGTTGTCAATCCGGGATTACGGAAGATCACCCGTGACCTGGTGACGACTTCGTCGTTCGAGGCGGCATGAAGGGCTTCAAGGAATTCCTGCTGCGCGGAAATGTCGTCGAACTCGCCGTCGCCGTGGTCATCGGCGCGGCTTTCACCAGCATCATCAACGCCTTCGTCAAGGGGGTGATCAATCCGATGGTCGGCGTATTCGGAACGAAGGACCTGGGTTCCTACAGTTCCTGTCTCAAGGGGCCCTGCGAGGTGGGCCCGACCGGTGAGGTCACGTCCGGAATCCTCATCCTGTGGGGATCGGTGCTCAGTGCCGTCCTGCAGTTCCTGATCACCGCGGCCGTCGTCTACTTCGTCCTGATCGTGCCCATGAACCGGCTGGCGGCCCGCCGCAAGAGCCCCGTCGAGGTGGCGGCGGAGGCAGAAGCCAAGGAGGTCCAACTGCTGACCGAGATCCGCGACGCACTGGTCACGCCGCTGCGCTGACGCGAAGGGAGCCCCCGCCCCTGTCCCTGCCCGTCCCCTGTCCCTGCCCGTCCCTGCCCGTCCCCTGTCCGTCCCCGTCCCTCTCAGTCCCCGTGGTGCGGCGGGCGCTGGCTCAGGTACCAGTCCAGCCCCCGCCCACCGCCCCCTCCGGCTCCGGATCGCTCGCTCCAGCCGGCGTCGGTGTCGTCCCGGGACTGCTGCTCCAGCGGATCCCGGAAGACCAGCCGGGCCTTGGCCGCGGCCTTCTCCTGGGGGGCCTCGTCCTGGGGAGCCGCCGCCTGGGGCATCTGCTCCTGCTCCGTCGGCCGTTCCTGTTCCTGCTCGCTCACCCTGTCCACTCCCTGTCCTGTCCGTCGCCCGCGCCGCCGTGCCCGTCTCGTCCTGCCCCTCAAGCCTAGGAGCCCCGTGGCACGCGCCGGCCCCGGTGCGGAGTGCTCCGCACCGGGGCCCGGGTGGGGCTCGGCAGGTCAGGCGGGCCGCCGCCGGGCAGCCGCCGCAGCCGTCAGGCGGCCTCGAAGCCCGCGTGGTCGGCGATCTTCTTCAGCTCGGCCAGCGCGTGCTTCTCGATCTGGCGGATCCGCTCGCGGGTGAGGCCGTGCTGCTTGCCCACCTCGGTGAGGGTGCGCTCGCGGCCGTCCTCCATCCCGTAGCGGGAGCGGATGATCGAAGCCGTACGGTCGTCCAACCGCCCGATCAGGTCGTCCAGTTCCTCCCGGCGGAGCATGACCATCACGGCGTCCTCGGGGGACGTCGCCCCGGTGTCCTCCACCAGGTCGCCGAACTGGGTCTCGCCCTCGTCGTCCACCGACATGTTGAGGCTGACCGGGTCCCGCGCCCAGTCCAGCACGTCCTTGATCCTGGCCTCGGTGGTGTCCAACTCGGCCGCGATCTCGGCCGGCTCGGCCTCGCGGCCCAGCTCCTTGGACTTCTCGCGCTGCACCCGCCGGATCCGCCCGAGCTCCTCCACGAGGTGCACGGGCAGCCGGATGGTGCGGGACTGGTCGGCGATGGACCGGGTGATCGCCTGCCGGATCCACCACGTCGCGTACGTGGAGAACTTGAAGCCCTTGGCGTAGTCGAACTTCTCGACTGCGCGCACCAGGCCCGCGTTGCCCTCCTGGATGAGGTCCAGCAGCGGGAGGCCGCTGCGCGGGTACCGGCGGGCCACCGCGACCACGAGTCGGAGGTTGGAGCGGATGAAGACGTCCTTGGCGCGCTCGGCGTCGGCGGCTATCGCCTCCAACTCCTCGCGCGTGGCGCCGCCGGGGAGTTCGTCCTCGTCCAGCAGGTGCTGGGCGTACACGCCGGCCTCGATCCGCAGCGAGAGCTCGACCTCCTCGGCGGCATCGAGCAGGGGCGTCCTGGCGATCTCGTCGAGGTACATGCCGACCAGGTCGCGGTCGGCCTCGAGGTTGGTCGGGCGGGCCGCGCGAGTCCGGTCGGCCCTGTCGCGAACGACGGCACGGGTGGCCATGCTTGCTCCCTTTGCTGGTGTTGCCGAGGTCTGCCTGCCTGCCCCGCGGGCAAGAAGTGCGGGCCCCACCCGGGGCTCACACGTAACGATCCAACGAACAGATTCCGGACAACATTCCCAAGTCACTCAGATTCTTCCCGGTCATGCAGTATCCTGCCGGTTTTCACCCCGACTTTGGACACTCGGTGACCGCCCGGGCACGCTCCGCACCCCAGTGCGACCGTTCGCGGAGCGATTTCTTCACCCGACCCTCACGCGCCCGACGCCTACCCGTTGAACCCGCGGGCGGCGGCACGCGTTCCCGCGCGCCCCCGTTCTCCACCCGCACCCACACCCCGGCGCACGCAGGACCTCCGCACAAACGATGCCAAATCGCTATCGCTCCAGCTCCCGATCGGCACAGGACACTGGGAAGGTGTCAGCCATGCACCTGACCAACAGCACGAACCGCATCACTGCGCGTAACCGCAGTCTCCTTCGGGACGCCGCGCTCGCGGTGGGCTGCGCCGCGCTGTTCGGCCTCCTGGCGGCTCTGGTGACGGACCACTGGCACCCGCTTCTCCGCTTCGACCAGGAGTGGATCGGCGAACTGCACATCTACGCGCGGGAGCACCGGATCTGGACCGCCTCGGTGCAGACGCTCTCGGACATCGGCGGCACCATCACGATGCGTGCACTCCTCGGAATCGCCGCCGCCTGGCTCTGGTTGATCGGCGCGCGGGTGCTGGCCGGCTGGGTGGCCGCCCAGACCCTGGTCGGCTGGGGCGCCCAGTTGGCACTGAAGCTGGCCTTCGACCGTGCCCGGCCCGGCTTCTCCGACCCCGTCTCGCACGCCGGCGGCCCGGCCTTCCCCTCCGGCCACGCCATGGCCTCGGCGATCACCTGCGCCGTCCTGGTCGGCCTGCTCTGGTACCGGGTCCACCGCCGGGGCCGGACCGCCGCCTGCGCGGTGGCGGCCGCGACGGTGCTGACCATCGGCTGGACCCGGGTCGCGCTCGGTGTGCACTGGCCCAGCGACGTCCTGGGCGGCTGGCTGGCCGCCGGGGTCGTCCTGGGCACCGTGACCACCGTGATCGAACTCTGGCGCCCCGGCGCGCTGGCCCGGGACGTGCGACGGGTCAACTGGCGCACCAGGCCCAGGGTCCAGCGGGTCATCGTGCCCTCGGTCCGACCGCCCCGCACCGCCGACCCGTTGGACGACGCACCGCCGCTGGACGACTCCCTCCTGGGCGATTACCCGTTGGACGACGCACCGCTGGACGACTCCCCATTGGGCGACGGCGTCCCGGACCACGGGGCACCGGACCACGAGGCACCGGCCGACGGCGCCTTGAGCAACGCTGCCGACCGACCGAACGAAAAGGCCAGTTGAGGCCCCGTCACCGGCTCGGGGCCGTCCGCTAGCGTGACGGCCATGTCCACCCTCTCTGCCCCCGCCACCGCCCCCGCCGGATACCCCGAGCGCCCGCTGCGGATCGCCACCGTCCAGACCCAGGCCGTGGCCGGCGACGTATCCGCCAACGCCGTCCAGGCCGCCGAGCTGATCCGCGAGGCCGCCGAGGCCGGTGCCCGCCTGGTGCTGTTCACCGAGAAGTTCCTCTCCGGGTACGAGCCCGAGCTGATCCGCACCGATCCGCTCGAGTACGCCGTCCAGCCCGCCGATCCGCGTCTCGCGCCGATCGCCGACGCGTGCCGCGAGACGGGGACCGTCGCCGTCGTCGGCGCCGCCGTGCAGGACGGTGCCGACCTGCTGATCTCCGCCCTCGTCCTCGGCGCGGACGGCGGCTTCGTCACCCGCTACGACAAGCAGCACCTGTTCAAGACCGAACGCGACCTCTACCGCCCCGGGACGACCGGCTGCACCCTGGAGCTGGACGGCTGGCGGCTCGGCCTCGGCATCTGCTACGACTCCGGCTTCCCGGAGCACGCCCGGGCCGCCGCGCTCGACGGCTGCCACGCCTACCTGGTCGGCGCGCTGTTCAGCATGGGCCACGGCCACCACGAGTCCCGCACCTGGTTCCCCGCCCGGGCGCTCGACAACACCCTCTACACGGTGCTCGCCAACCACATCGGCCGCACCGGCCCCTGGCTCACCTGCGGCGGCAGCGCGGTCTGGGGCCCGGACGGCCGCCTGATCGCCGAGGCGAGCGAGGACCGCCGCGAGGTCGTCGTCGTCGACCTCGACCCCACCGTCCTGCGCAACACCCGCGAGTCCGAGAGCCTGCTCGCCGACCTCGCCCTCGTCTCCGGCAGCCCGGCCGAGCCGCGCGCCCACATCAGGCTCGTCTGAGACCAGGGCGGGCCCGGAACAGGGACAGGCCCCCGACCCGGAGTGGGCGGGGGCCTGCGACCTGCGTGTTCGTCGTGCCCCAGACAGGAATCGAACCTGCGACACCGGCTTTAGGAGAGCCGTGCTCTATCCCCTGAGCTACTGAGGCGTGGCCCGCCTGTGGCGAGGCCGCTCACAGCGTACCGGATCGGGGGTGGGGAGCGGCGTGGTGGACGGAGGTGCGCACGGGGTGCGGGTGCCGACGGGGTGTCAGGACGGGTCAAGTAGCCTGCCGGGATAGTGCCTGATCCGCCGCGGCACCCCGTGTGAAGGAGACGAAGGACCCGATGAGACCTGCGGTGCGCCCGGTCGTCCGGCTGTCGGACCAGGTGTGGTTGTGGCCCGCGCTGGTGATGCTGGCGGTGGGCGGGTATCGGCTGGGCACACCGGATCTGTGGCGGGACGAGATCGCGACCTCGACGGTGGCCACCCGCTCGCTGGGCGACCTGCTGCGGCTGCTCCAGCACATAGACGCCAGCAACGGCGCGTACTACCTGCTGATGCACGGCTGGACCGCGGTCTTCGGCGACTCGACGGTGGCACTGCGGATACCGTCCGTGCTGGCGATGGCGGGGGCGGCCGCGTTCGTGGCGCTCACCGCGCGGCAGCTGTTCGGCGGCCGGGTGGCGGCGATCGGCGCGGGGCTGCTGTTCGCGGTGCCGCCGCTGGTCGCGCGGTACGCGCAGGAGGCGCGCTCGTACGCGCTGGTGACCTGTGCGATCGCGGCCGCGACCTACTTCCTGCTGCGGGCGCTCGAGCGGCCGACCTGGCGGCGCTGGGCGCCGTACTGCGTGGCGATGGCGCTGGCGGGTGCGGGGCACCTGATCTCGTTCAGCACGGTGTCCGGGCAGGTCGCCCTGGTGGCGCTGCACCTGTGGCGCACCCGGGCGGTGGACCGGCGGCTGCTGTGGCGGTACCCGCTGGCGGTCGCGGTGGCGGCGGTGCCGGTCCTGCCGGTGGTGCTGCTCGGCAGCCGCCAGTCGGACCGGCAGCTGGGCTGGATAGCCACACCCTCCCTGCGCGTCCTGGCCCGCTTCGGCGAGTCCCTGTTCGGCTCCGACCACGTGTACTACGCCTTCCTGCTGCTGGCGCTCCCCGCGCTGGCCCTGCCCGGTCGGCGGCTGCAGGCCTGGCAGGTGCTGCTGCTCGCCGAGCTGCCGGTGGTGAGCGTCTGGCTGGTGTCGCGCCTGGGCGAAACCTCGTACTTCATCGACCGGTACCTGCTGTTCACGGTGCCCGCCTGGGCGGTGCTGGCCGGGGGCGGGGTCGGCGCGGTGTACGGCGTCGTGGCGGCCCGGGCGCGACACGCCCTGCCGGGGTGGCAGGGCGTTGCGGCGGGCGGTCTGCTGGCGGCGGCGCTGCTCGCCGTACCGGCCGTGGCCGCACTGCCCGACCAGCCGCCGGTGCGGTACGTGGGCTCGCACACCGGCTCCGAGGAGCCGTTCAAGGCGGCCGCCCGGACGATCGCCGCCGGCTACCGCGCCGGGGACGGGATGGCGGCCCCGCTGGGCAACGAGTCCTGGGCGATGGTCTGGCCGGGCGTCAGCCACTACCTGCCGCCGGACGTCCGCCCGTACCCCGTGTTCGTCGCGCAGAGCGCCAACGACGCGGAGGACCTGTCGCCGGTGCCCTGCGCGCAGCCGGAGGCCTGCCTGGGCTCGACCTCCCGGATCTGGCTGCTGGTCCTCGGCGACACCGCGGACCCGCTGGGCGCCGTTCCGTCCGACCAGGCGCAGGTGCTCCTCACCCGGTACGGGACCCCGGACCAGGTGACGCCGCTCGGCGGGTTCACCCTCGCGCTGCTCGACCGCGACTCGTAGCCGCCGGGCACGGGAGAGCGGGAACGAACGCCGAAGGGGAGCCGGTACGGACCGGCTCCCCTTCAAGACTGTGACGTCAGTGGCTCAGCGGCTCACAGCACGCGCAGCAGCCGGGACTGGATGGACGGCGGGTCGAGGTCGGACTGGAGGGCCACCGGCACCTCCGTCTTGTTCTCGCCGTCTCCCACCCGCAGCACGCCGACCTCCTTGCCGGCCTTCTCCGTGTGGCTGATCTTCGCCGGGTCCAGGGTGACCGTGCCGGAGATGCCCGGGAAGCCGGCCACCACCAGGTCCTTGGTCGCGACGACCTGGACCTTGCCGCCGAGCCCGTTGTCCACCGCGCCGACGACGTCGCCCTTCTTCACCACGGTCTGACCGGTGAGACCGTTCTGCGCGGCCTGGATCTGCTTGCCGCTGACCCTCAGCACGACCGACAGGATGTCGTCGCCCTTGTTGGGCCCCGCGGGCGGCTGGCCCAGGGTGACGCCGAGGATCATCCGCCGCACACCGCCGATCTCCTTGTAGGCGGCCCACATCAGGCAGCCGCCGGCCGGGGTGCTGGAGCCGGTCTTGACGCCGATGACGCCGGTCTTCGGGTTGATCAGGTTGTTCGTGTTGGGGATCTTCACGTTGTTGAAGTTGGTCTCCGGGGTGGAGACGATCTGCCGGAAGATCTCGTCCTGCATGACCTGCTCGGCCAGCTTCAGCTGGTCCTTGGCGGTGGACTTGGTGTCCGAGTTGAAGCCCGCCGGGTCGGAGTAGATGGTGTTGGCCATGCCGAACTTGGCCGCGGTGTCGTTCATCAGCTTGACGAACGCGTCCTCGGAGCCGGAGTGGAAGCGGGCGAGCAGCCGGGCCACGTTGTTGGCCGACGGGAGCATCAGCAGCTCCAGCGCCTGGTACTCGGTGATCACCTGGCCCTCGGTGAGCGTCACCCGGGACTCGTCGAGGTTGCCGGACTCCTGCGCGGCCTGCTTGTCGACGGTGATCTTCGGGCCGCTCTCCCCCTTCTTCAGCGGGAACTTCTGCAGGATCAGGTAGGCGTTCATCACCTTGGTGACGCTGGCGATCGGGGCCGGCGCCTCCTGGCCCGAGCTGCCGAGGCTGCCGACGCCGAGCACCTCGGCGGCGGACTGGCCCTTGGCCGGCCAGGCGAGGTCGAGCTGGTCGCCGGAGAAGCTGTAGCTGCCCTGGGCGGTCATCGCCAGCTTGGCGTCCGGCAGCGGGCGCAGCAGCTGGGCCACCACGACCGCGCCGAGCACCACGGCGAAGAAGACGGTCCAGATGGTCACCCGCTTGAGCGCGCGGCGCAGCGGCGAGACCGGGCGGGCGTTGAGGGAGGCCAGGACCTCCATCGCCTCCGCGGTGTTCTCGGGCGAGGGCAGCGGCTCGGGCGCCGGCAGCGGCTCCGGCCGGGGCAGCGGCGGGACCGGCGGCACCGGCCGCGGGTCGGGCTCGGGCAGCGGCTTCGGAGCCGGCGGGGGGACGGGTGCGGGCTTCGGCGCGGGCTTGGGAGCCGGCTTCGGCAGCGGCTCCGGGTCGGGGGTCGGCTCGGGCTTCGGCTCGGGCTCGGGCTTCGGTTCCGGGACGGTGCCGGCCGCAGGGGCGGCGGGGGCGCGCAGCGGCTTGGGCTTCTCCAGCTTCTCAGCCTGACCCGACTTCTGACCGGGCTGCCCGGTCTCGGTCAGCGTGACGGGGTCGGCATCGTCAGCGGGAGAGTCCTCGGCGGAGGCGTCCTCGGCGGAGGCGTCCTCGGCGTCCTTGGCGTCCTCGGCGTCCTTGGCGGAGTCCTCGGCGTTCTTGGCGTCCTTGGCGGAGTCCTCGGCATCCTCGGCGTCCTCGGCGGACTCCTCGGCCTTCTCGACCTTCCCGCCCTTCTCCGCCTTGTCGGTCTTCTCCGACTTCTCGGACTTGTCGGGCTTCTCGGCAGGCTCGGTCGCCTTCTCCGCCACCGCCGCGGTCGTCCGCATGGCGAGACGGGGGTCGGCACCGGACGGTCGCTCGACCGGCTCCTTCGTCTCTTCGGTCGCCGCCGGCGACTCCTCCTTCTTCTCCCCCTCGCCACCGGAACTCGCCTTGCCGGCAGCCTTCACCAGCTCCTCGGGCAGCCGCAGCGCGGTGGTCTTGTTGTCCACCGGCAGGCGCAGCATCGTCGTCTTGCTGTCCACATCGCGGACGCGGAGCTGTACGGTCGAGCCTGCCTTGGTCCCCGCCGCCGGAGCGTCGTCGGACACCTTCGTGTCTGCCTCGGAGGACGACTCCGCAGGGGTCTCAGCGGAGGTCTTCGCAGCGGCCTTCCCCGAGGTCTCCGCGGAGGTCTTCGCGGGCGCCTTCGACGAATCCTTCGCGGCCGCCTTCGCGGGCGCATCCTCGGAGGTCTCCGCCGAGCTGCTCGAGGAGGTCCCGGCAGTCCCCTTGCCGTCAGCCGCAGCTGACGCCCCGGTGGACCCGGCGGACCCGGCAGACTCGGCACCACCCGCCGCCGCAGCGGTCCGTTCGCGTTCGCGGTCCCGCTCCCGCTCGTCGTCCCTCAGCACCCTGTCGGGGGACTCGCCCACGTATCCCAGCCTCCTCAACGCCCGGCGGGGCATCGGCGAACCCGATTTCGGGAAGCCGACGCCCCGCCCCGTGTACCTGTACAGTCTCCGCCACCGACGGCCGATCCCCCCGCGCACACCCCGCCCGACCGGCGCTTATTGCCATCGCACAGCTGTACCGCGGTCTGTTCACCGGTCAGACGCCGGGCCTGCGGCCCCCGGTTCCGCGCCTTCACCGCAAGGTCACGATTCGGAGGCGTACTCGACAAGCCCGTGTGAGAGGCGTCACCCTGTCTCTCATCCACGCGGGGAGGCTTGGATGGGCAAGAGCCGCAGAACTGTTCCCGAGGAACTCTTGCTGCTCGCTTTGGACCCGACCACGGGTACCACGGCGCAGCCGCAGACCCTCGACCTCGGACTCGCCGGGGCGCAGCTCGTCGAGCTGTCCCTGGCCGGACGGATCGTACCGGAGGGAGACCGGATCGCTGTCGTGCTCGCACGGCCGACCGGCGACCCGACCCTTGACCACGCACTGGAACTGCTGCGCCGACGCGGCAGTCCGGTCCGCGCGGCGCACTGGATCGGCGGGCCCCGGCTGGGGCTGCGGCAGACCTACCTGGCGCACCTGGAGCGCTGCGGCATGGTGACCGCCGTGCCGGGCCAGGTGTGCGGGGTGCTGCCGACGATCCGGTACCAGGCGTCGGACGACTGCACCAACGCCGCGATCAAGCAGCGGCTGGACACCGCGATCCGCACCGGTGTGCCGCCGGACCCGCGGACCGCCGCGCTCGCGGCGCTCGCCCACTCGGTGGGTCTGGGCAAGCACCTGTACCCGGGCAACGAGGGCCGGTCCTCACGGTCGCGGCTGCGTGACCTGATCCGGTACGACCCGCTCGGCGGGATGGTCGCGCACGCCGTGATGGACGTGCAGAACGGCCTGCCGACGCAGCAGAACCGTTCTTCCCAGGGTTCCGGGTCCACGGTCGCCGCCGGCCGCTCCGGTTCCCGTGCGGCGGCGGGTCGGGGTTCGGGCGGACGGGTCCCCGCCTCGCGGGTGGGCGTCCGCTGATCTCGACCGACGCGCCCGTGCGCTGACCGGTGCCGGGCCGGTGGCCCGGGCCGGTGGCCGGCGAACGATACACCGTCCGACGCACCCGACGGCACGCTCGACGGCGCACACCGCCTCGCTCGCGCCCTCCGGAGGCGCCGAGCGCCCCGACGCACGACCGGTACCGTCCACACCATCCGCACCACGAGAAGCGCCACCAGCAACACCGAGGGGCGGTCGCCCCGCGACGCAAGTCGCCCGGCGACCGCCCCTCTTGCCGTCCCCGGAGACCCGCAGCGGCCCGTCCCCGCACGTGCTCGCGGCATGTGCGGGGCCACTCCGAGTGCACTCCGAGGGGACTCCGGGGGGCACTCCGGGGGCACCCGTCACACCGTCTGTCCGAGTCGCCGAGCCGCACTACCACCTGGGGGCTTCCGCTGTCTCGCGGAAGTGCTTTTCCGATGATCTGTTCTACCGCGCTGCTGTGATTCCCCGGCGCCGACCTGGCCCGAGGTGACATGCTGCTCCGAGTCAGGGGGGTTGGTCCCAATGTCCGAAGTGTTCCAAGGACTGCCCGTCCAACGATCACCAGAGGTCCGGCCGGAGGTCGAAGTGTCCGCCAACGTCAATCCCACCGTCCGCCGCCGACGCCTCGGCTCCGAGCTGCGCAAGCTCCGCGAGGGCCTCGGCATGACGGCGGAGGAGGTCGCCGGCCGACTGATGGTCTCCCAGTCGAAGATCAGTCGGCTGGAGAACGGCCGCCGCAGCATCAGCCAGCGGGACGTGCGCGACCTCTGCGACGTGTACAAGGTGGCCGACGAGCAGATGCGGGCCAGCCTCATGGAGATGGCCAAGGAGTCGCGCCAGCGCGGCTGGTGGCACGACTTCAACGACATGCCGACCCCGTACAGCGTCTACATCGGGCTGGAGGCCGAGGCCTCCTCGATCCGCGCGTACGAGTCCTCCTTCGTGCCGGGCCTGCTGCAGACCGAGCAGTACGCCCAGGCCGTGGTCGAGGGCACCCAGCCGGACACCGACGCGAACGCCGTGCAGCGCAGGGTGCAGGTCCGGATGAAGCGCCAGGAGCGCGTCCACGGCGAGAACCAGCTGGGCAGCCTGTGGACCGTCATAGACGAGGCGGTGCTGCGCCGCGAGGTCGGCAGCAAGGCGGTGATGGCCCGGCAGCTGCAGCAGATGCTGGAGCTCAGCCTGCGCCCGAACATCACCATCCAGGTGATCCCGTTCTCGCACGGCGCGCATCCCGGCATGACCGGGACATTCTCCCTGCTGGAGTTCCCGGAGTCAGCCGATTCCACGGTTGTCTACTTCGAAGGTGTGACGAGCGATCTCTACCTGGAGAAGGAGGCTGATGTGCGCCGCTATACCGGTCTGTACGACTACCTGAGAGCGGCCGCACTCGGTGTCGCGGAGAGCCGGTCGCTGATAGCCGACATCGAAAAGGAATTCCACGAATGATCACCCCGTCCGAGTACGGAACCCGATGGCGCAAGAGCAGTCACAGCGGCGGCCAAGGCGCCTGCGTGGAGATCGCTGTCCCCGGCGCGGGGGAGGTGGCGGTCCGGGACTCCAAGGACCCCCTGGGCCCGCAACTGCGCTTCTCGGCCGAGGCCTGGAACGCCTTCGCCTCGGCGGCGGCGACGGGCGTCTTCGGCGAGCTGCCCGGCTGATCCCGCCCGAGCGGTTCCGCACCCGGACCAGTTGCCCGTAGCGCTGTCCGTCGCCCTGGAAGGTGTCCTGCGGCGGTCGGAGCTACGGGCAACTGCCGTGTCCGGGGCTCCGATCCGGCGTCAGGGCGCCGAATCGGCCCGCGACCCCGACGCACGGCTTCAGCCCGCGACCTCGACCCACGCCTTCAGCCCGCGACCGGGTAGCGGGCGGACCAGGTGGCGCCCTCGGGCGTCCGCTGGTCGTGCAGTTCGGCGCCGTGCATCAGCTCCAGCACGAAGTCGTCGGCGAGTTCGAGGATCGCCGCGCGCCCCTCGACCCCGGCGACCAGGCCCGGCGGCAGCGCGGTGTCCCCGTGCAGCACCCCGAGCAGGCTGCCGCAGATCGCGCCGGTGGAGTCGCTGTCCCCGGAGTGGTTGACGGCGAGCAGCAGTCCCGAGCGGACGTCGTGGGCGACCAGCGCGCAGTACACCCCTATTGCCAGCGCCTCCTCGGCGACCCAGCCCTCCCCCAGTGCCTCGACCCGCTCGGCGGAGGGCTCGCCCGCCCGGACGGCGTCCAGCGCGGTCCGCAGCGCGGTGGTGGTCTCCTCGTGCCCCTGCCGCTCGGAGAGCAGGGCGAGCGCGAGGTGGACGCCCTCCTCCAGGGTGCCGCCGCGCGCCACCGACTGGACGATCACCGCGTACGCGCCCGCCGCGAGGTAGCCGGTGGGGTGGCCGTGGGTGAGCACCGAGCACTCCACGGCGAGCTGGAACACCAGGCCCGGCTCCCAGGTGGTGAGCAGTCCGAACGGCGCCGCCCGCACCACCGTGCCGCAGGCCTTGGAGTGCGGGTTCTTGGGCCGCTCCAGGGTGCCGAGCCGCTCGGCGTCGGGCCCGGTGAGGCCGGACAGGCAGCCCTGGCCGGGGGCGCGCTGGGCGTACAGCCACTCCTCGCGGCCGAGCCAGCCGAGGTCGGGACGGCGCTCGTCCGGGCCCCAGTCGCGCTGGGTGGCGGCCCAGCGCAGGTAGGCCAGGTGCAGGTCGGTGGGCGGGTGCCAGCTGCCGGTGTCGCGCCGGATGTGGGCGCGGATGAGGCCGTCGACGGTGAACAGGCTGAGCTGGGTGTCGTCGGTGACGGCGCCGGTGCGCCCGTACGCGGGAACGTAGCCGGTGACGCCCTGCGGGCCGTGCTGGGCCCGGATCTTCTCCAGCGCCTCGAACTCGACGCCGGCGCCGAGCGCGTCGCCGATGGCCCCGCCGAGCAGGCAGCCCCGCACCCGGCTGCGGTAGTCCTGCTGCTGGGCGCGTGACCACAGTGGCATCACGACGGGGCGCCTTTCCTCGGGGTGGGGGGCCGCGCGACGCTCGCCGGTCGCGCGCCCTCGCACTGTATTCGAAGGCCTGAACGCGTCAACGGATTCCCTCGAACTTCAGTCCACCGCCCCATGGGGCCGCCCGCGCTCAGTCCAGCACCGGCAGCAGCTCCGGCAGGTGCCCGTCCGAGGCCAGCGCCGCGGCCTGCCGCTCCGCCGGGACCTCGCCGTAGGTGGTGGTGCGCTGGCGGTGCGGACGGCCCGCGGCCTCGGCGATCGCCTGCAGGTCGCGCACCGACTTGTAGCTCCCGTACGCCGAGCCGGCCATCCGCGAGATGGTCTCCTCCATCAGCGTGCCGCCCAGGTCGTTCGCGCCGGAGCGGAGCATCTCGGCCGCGCCCTCGGCGCCCAGCTTGACCCAGCTGGTCTGGATGTTGGGGATGTGCGGGTGCAGCAGCAGCCGGGCCATCGCGACCACCGCGCGGTTGTCCCGGGCGGTCGGGCCGGGGCGGGAGATGCCGGCCAGGTAGACCGGGGCGTTGGTGTGGATGAACGGCAGGGTGACGAACTCGGTGAAACCGCCCGTCCGTTGCTGGATCCCGGCGAGCAGCCGCAGGTGTCCGAGCCAGTGCCTCGGGGTGTCCACGTGCCCGTACATCATCGTGGACGAGGAGCGGATGCCCAGTTCGTGCGCGGTGGTGACCACCTCCACCCAGGTCGCGGCCGGCAGCTTGCCCTTGGTGAGCACCCAGCGGACCTCGTCGTCCAGGATCTCGGCGGCCGTGCCCGGGATGGTGTCCAGGCCCGACTCCTTGGCCCGCTGCAGCCAGTCGCGGATGGAAAGCCCCGTCCTGGTCGCGCCGTTGACCACCTCCATCGGGGAGAAGGCGTGCACGTGGATGCCAGGCACCCGCTCCTTCACCGCGCGGGCGATGTCGAAGTAGGCGGTGCCGGGCAGGTCCGGGTGGATGCCGCCCTGCATGCAGACCTCGGTGGCACCCACCTCCCAGGCCTGTGCGGCCCGGTCGGCGACCTGCTCCAGGGAGAGCGTGTAGGCGTCCGCGTCGGTGCGGCGCTGGGCGAAGGCGCAGAAGCGGCAGCCGGTGTAGCAGACGTTGGTGAAGTTGATGTTCCGGGTGACGCAGTAGGTGACCTCGTCCCCGACCGCGTCGCGTCGCACGTCGTCGGCGATCCGGCAGAGCGCGTCCAGGGCCGGACCGTCGGCGTGGAAGAGGGCCAGCGCCTGGTCGTCGGTCAGCTTCACCGGGTCCTCGGCGGCCACCGCCAGGGCCTGCCGCAGGTCCCCGGCGAGGCGCTCGGGCGCGCCCTTGGCGAGCACCTGCTCGCGCAGCACCTCCCAGTCGCCGTACACGTCCTCGAAGTCGGCCCGGCGGTCGCCGGTGCGGCCCTCGGTGTCGATGGCGGTGTGCAGGTCGGTCCGCCCGTACGACTCCGGCAGGTCCTCGGGCTCCTGCCAGGGCAGGCCGCGGACCACCGCGTCCGGGTTCGCCAGGCCGGTCCGCGGGTCGGACAGGGCGCGCACGTGCGGCAGCACCCGCGGGTCCAGCCAGGGCTCGCCGCGGCGCACGTACTCGGGGTAGACGGCGAGGCGCTCGCGCAGCTCGAAGCCGGCCGCAGCGGAGCGCTCGGCGAGTCGCTCGATCTGCGGCCAGGGCATCTCGGGGTTGACGTGGTCCGGGGTGACCGGGGAGACCCCGCCCCAGTCGTCGATGCCGGCCGCGATCAGCCGCTCGTACTCGCCGTCCACCAGGTTCGGCGGGGCCTGCAGGCAGGCGTTCGGGCCCAGCAGGTGGCGGGCCACCGCGACGGTGGCGACCAGCTCGTCCAGTTCGGCGTCCGGCATGCCGCGCATCGCCGTGTCCGGCTTGGCGCGGAAGTTCTGCAGGATCAGCTCCTGGATGCCGTGGTAGGCGCGGGAGACCTTGCGCAGTGCGAACAGCGACTCGGCGCGCTCCCGATAGGTCTCGCCGATGCCGATGAGCAGGCCGCTGGTGAAGGGGACGGAGCTGCGGCCGGCGTCCTCCAGCACCCGGAGGCGGACGGCCGGCTCCTTGTCCGGCGAGCCGTGGTGCGGGCCGCCGGGCTCGCTCCACAGCCGGGTGGCGGTGGTCTCCAGCATCATGCCCATCGAGGCGGAGACCGGCTTGAGCCGCTGGAAGTCCGTCCAGCTCAGCACCCCGGGGTTGAGGTGCGGCAGCAGGCCGGTCTCCTCCAGGATGCGGATCGACATCGCCCGGACGTACGCGATGGTGTCGTCGTAGCCGTGCGCGTCCAGCCACTCGCGGGCCTCGGGCCAGCGGTCCTCGGGCTTGTCGCCGAGGGTGATCAGGGCTTCCTTGCAGCCGAGTTCGGCTCCGCGGCGGGCCACCTCCAGCACCTCGTCGGGGGACATGAACATCCCCTGCCCGGCCCGGCGCAGCTTGCCGGGGACGGTGGCGAAGGTGCAGTAGTGGCACTTGTCGCGGCAGAGCCGGGTGAGCGGGATGAAGACGCTCTTGGAGTACGTGATGACCCCCGGGCGGCCCGCCGCTTCGAGGCCTGCGTCGCGCACCCGGGCGGCGCCGGCGCAGAGGTCCCGCAGGTCCTCGCCCCTGGCCTGGAGCAGCACGGCGGCCTCGGTGACGTCGAGGGCGACACCGTCCCGGGCGCGGCGCAGGGCGCGGCGCATCGCGTTCGCGGTCGGGGGGGTGCTTGCGTCCATGGCGGTTCCGTCCATGGCGCGACCCTACGCCAGCGGTGGTACCCGGGGACGACGAACCCTGAGGCCGTCTCAGGGTCGGCATACCCACGTAGGCCAATCCGATCTGCCCCTGAAGGGCGATGACGGCGGCAGTTCGGCGTCCTCTAATGGAGGGGCAGGACCAAGCACACGTGTTCGCAGAGGAGTTGAGTACGCCATGACCAATGAGACGGCGACCGGGGACGAGCTGGACGGCGGTGTTCCGTACCGATCGCGGCGGCGCGTCATGGTGCGCGCCGGGGTGCCGCTGGCGGTGGCGGCGGCGATCGCCGCAGGGGTCGGGCTGGTGCCCGCGCTCGCCGCCGACTCCCCGCCCGACCTGCCAGCGCTGACGGCGGAGCAGGTGGTGGCCAAGGTGCTCGGCTCCGAGGCCCAGGCCCTGTCCGGGACGGTCTCCGTCACCACCGACCTCGGCCTGCCCAGCCAGTTGCTGGGCGCGGCGGGCGGGATCGGCGCGGCCGCGTCCGGGCACGGCGGCCGCGGCGGGGACGGCGCGTCGGCGGACCCGCAGGCCAAGCTGCTCGGCCTGCTCGGCGGCGACAGGACGCTGCGGATCGCGGTGGACGGCCCGGACCACCAGCGGGTGGACCTGATGGAGAACATGGCCGGCTACACCCTCGTCCGCAACGGCGACCAGGCCTGGGCCTGGGACAGCTCGACCAACAGCGCGGTGCACCTGACCGGCCGGGCCGGCGACAAGCACCCCGAGGTGCCGCTGTCCCAGCTGCCGGCCACCCCGCAGGAGGCCGCCCGGCAGGTCCTGGCCGCGAGCGCCGGCACCACCTCGGTCACCGTGGCCGGGACGGCCAACGTGGCCGGGCAGAAGGCCTACCAGCTGAGCGTGAAGCCGACCCAGAGCGGCTCGACGCTCGCCGAGGTCCGGATCGCGGTGGCCGCCGACAACGGGGTGCCGCTCGCGGTGGCGGTGAAGTCCACCGACGGCACCACCGTGCTGGACGTCCGCTTCACCGACGTCTCCTTCGCCAAGCCGGCCGCCAAGACCTTCGACTTCACCGTGCCCAAGGGCGCCAAGGTGACGGAGCAGAAGGCGGACGAGGCGGCGGGTCGGGGCAAGGCGGCGGCGGGCCGCGACGCCAAGGCGCACGAGGGCCTGAACGTGATCGGCGAGGGCTGGACGGCCGTGTTCGCCTCGCAGCTGCCCAGCGGCCCGGTCGAGCCGCCGAAGGGCGACGGCAAGCACGCCGGCCGCGGCGCGGTGAACCCGCAGGGGCTGATCAAGTCCCTCGGCAAGCCGGTCGACGGCGGCACCCTGATCGGCACCAAGGTCGTCAACGTCCTGCTCACCGACGACGGCCGGGTCTTCGCCGGCGCGGTGACCCTGCCGGTCCTGCAGCACGCCGCCGGGGTGAACTGACGGATGACCGAGACTCCCGTAACGGGGGACGTTACGGAGTCGGCCGGGGGTCCGGGCGCCGAGCCGCGCCCGGCCCCCGCTCCCGTTCCGCCCGCCTCCCCTGCCTTCCCTACCTCCCCCACCTCCCCCACCTCCCCCGCCTTCCCCGCCTCCGGATCCGACGACGTGATCAGGACCCGCGGCCTGACCAAGCGCTTCCGCGGCGGCCAGCTCGCCGTGGACGGCCTGGACCTGGCCGTGCCGCGCGGTTCCGTCTTCGGCTTCCTGGGCCCGAACGGCTCCGGCAAGACGACGACCATCCGGATGCTGATGGGCCTGATCGCCCCCACCTCCGGCGCGGCCACCGTCCTCGGCGAGTCGATGCCGCAGTCCGTCGCCACCGTGCTGCCCCGGGTGGGCGCGCTGATCGAGGGCCCGGCGCTGTACGGCTTCCTCTCCGGCCGGGACAACCTGGTCCGGTTCGATGCCGCCGACCCGACCGCCGACCCGCGCACCCGGGCGCGGCGGGTGGACACCGCGCTGGAGCGGGTCGGCCTGAGCGCGGCGGCCGGCAAGAAGGCCCGCGCGTACTCCCTCGGCATGAAGCAGCGCCTGGGCCTCGCCTCCGCGCTGCTCCAGCCGCGCGAGCTCCTGGTGCTGGACGAGCCGACCAACGGGCTGGACCCGCAGGGCATGCGGGAGATCCGGGCGCTGGTCCGGGAGGTCGCGGCGGAGGGCACCACGGTGTTCCTCTCCTCCCACCTGCTGGACGAGATCGAGCAGGTCTGCACCCACGCGGCGGTGATGTCCCGCGGCCGGCTGGTGGTGCAGGGCACCGTCGCCGAGCTGGCCGCCCGGGCACAGGGCCGGCTGGTGGTCCGCACCCCGGACGTGGCGCAGGCCGCCGAGGTGCTGGCGGCCCACCAGGTCACCGCCCTGGTGCCCGGCGAGGACCGGGTGGACGGCGAGTTGGGCGGGCGGGGCGACGAGGCGCTGCCCAAGCTGTGCGCGGCGCTGGTCGAGGCCGGGGTGCGGGTGCACGGCTTCGGGCTGGTGCGGGGCACGTTGGAGGACGCCTTCGTGGCACTGACCGGGGAGGGCTTCGATGTCGCGGGCTGAGGCACTGCCGGTGCGTACGGGCAGGCGGCCGCAGACGACGGCCGGGTTCCTGGCGCTGTTCCGCAACGAGCTGCACCTGACCTTCCGCCGGATGCGCACCAGGGTGCTGCTGGGGATCCTGGCGGTGCTGCCGGTCCTGATCGGTGTGGTGGTCAAGCTCAACACGGGCAGTCCGCACGAGGGCGGCGGTGGTGGTCCGAGCTTCATCGCGCAGACCACCCAGAACGGGCTGTTCCTGGTCTTCACCGCGCTGGCGGTCGCGCTGCCGGTCTTCCTGCCGATGACGGTCGGCGTGGTCGCCGGGGACTCGGTGGCGGGCGAGGCGGCCGCCGGGACGCTGCGCTACCTGCTGGTCGCCCCGGCCGGGCGGACCAGGCTGCTGGCCGCCAAGTTCACCGCCGGGCTGGTGTTCTGCCTGGCCGCGACGGCGGCGGTCGCGGTGGCGGCGCTGGCCGCCGGCGCCGCGCTGTTCCCGCTCGGCGAGGTCACGCTGATCTCCGGGGACACCATCGGCCTCTCCGACGCGCTGCTGCGCGCGGTGCTGGTGGCCGCGGTGGTCGCCGCGTCGCTGGCCGGACTGGTGGCGATCGGGCTGTTCGTCTCCACGCTCACCGGCAGCGGCATCGCGGCGATGGCCGCCACCGTCGGGCTGGTGGTCACCGTCCAGATCCTGGACGCCTTCCCGCAGCTGGACGCGATCAGGCCGATCCTGTTCACGCACTACTGGCTCAGCTTCGCGGACCTGCTGCGCGAGCCGATGTACTGGGACGGCGTGCTGAAGGACCTCGGCCTGCAGGCCGCCTACGTGGCCGTGTTCGGCGCGGCGGCCTGGTCGCGCTTCACCAGCCGGGACATCAGCGCGTGACGGCTGCCTCGGCGGCCGTCCCCGCCGGTGCGGGCTGCGGCACGGCCGCGGCCCGCACCGCGCGGTCGGCCCGGACCTGGCGCAGCGCGTCCCAGGTGAGCACCGCGAGCGCGGCCCAGACCAGGCCGAAGCCGGCCCAGCGGGCGGGCGGCATCGACTCGTGGAAGACGGCGACGCCGATCAGGAACTGGAACACCGGCGCCAGGTACTGCAGCAGCCCGAGCACGGTCAGCGGCACCCGGACGGCTGCCGCGCCGAAGAACAGCAGCGGGATCGCGGTGATCACCCCGCTGAGCATCAGCAGCCCGGAGTGCCCCCAGCCGTACGAGCCGGCCACCGTGTGCCCGAAGGTGCCGCGCCCGCTGACCTCCAGGTAGACCAGGTAGCCGAGGGCGAACGGGAACATGAAGGTGCTCTCCGCCGCCAGGCTCTCCACGCCGCTCAGCCCGACCTTCTTCTTCAGCAGGCCGTAGGTGGCGAAGGAGAGCGCCAGGGTCAGCGCGATCCACGGCAGCCGCCCGTACGCGACGGTCAGCACCGCGACGGCGAGCGCGCCGATGCCCACCGCCGTCCACTGCGCGACGCGCAGCCGCTCCTTGAGCACCAGGACGCCGAAGGCGATGGTGACCAGGGGGTTGATGAAGTAGCCGAGGCTGGTCTCGACCACGTGACCGGCGTTGACGCCCCAGATGTAGACGCCCCAGTTGACCGAGATCACGGCGGCGGCGCCGGCCAGCATCGCGAGCCGGCGGGGCTGGCGCAGCAGCGGGCGTATCCAGCCCCAGTGCCGCTGGACGACCAGCAGCAGGACCACCGCGAGCAGGGACCAGACCATCCGGTTGGCCAGGATGTCGTCGGCGGCGCCCGGCTCCAGCAGCGGCCAGAACAGGGGGAAGAGTCCCCAGATGCCGTAGGCCGCGACGCCGTACCAGAGCCCCCGGCCGTTGTCCTGCTGATCTGTCTGTGGCATGGCCGAGTGCCCTCCCGCGCGCGTGTGGTCCAGGCGACCGTAGCTGGCGGGAGGGCGGGCTGTCATCTCCGTTTCCGGATTTTGGTCATGACATTGCTTGAATGCTGGACTTCCGGGTCGTTTCAGGAGCCCAGCGCGGCACGGACGGACTCCGCCAGCGGGAGGGTCGGGCGCCCAATCAGGCGGGCGAGGTCGCCCGGGGTGGCGGCCAGCTCGCCGCGGGCGATGCCGGCGTCCACGTCCACGAACACCTCGGCGAAGCCCTCCGGCATCCCGGCGCCCACCAGCGCCTCGCGGTGCTCGGCCGGGGAGAGGTCCCGGTACGCGACCGGCTCGCCCGAGGCCTGCGCCAGCTCGGCGGCCAGCTCGGGCAGGCTCCAGGCGGCGTCGCCGCTCAGCTCGTAGACCCGGTTCTCGTGCCCCTCTCCAGTCAGGACCGCGACCGCCGCGTCGGCGTAGTCCCGGCGCGGAGCGGTCGCCACCCGGCCCTCCCCGGCACTGCCCAGCACCACGCCGCGTTCCAGCGTGCCGGACACGTCGCCGAGGTAGTTCTCGGTGTACCAGCCGTTGCGCAGCAGCGCGTACGGCAGTCCGGAGGCGAGCAGCAGCTCCTCGGTCGCCTTGTGCTCGTCGCCCAGGCCGAAGGTCGCCGTGCCCAGGATGCTGGTGTACGCGAGCAGCGCCGCCCCGGCGGCCCGGGCCGCGTCGATCACCGCACCGTGCTGGGACACCCGGCTGCCGAACTCGTTCCCGGAGATGAGCAGCACCCGGTCGCCGGCCGCGAAGGCTCCGGCGAGCGTCTCGGGCCGGCCGTAGTCCGCCTCGTGGACCCGCACCCCCTGCTTCGCCCACTCCTCGGCCTTGGCGGCGGAGCGGACCACGACCGCGATCTCGTTCGCCGGGACGGCGGCCAGCAGGCCCTCCACGACGAGTCGGCCGAGCTGGCCGGTGGCACCGGTGACGACGTACATGCTTCTGCTCCCTGCGGATGGCTCGATCGGTTCGCAACTCACCCTAGGGACGGCACTAACTTTCGGATAGTACGCACTTCAAAGTACGGTACTGGCATGGAGGTAATCGAAGAGGAGCGGTCACTGCTCGACCGGGTGCCCGACGTCTACGACCGGATGTGCCCGTCCCGGGGCGTGCTGGAGCACGTGACCAGCCGGTGGGGGGTGCTGGTGCTGGTCGCCCTGAGCGAGCGCGGCTACCGCTTCAGCGAACTGCGCCGCCGGGTCTCCGGGGTCAGCGAGAAGATGCTCGCGCAGACCCTGCAGAACCTGGAGCGGGACGGATTCGTGCTACGCGTGGCCCATCCGGTGATCCCGCCCCGGGTCGACTACAGCCTCACCCCGCTCGGGCTGGAGGTGGCCGAGCACGTGTCGGCCCTCGCCCACTGGGTGGAGTCCCGGATGTGCGCCGTCGCCGACGCGCGGGAGCAGTACGACGGGCGGGCCGGCACCGGGTGAGCCGGGCTGCCGGCGGGTGAGCCGGGCTACCCGGCGCGCGATGAGGGCTACCGGCCGGCGATGAGGGCTTCCAGCCCGTCCAGGACGCGGGCCAGGCCGAAGGCGTAGGCGTGGTCCGGGCTGTACGCGCCGCCGTGCGCCTCCCCGGCGGCGGCGCCGACGCGGGCGGCCACCGGGTAGCGCTCGGGGTCGAAGACCCGGGCGAGCAGCTCGGCGTTGGCGGCCCACCACTGCTCGTCGGTCATCGCGCTGTCCTGCTGGGCGGCACGCTCGTCGGCGGCCATCCGGGCGCAGGTCTGGACGAAGCCGAGCAGGTGGGTCAGCGCGGCGTCCAGCTCGACGTCGGGCAGGCCGGTGCCCTCGAAGGCGCGCAGCTCGTACTCGTACTTGGCCATCAGGCCGGGCCCGAGCGGCGGGCGGCTGGTGGAGACGGCGGCGACCCAGGGGTGGGCGCGGTGCAGCGCGCGGTTGTCGTCCGCGACGGCGGTGACCCGGGCGCGCCAGCCGTCGTCGGCGGGGGTGCTGCGGGGCATCGTCGCGTAGACGGTGTCCAGCATCAGGTCGAGCAGCTCGGCCTTGCCGGGCACGTAGGTGTAGAGCGCCATCGGGGAGACCCCGAGCTCCTGGGCGACCCGGCGCATGGTGACGGCGTCCACGCCCTCGGCGTCGGCGAGGGCGATCGCGGCGGCGGCGATCTCACCCGTCGAGCGTGCCTGCCGGGGTCCGCGCCGGCCGGGCTTCTCCTCGGCGGTGAGCCCCCAGAGCAGGGCGAGGGTGCGCGCCGGGTCTCCTGCGCTGCTGCGGTCGGTGGCCATGGGGGCCATCGTTTCACGCATCGACGGGAACCCTCCCGGCCCGGCCCGTTACCGTCTCCCCATGACCAGCCCTGAGCCGCTCCCCGGTACGGACAGCGCGCAGACCCTCCGTCCCCGGGTGACCTGCCGCCGCTGCCACCGGCCGCTGCACGACCCGGAGTCGCGGATGCTGCGGCTGGGGCCGGAGTGCCGCGATCCGGCGGAGCGCGTCGCCCGGTTCGAGGTCGACCAGGACCCGCTGCCGGGCGTCGGGTAGCGGGCCCCGGCCGGCGGGGGTGTCAGCCCCGGCCGAGGAAGGCGTCCGAGGAACCAGGGCGCTGCGGCCGGGGGGGCCGGTTCGGACTCGGGCGTCGGCTCCGGCTCCGCGGCCTCTTCGGGCTCGGACGTCGGCTCGGGCGTCGGGTCGGGCGTCGGCTCGGACTCGAGGTCGGGCTCGGGGTCCGGGGTCTCGGCGGCGTCCTCGGCGCGGATGGCCGCCCGCGCCAGGTCGCGGTCGGCGGGCGACATCCAGGGGGCGGCGAGCACCAGGCGGCACACCGAGCGCAGGATCGTCACCACGCGCACCCGCCGGGCGTCGACGCAGTAGTGCAGCCGCCGCCGGAGCTGCGCGGCGATGTCGGCGCGCAGCTCGGGTGCGTCCAGCCGATCGCGACCAGCGCGAAGCCGGCCGCCTCGGCGACCCAGTCCTCCGGCCCGAGGAGCAGGTCGAGCAGCACCCGGCGGCGCTCCGACTCCTCCCACGGCTGGTCGGTGCGGTGGTGGGCGATGCCGAGGCAGGCGAAGGCCTGGACGGCGCGCACCCACAGCTCGGGCTGGTGGGCGAGCAGGGCCCGGCCGAGTTCGTCCTCGCGCGGCAGCGGCGGGTGGACCAGCACGCCGAGCAGGTCCTCGAGCGGCAGCCCGGCGAGGCGGACGGCCTCGTCGTACGCGGCCGGGACGGTCGGCCAGACGATTCCGACGATGGCGCGGACGAGTTCGGCGCTCTCCGGCGCGGGCGGGGCGACGGCCGGCCTGGGGTCGGTGCCCTCCCAGGCCCAGACCCGGGTGGTGGTCGCGGTCAGCGGCCGCCGCAGGTCGGGTTCGTCCACGGACTGGTAGGCGACGGTGCAGCCGCGGTCCGACTTCCCACTCCCCCGGTCCCTACCCGCCCCGCCACCCGGCCCGAGCGGGCCCGACAGCGAGGACGACCCGTGGGCGACCGGCCCGTGAGTCACGGAGCTGGACAACGCCGCCCGGGACGCGCTGGCCGGGGTGCCCGACGAGCGGCTGCCGGAGGTCGTCCGGCAGTGGGCGCTGGCGGAGGAGTGGGACGGCGCCCCGATCCGTCCGATTTCCTGCCGTTGGCCGAGGAGTTGATGTGCCTTGCCCGCCGGGCGCGCGCGGCGGGTGAGCAGCTGTACTGCTGGATCTGCCTGTAGCTCTTGCGCCTCGACCAGCTCCTGCGTCTCACCTGCCGATCGGGGTGGCGCCGTCATGGCGACGACGCCAGGAGCTGGGGTGCGCGCCAGATCAAGTCCGCCGCTACGATCGCCCCGGCCCACGGGGTCCTCGGGTGTTCGGGGACGGGCTTCGCGAACGGGGGATCCACGGATGGAAACCGACACGGCCGACACCGCCGACACCGCCGACAAGGACGCCGGCAAGGGCGACGGCCGGGTGGGCCTCCAGCTGGCGGCCGCGGTGGCGCTGGTCGCCGGTGTCGTCGCCGGCCTGTGGGGGCTGGGCTTCCTCGACAACCCCCCGAAGCCCGCCGACAAGCCGGCCCAGTGCGCCGCCCCCGGTCCCACGGACCCGCCGGGGTACCCCGCACTGTGCGCCGCGGTCAACCGGCCCGACCTCCCCGCCCTGTTGGGCACGCCCGAGGACCACGTCACCACCGCCCACCCGGCACCGCTCGCCGTCGGCAAGGACCCGATGGTGGAGATCCGGCTCCTCCACACCGCCCTGGCCTTCACGGACAGCTCCACCACGGTCGAGGACATGATCGGCATGCCGCAGTTCTTCGCCAAGCCCACCACCGTCCTCGGCCATCCCGCCGTGACCTACTCGTCCAATGCGATGGTCCTGGTCCCCGGCGGGAAGGTCGGCCCCGTCACCCGGAACCTTGTCGTCGCCCAGGATCCCCAGGCCCCGGCCGGCCGCGCCTTCGAGATCGCCGTCTTCCGCGAGGACGGCCGGGCCCCCGACGACGCGACGATGAACCGCCTCGCAGAAACGGTTCTGCCCACCCTCCCGGGCTGGATCGCCGCACCGGTCCACCCCTGAATATTTCTCGTCCTGAAATATTCAGGTGGCCGAATGCGTTGACCTGGGACGTCGCTGCGGGAGAGGCCTGCGCGACGGACCCCAGTGTCCCCGTGGAAGGAGAGCAGCGCCGTGCGCGTCGAGATCTGGAGTGACATCAACTGCCCGTGGTGCTACATCGGCAAGGCACGGTTCGAGCGGGCGCTGGAGCGGTTCGAGCACCGCGAGGAGATCGAGGTCGTGCACCGCTCCTTCGAGCTGGACCCGCGCGCGCCGCAGGAGGCCCGTCCGGTCGTGCCGCTGCTCGCCGCCAAGTACGGGATGAGCCTGGAGCAGGCCGAGGCAGCGGAGGCCCGGATCGCCGAGAACGCCGGCGGGGAGGGGCTGCCGTACCTGAGCGAGGGACGCGACGCGGCGAACTCCTTCGACATGCACCGTCTGCTGCACTTCGCCAAGGAGCACGGTCGACAGGGGCGGCTGCTGGACGCCCTCTACCGCGCCAACTTCGCCGAGGAGAGCTCGGCGTTCGCGGCGGCCCGACTGGTCGAGCTGGCCGTCGAGGTCGGGCTGGACGGCGAGGCGGCGGCGGCCGTGCTCGCCGATCCGGAGGCCTACGCGGAGGCGGTCCGCGAGGACGAGGCGACGGCGAGCGCGATGGGGGCGACGGGCGTGCCGTTCTTCGTCCTGGACCGGCGGCTGGGCGTCTCGGGCGCGCAGCCTGCAGAAACGTTCACCCGCGCCCTGGAGCAGGCCTGGGAGAGCCGGGTCGCGCTGCCCCTGACCCCGCTCGCCGCCCAGGAGTAGCGGGCGCGCGGAGCAGGAAGTCGGACGGGCCGACTTCCTGCGCAGGGGGGTGCGGGACGGTCAGCGGTCGAGGGAGACGAGGAACTCCGGCCGCAGGTACCAGGGGCTGCCGTCCTCGGTCTGGACGTAGTACACGGGCCCCACGCGCCCGCCGTCGAGGTCGTCGGCCCTGATGACGCACTCGAGGACTACGCCCCGGGTGCCCAGAATCTCCGCGCCCAGGTGACCGAGTTCGGGTCGGGGCGGAACCGGGGTGGTCAGTGCCACCCGCTCGCCGTGGGCGAAGGTGGCTTCGTCGGGCCAGGAAGTCGTCACAGCGGAAGGTTACGGGGCGGGTCCACGGCGTCTGCGTCCCGGCCACGGCCCGGCAGGGGCTGCCGATCCGCCTCGGCAGCACGGGATTTCGGCGATCCGCCGGTGCGGTATCCGCCGACGGGTACGTTGTGCGTATGACTGAGCTCCTCGCAGCATCTGATGACGGTCGCCGCATCAGCGCTCTCGACGGCGGATCCGGGCCGAACCTGCTGGTGGTCCACCCAGGCGGCGGGGATGCGACGACCTGGGACGGCGTCACCCACCACCTTGCCGACGACTTCCGCGTCGTCAGGATCCGCCGACGGATCTACGTTCCCGACGCAGACATCGCACTGCCGCACTCGATGGCCACCGAGGCAGCCGACATCGTCGCCATCGCGGATCTCCTGGAGTCCCCTGTCCTTCTCGTGGGGCATTCCTCGGGCGCCGTCGCCGCACTGGAAGCCGCACTGCTGGAGCCGTCGGCGTTCGCCGGGCTATTCCTCTACGAACCGCCGCTGCCCACCAGGGAATTGATCGCCGGCACGGCGGGAGCACGTGCCCGCGCCGCACTCGACAGCGGCGACCCGGTCGAGGCGATGCGCATACACATGCGGGACATCGTCCGCATGCCCGCGAACGTGGTCGACGCCATGTTCGCCGACCAGCGCGTGCGAACGGCGTTCTCCGCGTACGCAGCGGCACAGATCGCAGACGACGAGGCGATCGACGCACTCGGCATCGGCATCGATCGCTTCGCGACGCTCGAAACACCGACAACCCTGGTCGAGGGCGATCGCAGCCCCGCTCACCTGCGCGAACGCCTGGCCGATCTGGCGGCGATCCTGCCGAACGCGCGGACCATCACGCTCACCGGCCAGGGACATATCGCCCATCTCGCCGCTCCTGACACCCTGGCCGCATCCATCCGGGACATGGCGGGACGGGTTCTCCACCCATGACCGGCGAAAATCGCGCGCCCCTGCCCATGGCACCAACGACACTGACGCCATGGCCGGTTCTGCACTGCCTCAACTGCCTCAACCGCTTCGATCGCGTGCCCTGAGGCCCGGAGATCTCGTCGTCATCCGTCCTCGGCGAGCGGGACATCCCAGTCCTGGGCAACGTCGAGTTCGGGCACGCCGGCCCGAACCTGCCGCTGCCGGTCGGCATCGCGCCGGCCTCGACGCGCAGCAGCGCACGGTGTCGGGCGGGTACTCCCCAGCGGTTTCGGCGCAAGCTCAACCGGACGACGTGACCGGGGGCCGTATGCCGAGCCACTGCTCGGCGCCCCAGGCCTCGAACCGCTCCACCTCGGTGAACCCCAGCTTCGCCGCGAGACGCATCGAGCCGGCGTTGGCGGTCTGGGTGGTGAGCACCACCGGCTCGCCGGAAAGCGCGCCGGCGAGCCAGCCAAGTGCCGCCGTGCACGCCTCGGCGGCGTACCCGAACCCCCACGCCCGCGGCAGGAACAGGTAGCCGAGATCGACCTTCCCCACGGCAGCAGGGCGACGGTCCCCGGTTGCTCTCCTGAGCAGGACCTGGCCGATCATCGACCCGTCGAGATCGACGACGAAGCTCCCGGGCCACCGCTCGGGTGCGCCGGACATCTCGCGCTCGAGCTCGTCACGCGGCCGGGGGCCGCCGAGGTAGGTGTGCACCTCTGGCGAGGCGAGCAGCTCGATGAACGCCGCATGGTCCCGGGTCTCGGGCCCACGGAGCACGAGCCTCTCGGTCCTGATCGGCTCAGGCGGCCAAGCCACGGGTCCCAGATCTTCCATCCGCGCACGCTAACAGGTGGTCAACCCCGTCGAACGGGAAACGTTTGGCTCCACCTGGATCCGAGCCCCAAACAGTCCCTAGTCGTAGAAGAACTGACGGAGGTCCTCGACCGTGCCCGGGCCGAAAAGGAAGCTCTCGGCCTGGACGACCGCCCGGTTCGGTGGCGGGCCGTCGACGGGGAACCGCCGTAGCCAGTCCTCGCCCTGCTCACCCACCGCGTGGATGGCGGAGAGGAGTTGGGCCATGCCGGCAGGTCGGGGCGGGGTCACGCCGTCGACGGGCACCAGGTCCCAGCCGCCGGTCCGGGCGGCGCGCCGGATCGTGTCCGCCCAGCCGGCGATGCGGGAGAGCCGGACGGGCCAGGGGATGTCGGTGGACAGGTCCAGGTGCGCCGGGGTCGAGGCGGCGATGTCGTCCATCGCCTGGCGTTCGACGGGGGTGCGGGTCCAGCGACCCTCCTGGTGGTCCTCGATGGCGGCGTCCCACCACTCCCAGGCGTGGTGGACGCGGCGGTCGTTGATCACGGTCGCACCGTAGTCCCTGGCGCCGGGCGGGTGAAGGCCGGTCCCCGCAAGGGGCCGTTCCGCGCCGAGGGTCCCTCGGGGCACGCTTCCGGTGGCACCGGGCGCGGGCTGAATCCTTTCGCGCGCCTCGTGCCTCTTATGGCTGTACCGACAAACGTCGGTCCATGACCTGGAGGTTGTCGTGATCGTTGGTATCGGGGTCGCTGTCGGCGCGATGCTGCTCTGCACGTGCATGCTCGTCCTGAAGCGCAAGCGAGGTGGGCGTGGCTGACTCGGCCTGGCCCGGCGAACAGCTGATCGTCGCCGCGCAGCGCGGTGAGGTCGATGCGATCGCGGCGCTGGTATCGGGCTCACACCCGAACGTGCAGCGCTTCGCCCACTCCCTCTGCGCGACCCCGCAGGACGCCGAGGATGCGGCGCAGGAAGCCTTGATCATCCTGTACCGCAAGATCGGGATGCTGCGGGCCACCGGCGCACTGGCGTCGTGGATGTTCAGGATCGTCCGCAACGAGTGTCTGCGGCGCGCACGGACGATGACGCGGGACTCCCCCGTGGTTCCAGACGCCCTCGTCGACTCGGCCGAGGACGAGGTACTGCGGCGCCTGGACGCGGGCACGGTGGCGGCGGCGGTCGCCGCCCTGCCAACCGACCAGCGCCGGGTGCTGATCATGCGAGACATCCAGGGCCACAGCGGACGGGCGGTCGCCGATGCGCTGGGCCTCAGTACGGCGGCGATGAAGTCGCGTCTGCACCGAGCCCGCGCAACGGTCCGGCACACGCTCCGTACCGCACCCGACCCAGCCCTTGGAGGAAACGATGCCCCGAACGAAGGCTGACGGCCCCGGTCCCGGCCCCGACTTCGCGAGCGCGTCCCTGGCCCGGCACCTGTCGCGCGGCGCGGTGGGATTCGGCGCGCTGGTCGGCTCGGTGGCACTCATGCCGGTCATCGGGCCGGTCAGCCTGGTACTCCTGCCGGCCGGTCTGCTCGCGTTGCGCGGGTGCCCGATGTGCTGGGCCATCGGGCTGATGCAGACCATCTCCAGGGGCCGTCTGCAGCGCTCCTGCGAGGACGGCCAGTGCAAACTGACCGTCGCGGGCAAGGGACAGCAGCAGCACGGCGAATCGGCCGCCTCCGTCAGTCCGGCGACCGGAACGGCCCTCGTGCACACCGCGACCCACCGCTGACCGAGACCGGTCGGCTCCGTCTGGCGACCTCGACCCCACGGCCTCCGCCCGGCGTTGCGCTACGAATGCGCGGCACCGGGCGGAGGCGGTCCGGCTTGCCGTCGTCATCCGACTCCCCTTCGCCACCGCCTCAGTGGGAGCAGGGGTTGAGCCGGGTGGCAAGCCAGGGGGAGTTACGGCCGGCGGCCTCGCGGTAGGCGATCCGCTGGACGGCGAAGAGCAGGCGGTAGAGGTTGAGGGCCGTCTCGGAGTCGTCGGCGGCGAAGCCCAGGTCGTGGATGAAGGTTTCCAGGTCGGGCCAGTCGAAGTCGTCGGGGACGGGCGGGGTGACCGGGGAGGCGGAGAAGGTGTTGAAGGCGGCGGCGACGGCGTACTGGGCAGCGGCAAGGGCATTGGCGAGCGCGTCACGCGCGGGATCCGTCGTCATCGGGAGGGCTCCTCTTCATCGGGCCTTGCAACGTTGAGTGCGGTGATGACGCCCAGGACGACGGTGGCCATCGCCAGGGCGAGGAGGGCGAGGAAGGCGGCAGCGATCAGGAACCGCACGCGTACTCGTGGTCCCGGCCGCGGTTGCGGTCGCGGTCGCGGTCGCGGTCGGCTTCGAGGAGGAGGGTGAGGAGGTTGAGCAGGGTCGAGAGCGGCGCGGTGTTGAAGCAGATCAGGGGCCGGCCGTCCATGTTGCGGTCGGCGATGGCCGACGGGAAGAGGATGCCGAACTCCCTGCCGCGCTCACGGACTTCCGCCAGGAGCGCGCGGACGTGCTCGTCGCTGAAGGCCTTGATCCGGAGGTCGGTCGGCTGCATCGGCTGACGACGGTTCACGCGGCGGCCTCCAGCTCGAACCAGACAGCCTTGCCCTGCTTACGGAGGTCGGCGCCGAAACGGTGGGTGAGGGAGCGGACGAGGAAGAGGCCCCGGCCGGAGAGCGCGAGCGGGTCCGCGGGAGGACGGGGGTCGCCGGGGAGGACGGGGCTGTCGTCGCAGACCGAGACGCGGAGGCGCCGGGAGGAGAGGACGAGGGTGACGAGCGGAGCCGGACTACCCGCGTGACGCCAGGCGTTGACGAAGAGTTCGTGGAGGGCGAGTTCGGCGTCACCGATGAGGGAGGGCGGCCACCCGGCAGAGGTGAGGAGGTCGGAGAGCTCAGCCCGCGCGGTGGACGTTGCAGGCACGCATGAGACCCCCAGGAAAGGGAGAGAAGGGGTGATCGGCGGAGGGTCACCGTGAGCCAGGCCTGGTGAGGCTGCTCTGCGGCGCGAAAGCAGGCGCTGCTGACACTCCGTCATGTGATCGGTGCAACACTGAGAGTAGGGACATAGGTCACACGCATGCAACCTGATCGCCGAGATGCCTCGGCCGACTTGGCTAAGCTCACTCGTGTGGGTGGAGACTGGCCCAAGACGGAAGGAATCCCCCTTGGCACTCAGGACCCAAATCAGCGAGCGACAGCGGCGGTTCGGTGCTGAGCTGAGGAGGTTGCGCGAGGCGGTCAGCCTGTCGGTCAAGGATGCCGGTGCCCTCATCGGCATCGCCGGACCGCAACTCAGTCACATCGAGGCCGCACGGACCGGACTCGACCCGGAGCGTCTGACCGTCCTGCTTGGAGCCTATGGGTGCATGGATGGGACCTACACCAAGCTGCTGCACGATCTCGGAGCCAGCAGCGGCAAGGGCTGGTGGAGCGACTTCAAGGGAAAGGTTCCGGCTCTCGCCCTGGATCTCGCAGAAGCAGAAGACCGCTCCGAGGCCTTCGCCGTCTTCGACGCGCTGTACATCCCCGGAACGCTGCAGGTCCCGGGCTACGTTGAAGCGATCTACAAAGGTGCCTACAAGGATGGCCGTTGGGACACCGCCACGGCCATTGAGTTCCGTCTGCAACGTCAGCGCATCATGACCGACAGCAAGCAGCGGCAGTTTCGGTACGTGATTCATGAGGCCGCTCTTCGCATGCAGTTCGCTGGCAAGTCCGTGATGCGGGAGCAACTCCTCCATCTCGTAGACATGGCAGAACTCCCCAATGTCACGATCGAGATCTTGCCGTTCGACGCCTTGGGGAGGGCGCCCTACGCTGGCGCGTTCCTGATCTGCGATCCCGGGTGCACCGACCTCTCTACCATCATCCTGGACGGACCGAAGCGGGCGGTTCACCTTGGTGATCCAGACGACGTGGCGGCCTACCACCAGAAGTTCCAAGAGGCCAGGGATCTCGCGCTACCCGCCGTGGACACCAGCAAGCCTCGGCGTGACAGCTCACGCGATTCCTGGGGGCTCCTTCAACACATTCTCTACGAACTCCAGCACTGAAAGGCAACCCGATGTCCCACCTGGCCTGGCAGAAGTCATCCTTCAGCAACGCCGATGGCGGAAGCACCTGCGTTGAGCTTGCGGCCGGAGCCGACGACGTCCGCCACCTCCGGGAGTCCGATGACCCCTCCGTCATCGTCACGACCTCGACCGCCAAGCTCCGTGCCCTCATCCTCGGAGCCAAGGCCGGCGAGTTCGACCACCTCACCTGAGCTCATCCCTCCCCTGCCCGCTCGTCGGGAGCCTACGAGCGGGCAGGGTCGTATATATCGGGCCGCAAACGCGAAGAACCCCCAGCCCGGTTTCCCCGGCTGGGGGTTCTTCTGAAGAATTGTTCGGCGGCGTCCTACTCTCCCACAGGGTCCCCCCTGCAGTAC